>JAZLKG010000017.1:0-4152 GCA_045597465.1 Bacteroidales bacterium | reverse complement strand
TACGATAACCTTCAACTTCCTGTGCATACCAAAGAGGGAAAGTATCGTTGTCGCCCAAAGTAAACAGGATAGCATTCGGAGCACACGAATCCAGATAATTCTTTGCGATAGCCAGGGCTGTGTAACGATGTGCACGATTGTGGTCGTCCCAATTCTGAGCCGCCATAATGCCAGGAACCAAGCCAAGGCACACCAAAGTAGTGAGGACAGCGCCGAGCACTTGCACTTTGTGACTCTTCAATTTTTCGAACAAGTAATAAATACCGAACACGCCAAAACCAATCCATATCGAGAATGCGTAGAATGAAGCGGCAAATGCGTAATCTCGCTCACGGGGTTGGAATGGATACATATTCAAATAGAATGCGATAGCCAAACCTGTCATCAAGAAAAGAAGCAATACGATGAATGAGTTCTTAGGATCTCGGATAGAATAGAAAATCAAGCCTATCAAACCTAAGAGCAATGGCAACATATAATAAGTATTATGACCAGGGTTCTTCATCGAAGTCGGAAGATCAGTCTGACAGCCAACAGTTGCTTCATCAATAAATGGAATTCCTGTAATCCAGTTACCTTCAAGATTTCCGCCACGGCCTTGCACATCATTCTGACGACCGCAGAAATTCCACATAAAATAGCGAAGGTACATATAATTAAACTGATAGGTGTGCATAAAGACAAGATTCTGCTGAGTTGTTGGAATACCTCTATCCCTATTGATCTGACGACGATTTTCCTTATCCTTAGGACTTGATGTATTATACTGATTCAAAAGCCAGTTTCTATACATTTCCTTATGGCTTGCATCCCACATTCTTGGGAACAACATCTTTTGATCAGGCGCAAAGACAGCCTTGCGATGTTTTCTTGCATCGGAAACTACATAACGTTTTGCCTCTTTATCTTTCACATAAACAGGAGATTCGTCTGCATAATCGTAAGGCATAGAGTTATAGGTTTCGCCATAGAAAATAGGATAGCTTCCGTACTGTTCACGATTGAGGTAAGCCAACAAAGCAACGGCATCTTCAGGATTATTTTCATCAATTGTAGGGTTGGCATTCGAGCGAATCAACAAGATAAAGAATGTTGAATAACCAATCAATAAGAAGATGAAGGAGAAAAGCGCAGTAATCAGATTGCGTTTACCTTTTCTAAAGCCCCAAACCAAGCCCCAGGCAATTAAGCCTGCCAATAACAGGAAGAATATGATAGCTCCAGAATTGAATGGCAAACCGATTGAATTTACGAAGAAAATCTCCGACTTACCTGCCAAATTAACAATTTGAGGGATGATACCGTAAAGAATCAAACCCAACAGAATGCAAGACAATATCAAAGAAAAGAACACACCCCACTCTGCTTTTGAATGAATAGTTCCTTTTTTGATAGAATAATACATACAAGGGAATGTAATGAATACCCATACAAAAAGCATCCACCAACCTGGGAAGAAGAAACTTGCCACGAAAGAGAGGATTCCCAATGTTTGAACTACTCCCATATAAGTTGCTTCTTTGGATAATTTGAAATAAATGACCAATACGATAGCAGGGAGAGTCAACAAATTCAGCAAGTGAACGCCGATGGAAAGGCCGACTAAATAAACAATCAACACGATCCAACGATTAGGATTGACACCTTCATAAGGATGGTCATATTCAATATCCCACTTCAAGATGCACCAGAATACCAATGCTGTGAAGAAGGAAGACATAGCATAAACTTCGCCTTCAACAGCCGAGAACCAAGGAGAGTCTGCAAAGGTGTAGGCCAATGAACCAACGAGTGCGGAGCCAAAAACTGCAATCATTCGAGCAGGAGTCATTTCGCCTAAGCGAGCCACCAACTTACGCCCCAACATCGTGATGGTCCAGAATAGGAACATAATGGTCAATCCGCTACAAATAGCAGACATACAGTTGATACAGAAAGCAACCTGAGTCACATCACCGCCTGCGAACATACTAAAGCAGCGTCCAATCAACTGGAATGTTGGTGCTCCAGGAGGGTGACCTACCAAACATTTATAGGCAGTAGAGATGTACTCACCGCAATCCCACCATGAAGCAGTTGGCTCAGCGGTAATAATGTATATAGCCGAAGCAAAAATACCTATTAACCAGCCTAATACATTGTTAATACGTTTGTAATTACGTTCCATAGAATATTAGTTTTTAATAATTAGCAATAAATCTATACCTTATAATATAAGGGGTGCAAAAATACAAAAAAATCTCATTGAAATAAGGCTTTTTTCATCGAATATCACCCTTCTTTTTCACTGAGTTCGAGCCAGCGCATACTTTTGACATCCAAAGTTTCAGAGATTTCCTGATAAGATTGCCCCCACTGCTTAAACTGCTCTGGCGTTCCATTGGCCAAAGTCATCAATTCGGTCAACTGCTTCTTTTCCTCTTCCAACTTAACTATTTCAACTTCCAAAGCCTCCATTTCGCGTTTTTCATTGTAAGAGAGTTTATTGGAATTACTGTTTTTAACCACAGACTTCGTCTCGACACCCTTCTCCGCCTTAGCTATTTTTTTCTCAAGCCGAAGTTGTTTTTCCTTATCCAGGTGATACTCCGTATAATTTCCATAGAAATCTTTGATTTTTCCGTCGCCATTAAAGACGAAAATGTGATCGACAAGCTTATCCATAAACCAACGGTCGTGAGACACAATCAACAGGCAACCTTTGAAATTTCCTAGAAAATCCTCCAACAGATTTAGGGTATCAATATCAAAGTCGTTGGTAGGTTCGTCCAATATAAGGAAATTCGGATTCCGAAGTAAAGTAATGAGCAAATGCAACTTGCGTTTTTCTCCGCCGCTCAAATCATCATAATAGGTATATTGCTGTTCATATTTAAAACCAAAATGATTCAAGAATTGGGAAGCGCTAATCATATTGCCCGTTTCCATTCTAATCATATCAGCCTGCTCTTTCACGATGTCAATAATTCGCCGATTACCCTTGACAGACAAACCATCCTGCGCAAAATAGCCAAACTGAATCGTTTGTCCTGCCGTAATTTTTCCAGCATCGGGACGAATCTCACCCATAATCAGCTTCAGCAATGTACTTTTACCCGTACCGTTCGGACCGACAATACCGCATTTTTCACCTTTTTTAAAAATATACGAAAAATCCTTGAGAATCGTTTGCTGTGGAAATGCAAAATCAAGATTATTGATTTCCAATATTTTATTACCGATGCGCTCTGTTTTCACAGTGAAAGATTCTGCGGGCTGCTCTACAGTGCGCTGTGTTTCCTCTTTTAGTTTTTCAAATGCATTGATACGCGCCCTTGCCTTGCCCGTGCGAGCCTGAGGTGAAGTATGTACCCATTCCAATTCCTTGTAATAAAGTTGTTTCAATTTATCAAATTCAACAGCTTCATTAGCAAGACGTTCTGCTTTCTTCTCTAAATAATAATCATACTTACCTTTATAGCGATACAGTTGTGTATGATCCAACTCAATAATATCGTTGCAGACTTTATCAAGGAAATATCGGTCGTGCGTCACCATCAGCAACGTAGTATTGGAATGAGACAGGAAATCCTCCAGCCACTCAATCATATCAATGTCAAGATGGTTAGTCGGTTCATCAAGAATCAGCAAATCAGTGTCCGCTATCAAGGTTTTAGCCATCGCCACTTTCTTTCGCTGTCCGCCCGACAATTCACCCACATCTTGCAAAATATCCTGCACGCCAAACCTCGACAGAATCTCTTTGACACGACTTTCAAAATCCCAAGCGTGAAGACGTTCCATTTCCGAAATAGCGCGTTCCATTCGGGTATGCAGCTCCGGCGAATCATTTTTCGTCATCAGCGAGAGACAGGTTTCGTACTCGCGCAGCGCCTGAATATCGGGAGTCTGAGAATTAAAAATGGCATCCAACACAGAACTTCCCTCGGCAAAATGCTCCACCTGAGGAAGATAGGAAACAGTAATGTCGTTACGCACAACCACCTTGCCCTCATCAGGTGTATCCAAGCCTGCAATAATATTCAGCAAAGTACTTTTTCCCGTTCCGTTTTTAGCAATGAGTGCCGTCTTTTGCCCCTTCTCTATTCCAAAGGTAATATCCTCGAAAAGAACCTTTTGGCCAAAAGATTTAGAGACTTTTTCTACGGATAA
>JAZLKG010000016.1:0-15095 GCA_045597465.1 Bacteroidales bacterium | reverse complement strand
GAAGGTAGTGATTATCGGTTTTACAATAACTACACGGGACGTTCAATGCGTAAGATTGTTGCACCTGGTGATTCTATTTATAAACCTAGTGGTATATTTAAATATTATATCTATAAGCAATCAAACAAGGATAGTTGTATTGTTTTGGAAGGAGATTGTGGATGCGATGATTAAAATTATTGAGGCTTGTGAGCCATAACCCCATTTCCGCGCTTCCAAGTGGCAGGAGAAGAGAATGGAAGCCGGCAAGCAAAGCGGAATTTTTTTTTGCCCAATTCCCTTAAATACCTTATCTTTGCAGCAATCAAAAAAATCAAAAATCGAAAAATCGAAAATCAAAAATGAAAACCCTGCCATTAGGAACACAGACATTCGCGAGAATCGTCGAGAACGAGATTTTCAAGTATAAGGTGAAGGTGGTGAGGGAGTAAAAAAATCAGTAATTTTTATTTTTGTTTTCCGATAATATTTTCTTATCTTTAAGACCAAGAGAGAGCTTGGTTTCCTGCAAGGGGAAACTCTCTGCAACTATTTGTGTAACAATTTGTTTTGAGAAAATATTATGAGCGGACAGTCTTTCGATAAAAACAACCTTTTGGACTTGAGGTACTCTCTCAAGAAAGATATCATCAAGAACAACCTTGTGGGAGCGTCGTCTTCCACCACCATCGTTCTTTGCAACACGCGCAGCTGGCACGGACTTCTCTCCATATACGACAGCAACACCGAGAGCATGAAGGTGATACTATCCACCCTGGACGATTCCATAGTGTCGGGCGGCAAAACATTCATGCTGTCTACCCGAAAGTATCCCGACGTGTTTTTCCCTCTCGGGCATCAGTACATACTGTCGGCCAACTTCAACCCATTCACCTGCATAGAATACAGCATAGGCAACATAATGCTCCGCAAGGAGATGCTTATCTGCACCAACGAGGAGACTCTGCTGCTGAAATACACGCTGATGGAGTCGGCTCAGCCGCTGAAACTCCAGATACGCCCCATTGTGGCGTTCAGGGAGGCCACCACGCTTCGCCGCGCCAGCCATGATATCATAACGGGCAACGCCCCGGTGGTGAACGGAATAGGATACCACCTGTATCAGGACGAGCCGTATCTCTACATGCAGACCAGCAAGCCCAGCGATTTTGTTTCCGCTCCCGACTGGAACTACAACATAGAGTACGAGCAGGACCACGCCGAGGGAAAGCCGTATCAGGAAGACCTTTTCATGCCCGGATTCTTCGAGATAGAGCTGGAGCAGGGCGAGAGTGTGGTTTTCTGTGCGTCGATGAAAAACCAGAACCCCAACACTCTGGTGGATTTCTTCAAGAGCGAGAGCTACACCCGCATGAAGCGCCACTCGTATGAGGAGTATGTGCAGTTTGCCGCCAATCAGATGTTCCGCGAGTGCAACGGCGAGTGCATCGTGGTGGAGAAAATGCCGCCCAGCCCCTATTTCAGCAAGGACAGGTTTGGCGCGCTTCCGGGCCTCACCCTGCCCAACGGCAATTTCGACATGTTCGAGAAGATAGCCAGATCGTATCTACGACGCTACAAGAACGGCGCCTTTGGCGATGTGGACGACAACAACTACGCCCCCGAATCGCCTTTCTGGTTTATATGGGCCGTTCAGCAGTACGGATTCCAGCGAGGCAACTTCAACACCATCAACACCATATTCGGCCCCACGGTGCAGGAGATTGTAAGGCTCTGCATGAACAACAGCATCCCGGGCCTGTATACTGATATCAACGGCCTTGTGTGCGATTCGCGCGCGTCGGTAAAGAGATATTACGCCGAGATAAACGCCATGTGGTACAACTCGCTGCTCTATGCCCACGACATGGCCTGCATGACCGGCGACACCGATTTTGCCAACGCCACCAACAAGTACGCGCGCATGCTGGCATCAGCCTTCAACACCAGGTTTGTGGATAAGAGCATCGGATACCTGGCCGACAGCATCGACGAGCACGGCAACAAGGATCTCTCCTGCTGCCCGGGTCAGCTTGTGGCTATGGCACTGCCGTATCCGATAGTAAGCGACGACAAGATAGCCAAGGCCCTCTCCGAGATAGAGCAGAGGCTTGTAACACCTGTGGGCCTCAGAAACCTAAGCCCCGACGATCCCAAGTTTGGCCCTGATACCTGCATCACTCCTTATTACCTCGGATTCCTGGCCGAGCTCTACCTGAAGATACACGGCGAGGACGGTGTAAAGAAGGCCACTGATATCTACCATGCTTTCGACAGCAAGCTAATCGACGTTCAGTCGCCCAACTTCTACGAGAAATTCTCGTCGGAGCCGCCATACGAGGGCAAGGGCTCGCCTCTCAGCGCCGTTACCATAGCATCCATCAACAGGATAAAGCTGCTGATAGACCAGTTTTAATAATAGATTAGAGTTTGTAGATTAGAGAATAGAGAATCTCTGTTCTCTAATCTCTAATCTCTGTTCTCTGATCTCTAATCTCTAAACTCTAATCTCTGATCTCTAAACTAAAAGAATATGAGAATACTAATGCTTGGTTGGGAGTTTCCGCCCCACATTTCCGGAGGTCTTGGCACAGCCTGCCACGGCATTGTGAGCGGTCTGGGCAAGATACCCGATGCCAAGGTGATATTTGTGGTTCCCAAGGTGTTTGGCGACGAGAAGGCGGGCAATGCCGTGTTTGCCGGTGCCAACAAGTATATGGAACGCCACTCTACCATCAGAAACAGGAGGGTGAGGGTGGTGGATGCCCAGTCGTCGGATAAGCTCGTGTACATAGAGACCGCCTCGATGCTGCACCCCTACATGCAGGCCGAGCAGATAGAGAAGATCCTGATCCGCAAGCACATAGACCCTGATACTGTTTATTTTGAGGAAGACGGACGCATGATGGCCACGCAGGGCGGCAAAAACCGCGAGGTGAAGCTAAGTTTTCAGGACCTTCAGGATTCTGACGGCCCGCAGGAGAAGTTCGAGTTTACCGGCAAATATACCTCCAACCTATATACCGAGACCGGAATGTTTGCCCGTGTGTCGGAGGCGCTGTCGGCCGACTACGATTTCGATGTAATCCACGCCCACGACTGGCTCACCTACGAGGCCGGCATAGCTATAAAGAAAGCATCAGGAAAACCTCTCGTAATCCATGTGCACGCCACCGAATACGATAGGAGCGGAGGCACCGTGAATCCACGCGTATACAATATAGAGAAGCACGGCATGGAGGAGGCCGACGGCATAATCACCGTAAGCAACCTTACGCGCGATATCTGCGTGGAGAAATATGGGGCTGATGCTTCCAAAATCACCACCGTATACAACGCCGTGGATTTCAAGCCCGGCAAGCATGAGCCACGCAAGGCAGATGGCGAGAAGATAGTTACCTTCCTTGGCAGGATTACATTCCAGAAAGGCCCTGAGTATTTCCTGGCCGCGGCCTACAAGGTATTGGAGCGTGAGAAGAATGTGCGCTTTGTGATGGCCGGCAATGGCGACATGTACCATTCCATGATAAGGACCGCCGCAAGGCTAGGCATATCCGACAGATTCCATTTCACCGACTTCCTTAACCGCGACGAGGTGCGCCAGCTATTCTCCATAAGCGATGTGTTTGTGATGCCGTCGGTATCGGAGCCGTTCGGCATTGTGCCTCTGGAAGCCCTCAGAAGCGGAGTGCCGGTGATAATATCCAATCAGAGCGGAGTAAGCGAGGTGCTCAGGCACGCCCTGAAGGTGGATTACTGGGACGTGGATTCCATGGCCGACGCCATATACGCGCTGGTGAAGTATCCGGCGCTGAATAAGTTTTTTGTGGCTCATGGCCGCCAGGAGGTGGATCAGATGAAATGGGACCGCTGCGCCGAGGATATTTATGATGTGTACAAAACAGTAGTTAGTAGTTAGTATTATGAAGACAATTTGCCTTAATTTCAACATACACAAGCCGTTGCTGCTAAGGAAATACAGGTTTTTCGATATCGGCAACAACAATTTCTATTTCGACGACTATGCCACCCGTGCCGAGATAGGCCGCAACGAGCGCGAGTTTCTGAAACCCACGCTGGAATCGCTGCTGGCTCTCGTAAACCATCACGAGGGCCTGTTCAGGTTTTCGCTAACGATATCGGGCTTGGCGCTTGGGCTCATAGAGCAGTGTTGCCCTGATGCTTTGGCCCTTCTGCAGAAACTGGCTGATACCAGCTGCGTGGAGTTTGTGGCCATGCCGTACAACCATTCTCTGGCCTCGTTGGCTGATGCTGAGGAGTTTCAGCATCAGGCCACAAAACATGCTGCCGAGATAGAGCGGCTGTTTGGCTGCCGTCCCACCACGTTCCGCAACACCGAGCTGATATACACCGATGCCATAGGCGCCATGGTGTACAAGATGGGATTCGACACCATGCTTGTGGAGGGCGCAGGCAGAAGCCTGGATATCAAGGGCCCTGACTTTGTGTACTTTAATCCCGAGCAGCCGCGCCTCCGCATCCTGCCCCGCAACGAGAGCATTTCCCGCATGCTGGAAGACGCCCTCAAGGATAAGAAACTCTTTACTCCCAAATACTTTGCCGAGCGCCTCTACGAGGTGGATGAATACGACGACGTGATATACCTCGGCCTCAATTTCGAATATTTCGACACCACACAATACCACAACAACGAGGTGCTGCTCTTCATAAAGAATCTTACGGAGAAGATAATAGATTCGGGCGTGTATGTTTTCCAGACTCCGGGAATGGCTGCACAGCAGTATCAGCCCGTAGGCCCTCTTAAGGCTGTGGCCCCGATATCAGGCATGAACCGCTATCACGACATGACTCCATGGCAGGGCAACGAGCTTCAGCAGGAGGCTTTCAGGAAAGTATCAGCTCTCCAAAGCCTTGTGAAAACCGCCAACCGCGAGGCGCTTACTGATATATGGGAGAAGCTTCAGTGCTCCGACTATTTCTACTACATGAGCACCGAGTATTTCAACAACCCCACATACGGCTACAAGCCCAATCCATACAAATCGCCATACGAGGCCTTCATCAACTACATGAACATCCTCGGCGACCTGGAGCGCAGGCTTAACGAGCGCATAAAGGAGGATGCCGCCGACTCGCTATCCGACGAGCAGATACATGATATCATATCGCATTATGAGAAGGAGATTGCGATGCTGAAACAAAAATTATCAAAATGATATGATATTTAAATAATTATCACTATTTTTGCACCGATATTCAAGGTTATAAAAAAAACAATCAAATCGTATTATGATAAACGAACAGATTAAACAGATAGCAGAGCGTCTGAAGGGATTGCGCGAGGTATTGGACCTCACCCAGGAGGACGTAGCAAAGAAGACCGGATTCGCCGCCGACAAGGTTGCCGTTTTCGAGTCGGGCGAGGTTGATATTCCCATGAGCTTCATCTGCGATGTGGCCCAGGCATACAACATAGAGCCTTCGGTACTCATAAGCGGCTACGAGCCAAAGATGAACTCTTACTTCCTTACCCGCTGCGGACAGGGTGTGAGCATGGAGCGCACCAAGGCATACAAGTACCTGGCACTTGCCGCCGGATTCAAGAACGCCAATATCGAGCCATTCGAGGTAAGCATAGAGCCTTTCGAGAAGCTTACTCTCAACACTCACGCAGGCCAGGAGTTCGACTACGTGATAGAAGGCCGTGTAAAGATTCAGATCGGTCAGAAGGAGCTGATACTCGAGAAGGGCGACAGCCTCTACTTCGATTCATCGATACCTCACGGAATGCTTGCCCTCGATAATCAGAAGGCCAAGTTCCTTGCTATCATCACCAAGTAATTTATAAATCATGGAACACAGATAACGTAGATTTGTATATCTGTGTTCTAAATCATTGCAACTTAAATATAAAAATGTTAGAGCGTTTTTTAAAACAGACAGAATTCAAGGATTTTGAAGATTTCAAGAAAAATTTCGAGATAATTGTCCCAGACAATTTCAACTTTGCCTACGACGTAATGGACGCTTGGGCCGAGGAGCAGCCAGACAAGCTGGCTATGATTTGGACCAACGACAAGGGCGTAGAGAGAAAATACACATTCGCCGACCTCAAGAAGGAGACCGACAAGACAGCCTCTTTCTTCATGAGCCTCGGTATCGGCAAGGGCGACAAGGTAATGCTTATCCTGAAGCGCCACATCGAGTTCTGGTTCTCTATCCTCGCCATCCACAAGATTGGCGCAGTGGTGATCCCAGCCACACACCTTCTCACCAAGAAGGATATCGTATACCGCGACAATGCGGCCGGCATCAAGGCTATCGTGGCCTGTGGTGATCCTCTCATCCTGGAGCACATCAACGCTGCCATGCCAGAGAGCCCAACCGTAAAGGCCTTGATCTCTGTAGGTCCAGAGGTTCCAGAGGGCTGGCACGATTTCCAGAAGGGCAAGGAGAATGCAGCTCCATTTGTTCGTCCAGAGAAGAACGACAGCGACGATATCTCTTTGATTTACTTTACATCAGGCACATCGGGCGAGCCTAAGATGGTGGCCCACGCACATACATACGCTCTCGGACATATTGCCACAGCCTCTTTCTGGCACAATATCAACGAGACCGACATTCACCTCACAGTGGCCGATACAGGATGGGGCAAGGCCGTTTGGGGCAAGCTCTATGGTCAGTGGATTGCAGGTTCGGTGGTATTCGTTTACGACCACGAGAAGTTTACACCAGCTGATATGATCAAGATGATTGTAAAGCACAAGGTTACATCATTCTGCGCGCCTCCTACAATCTACCGCTTCCTTATCCGCGAGGACCTCTCGAAGTACGACCTCAGCAACCTGAAGCACCTCTCTACAGCAGGCGAGGCTCTCAACTCTGCCGTTTACGACACAATGCTTCAGCTCACCGGCCTCAAGATTTTCGAGGGATTCGGTCAGACAGAGACCACTCTCTCTATCGGTACATTCAAGTGGCTGGAGCCTAAGTCTGGCTCAATGGGTGTTCCCAACCCATTGTACGATATCGACATCGTGACACCTGACGGCCGCAGCTGCGAGGAAGGCGAGCAGGGCGAGATCGTTATCCGCATCAACAAGAAGCGTCCATGCGGTCTCTTCAAGGAGTATTACCTCGACCCAGAGCGCACCGCCGAGGCTTTCACCGACAATGGCACTATCTACCACACCGGCGACGTGGCCTGGCGCGATCAGGACGGCTACCTCACATTCGTAGGCCGTACCGACGATGTTATCAAGTCTTCGGGCTACCGTATCGGACCTTTCGAGGTAGAATCAGCCCTTATGACTCACCCAGCAGTAGTGGAGTGTGCAATCACAGGCGTTCCCGACGAGATCCGTGGCAAGGTTGTAAAGGCCACTATCGTACTCGGCAAGGGTTACGAGCCATCAGAGGAGCTCATCAAGGAGCTTCAGGACCACGTAAAGAAGACCACCGCTCCTTACAAGTACCCACGTATCATCGAGTTCGTGAAGGAGCTTCCCAAGACAATCTCCGGCAAGATCCGCCGCGTAGAGATCCGCAAGAACGACGAGGCTAAGTAGTTTTCCTGCTTGCCTTTTCATAATATAGAAAATCCCATACAGGCGATGAGGCTTGTATGGGATTTTTTTGTGTGGATAATTTTTGTGTAATAGTTTTTTATCATTATCTCTTCTCCAAAGTGCAAAAATTGCACTTTGAAATCCTCGCGCTATTCCCATATTACTTCCCAATATCCATTCCGCTTTCCGTTTATGCGGCGGATGATGCCTTTTTCGCTGAGGTTCAAGGTGATGGTCTTTACTGTGCGCTCCGATTTGCCTATTTGTGCCGACATTTGTTTCTGTGTTGCCTTGGGGTCTGATAGTATGATTCTTACTACTGCCAACTCTTCCAAAGTGCAATTTTTGCACTTTGGCGGCAAGGAAGTTGCACTTTGGGTTTGTGTGGAAGAGGCGGATTGTTCTCCTTTCCAATCAATGTGCAGTTCACGGTTGCGGAGTTCGTTTTGCTCGTTGAGAAGCATATTGCGGAAAAAACGCTCCAGAAAAGTGAGGTTTTCTGTGATGCCCTGTTTCAGGTTGCTGTAGTTGGCCCTCACTAATGCGTTCCTGAAATACCAGGAGTCTTGGGCAAAGGCTGTGTTGCCAACCGAGAAGCCCAGTGTCTTGAGATATTTAATCATGAATACCGCGATGGTGCGGGTGTTGCCCTCCCCGAAAGCGTGTATTTGCCAAATATTGCTGCAAAAACGTGCGATGTGCTCAATGGCCTGATTGATGCTCAGCCCTGCATAACTGAAGTTCCGCTCGTTGGCCAAATCATAATTGATGTTGTCCACAATGGCGTCGCAACTTGAATAATAAACCGTATTGCCATTAAGTACCCATTCTTTTTTAGTGATATTGTAGTCGCGGATCTTTCCCGCAAACTTGTATATTCCATCGAAAAGTCTTCTGTGGATTGATGTTATCTGCCCTGGCGTAAAACTGAACGATTCTTCCTGTATAAGTTCCGTGATACGGGCAGCCACCTTGTCGGCCTCTTCCGTGCGGTCGTCCTCTTGGATGGTTCTTGCTCCGCGTGATTTGTAATAGGTGTCTATGAGTTTTTGGGCCTCTTCAATGGTGATTTCACCGTCGATATGCTGACGGGCGGTGTCCAGCAAATACTCCGAAGTAGAAAGCCCGTCCACCTGTTGCAGGCCAATGGCTGTCTGCCAAGCCCAGCCTCTCATTCTCGCATGGGGCTCTGCCTGACGGATGTATTCTTCCAGATTGTTGTATTTGCCGTGTTCCATTTGTTGTGTATATTGTTTGATGCAAAGATAACAAAAACTTTTGAGAAAACGGGATCCCAAGACTTTAGAAATTTTTGCGTATGAGCCGATTATTCATTACCTTTGTAGTTGAATAATTGGCTCATATCAATCATGGTACTCAATTACATTTGGATAGCGTTTTTTGTATTGGGATTTCTTTCGGCGCTGTATCAGCTTATAATAAATGGCAATGCCGAGATTTTCCCGCAGATGGTGACTCAAGTCTTCGATTCCAGCAAGACCGGTTTCGAGATTTCTCTTGGTCTTACGGGAATACTCACCCTGTGGTCGGGCCTGCTGAAAGTGGGGGAGAGGGGCGGCATGACAAATGCCATAGCCAAGCTCTTCGGCCCGTTTTTCCGCCGTCTGTTTCCTGAGATTCCCAAGGATCATCCTGCAATGGGCAGCATAGTAATGAACTTCAGCGCCAATATGCTTGGGCTCGATAATGCCGCAACGCCTCTGGGCCTGAAGGCCATGAGCCAGATGCAGGAGCTGAATCCCAACAAGGACACGGCCTCCAATGCGCAGATTATGTTCCTGACTCTCAACGCGTCGGGCCTCACTATACTGCCCATCACCATAATGATGTACAGGATACAGATGGGGGCGGCCGATCCTTCCGATATCTTTATCCCGATACTCCTTGCCACCAGCGCGAGCACTTTCTGCGGACTTCTGGCCGTCTGCATCTGGCAGAAAATCAATCTTTTCGACAAGGTGATAATGGCCTACATAGGCGGATTCCTCTTGCTGGAGGGATTGCTGGTCTGGCAGTTTTCGCAGATGGACCAGGAGACAATATCGCGCATCAGCTCCGTATCAGCCAATCTTATAATCTTCACCATAATAGTGCTTTTCATAGTGATGGCGGCCGTGAAGAAAATTAATGTCTATGACGCTTTCATAGAGGGTGCCAAGGATGGATTCCAGACAGCCGTGAAGATAATCCCGTATCTTGTGGCCATGCTGATAGCCATTGGAGTTTTCCGTGCGTCGGGTGCGTTGACCTTGATAACGGACGGCCTGGCATCAGGACTAAGCGCCATTGGCGTGGATACGCAGTTTATCCCAGCATTGCCCACCGCCTTGATGAAGCCTCTCAGCGGATCGGGAGCCCGAGGTATGATGATAGACTGCATGACCAGCTGCGGTGTGGATTCCTTTGCCGGACGCCTAAGCTGCACTATGCAGGGTGCCGCTGATACCACCTTTTATATAGTGGCGCTGTATTTCGGTAGCGCCGGCATCAAGAACACCCGCTATGCAGTATCAGCCGGACTGATAGCCGAGGTGGCTGGAATCATAGCCAGCATTGCTGTAGCATATATGTTTTTCAGGTAGTAAGACGGCATGACGGGTAAGATTATCTTGTGCGGAGTGTTGGGTAGAATGCGTTCTCTATGTGTTCTATCTCAAGTACTTCGCAGTTGTGGTGGACTATTGATATTATGTCCATGCGTACCTCCTCGTCGCGCTTGTTGAATTTCACGTAAGCATTGGCCGCCGATATCATGTTGCGCTGTTTGGTGGAGTCAACAGCGTCTTGTGGGGACAATTGCGCGTTGTAGTCACGGGTTTTCACCTCGCAGAATACTATGAAATCTCTGTTGGCGGCAATGATGTCAACCTCCAGATGATTAAGTCTCCAGTTCCGCTCAAGTATGGTGTAGCCCTTTTCTATCAGGTGGTTTACGGCTGCTTCCTCTCCGAAATCGCCAATGTTTTTTGTTGTCATGGGTTTAGTTTTGTTGTTGATTATTAATAACAAAGGTATTGAATTATCCGCAAATAACAAAATCTTTCTTTTATTTGCTAATTCTCCATTTTCTCCATATCTTTGCGGAATAGAAACCATTAATAAAACAAACCTTTAAACAATTTTTTATATTATATTTGCGTCCATAATTAATCATTGAATATGAGCGGAAAGTTTCGGTTAAATAATTTTGGCCCGATAAAAAGTGCTGAGGTTGAATTTGGAGATTTGACCTTTGTAGTGGGGCCTCAGGCCAGTGGCAAGAGTTTCCTGCTCCAGGCGTGGAAACTTTATAATGATGTGTCATATATAAAAAAGGCGTTCAAGTTTTTTTCTCAGAACTATGGAAGCGATCAGGATTTGGTGAAACTTTATTATGGAATGTTTCGTGGCGATCTGGGAGGTGTGAGTTTCCTGGAAAACTCGTCTATGAGCGAGAATGTGTATTACATTCCTGCTCAGAGGGCTCTGTGTATATATGATGGCAGACCCAAGACCTTTGCAGAATATGCCACTGAGACGCCTTTTGTGGTGAAGCAGTTTAGCGACAGGCTTAATGTGCTTTTTCAGAACGGGGACTCAATGCTCAGCAATATCAGCTATCCTTCAAGCATTTACCATAATGGCAGGATTTATATTGACAAGAGTAGTCTTGGAAAATCGGAACTGCGAATGAAGATAGATGGTGTTGATATCCCTAATTCTTCATGGTCGGCAGGTCAGCGCGAATATACTCCTTTGAATATGGCACTATACGATTTGCAGACTTCTACTCAAAAGCCTGAATATGTGGTGATAGAGGAGCCTGAGATGGGATTGCATACCAAGGCTGTTGTTGATTTGCTTTATGAGGTGGCAAATCTTATGCAGATGGGATTCAAGGTGATAATATCTACTCATTCTCAGGTGATAATGGATTTTGCCTGGGGATTGTATAATCTGAGAACTTCGTCAGAATCTGATTTTGTAAATTATATGTGTCAGACTATAAATTGCAACGATGAGGCTGTGGCTTTGTCGCTCCATAATAAGTTGCCGAATGTTAGGACGTATTATATCAACAACGGTATCAGCAAGGAAATCACCTCGTTAGACCCTTCTTGCGAAGACACTGATGTATCGGAGTGTGGTGGTCTTGGAAGTTTCAATTATAATATCTGCAACTCTGTGGCTGATAATGTGTCGAAAAAACTTTAGTTATGGAAAACGATTTCAAGACCGCAGTAGAGCAGACTTCTGATATAGCAAATGCTTATAAGTCTGGTATTCAGGCCATAAAAGGCAGTGAGCGAGCCAAGTTCTCATTTTCTGACAACCGTTTGATTAAGGGCAGTGTGGATATCGACAGTGTGCTAAAATCAAAATATCCCGAGCAGAGCCGTTGGGATTATGCCATTGGTTATGGCGACAAGGTAGTATATGCCGAGGTGCATCCATGTGTTACGTCGGAGGTCTCCACCGTAATCAATAAAAGGGAATGGTTGCTTCAGTGGCTGAAGGACAAGCCTCTCGATAAACTTGCAAAATCTTTGTATTGGCTTGCCACTCAGGGCGTTGCTATCAAGGATTTGAAAAAGAAAAAAGAACTTTCCATAAAGGGCATCAAGGTGTGCTCTAAACTTGAACTATAAAACAATTATGTCGATCGTCAGCACCATAGCATCTATCAGCTTGCGTGGGCATAGAGAGCGGGTGGATATGTATTCGCAGTATCCCGAAGAATCTCAGTTTCAGTTGTTTGGCAATCTTCTCAAAAAGGCTGCCAAGACTGATGTTGGCCGCAGGTATGGGTTCGGGAATAAGTACAACATGGGTCCCATGGAGTTTGCGGAGAGGGTGCCTCTCTGCCGAATGGATGATGTGAGGGATGCGCTTGCCCAGTCGGCCCGTAACCGCAGTGTAATAGAGAACAACGAGCTCTCGGCCAAGGATATCCTGGCATCGTATTTGAGGCGGAATCCCGACAGCAAGCTTTTCTCGGGCAAGATTCTGCTGATGGGTGGCAAGGATTATTTCAGCAAGATGCCTTTCTGGCTCTCGGGCAACTGTATCTATGAGTCGGAAAACGCTTATAAAGAGAATGTTGCCTGTATCTGCGGTTATCCTGCCAATATCTTGGTTTTTCTGCGCAGGATGCTCGCGAAGTCAGGCAAAAAGAATATATATGAGCTTTGGCCAAATTTGGAGCTTGTGGTTTGGGGCGGTATGGATGCGTTGCCGTATGTTGCTGATATGGAAGGTATTGTAGACAGCCCGAAGCTGAAAATAATTTCCACTCTCAGCGGTCCCGAGGGTTTCATGGCGTATCAGGAACAAGGCACCGATGACGGATTGCTTCTGATGCTCGATAATGGCATATATTATGAGCTGATACCCGAGCAGGATTTGCAAAATGCTGATTGCAAGGCTATTCCGCTTAATGAGGCTAAGTCTGGAATCCGATACGCCTTGGTGATGAGCGGCAACGGATTGTGGCGTTATATTACGGGGCATATCGTGGAGTTTGTATCGCTGAGGCCGCATAGAATCCGTGTTGTCGATAATATCTATCTGTTTTCCAATGCGTTTGGAGAGAAAATCTCCAAGAATCAGGCCGCTAAGGCTATGAGGTCGGCCTGTATGACAACGGGCGCCGAGGTCAGGGATTTTTCGGCTGAGCCTGAGTTTGCTGATGGAAAATCCTGCGGACGGCTGGTTTGGAATATTGATTTCACCCTTCCTCCCAACGACAACGACAATTTCATCAAGACTCTGGATTTTGAGCTCCGCCGTCTCAATGAGGTTTACAATGATTTGAGATTCAAGAATATAGTGGATGAGGTTTCTTTAAAATAACATATACAATGCGAAAAGTTTTTTTTCTGCTGGTGTTGCTGATGCTGTGCCGTGTGTCTATGGCTCAGGACGTTGTTGATGAATACGATTACCTGAAGCGCACCTCCATTCTCGATACCGCCGACCGTCTGAGTATCAGGATTTACGGCCACAGCTTCTTCAAGAACAACGAGTATTTCGGCGATTTTGTGAAGGGCTACACATTGCCTGGATTCCATTTTCTGCCTGAGATTACGTATAACCTTAATAGTCAGCTGTCGTTTCAGCTGATATGGAATGTGCTGAAATACCACGGCACCGAGAAGTATCAGGAGGCCAATCCTTATTTCCGCATTGTGTTCCGTCCCAATGATTGTTTCACGATAGTTGGCGGATACCTGGAGGGCAACGTGAAGCACGACCTCCTGGAGCCTATCTACAATCCAGAGCGCTATTTCTTAGGCATTTATCCTGACAGGTATTTTACCAAAAACATTGAGAACGGCATTCAGCTGAAACTGAACAGACAGCGTTACGATGGCGAATTGTGGATGAACTGGGAAAACTTCATCCTCTGGGGCGACAACGACCAGGAGCGCTTTACCGTTGGCCATGTGTCGAAGTTCAAGGTAGTGGACAAACCTTTGTGGAGGGCTGATGTTGTGGGAGAATTCCTCGTGGCTCACCGAGGCGGTCAGATAGACAGCTGTGACGCCCAGATGCAGAGTCTTGAGAACGGAGCGTTTGGCTTGGATTTTCACCATTTGGGACGCAATGGTTCCAATGACGGAGCATTCCGTCAGCTATCGCTCCGTGCCATGCTGGTTCAGTATCACTCGATGTCGGGCACTGATGATCTTCCCTGGGACGACGGCTGGGGTACATATATAAAGGCGCACCTCAGGATGTGGAATTTTGGACTTACAGCCGGGCATTGGTACGGACACAAGTTCCTGAGCTTCAGGGGCGACCCGCTTTTCAGCGGCTGGGCTCTGGATGATGCTGATAATAAGGCGAAGCGCTCGATGCTGTTTGGCGAGCTGTATTTCAGCAAGAATTATTTCGACGATGTGTTTACCTTGCGCACGGGAATCAATGCCTATTACGATGTTAAGGCCGGTCAGCTGGAATACGCCTATATGTTAAGCATGATTGTCTGCCCGAGATTCACAATTCTGCCGAGAAAAAAAATCTGAAAATTTTTAATAATTTTTGTGACTAAAAATTGATTTATTCAGAAATAATACTTTATATTTGCCAATAAAATAAAACAATATTTTAACCCTTTTAATTGTACACTAAATTATGATCAATCAACCAGTAGTGAAGCTCGCTATCGTAGGTGTAAGCCGCGACTGCTTCCCAATCGAGCTCACCAAGGCACGTTTGGCTGCTGTAATGGCAGAGGTAAAGAAGGCAGGCCTTCCTGAGGTATATGACTGTCCAGTAGTAATCGAGAACGATGTTGATACATACAAGGCTCTCGACTGGGCCAAGGAGAATGGCATCAACGCAGTATGTATGTTCCTCGGCAACTTCGGTCCAGAGGGTCCTACAACTCTCTTCGTTCAGAAGTTCGGCGGTCCAGCCATGGTAATCGCCGCCAAGGAGGAGGGCAAGGCAAACCTCGCCAACGATCGTGGCGACGCTCTCTGTGGTGTTCTCAATTTCTCTTATAGCGTAGGTCTCCGTCGTCTGAAGGTTTATATCCCCGAGTATCCCAACGTAACT
>JAZLKG010000015.1:0-32679 GCA_045597465.1 Bacteroidales bacterium | reverse complement strand
CGGCGACAAGAGCGGCAACTATGAAATTATGAACGAGACTATCGGTGATATGCTGAAACAATACGAGACTAAATACAATGTACCATCTCCACAAAATCCATTAGCATACAATCTACGTCTCAGAAACATAGTAGAAGCTGCATACGAGAAAACCGGCCAAAAAGTTGTGATAATAATTGACGAATACGACAGCCTGATGCTGAATGTAATAGACAACGACGAGAAACAAAATCAGGTGCGCACAATAATGAACAATCTTTTCTCGCCAATAAAAAAGCTTGACCCAAAGCTCCGTTTCGTATTCATCACCGGAATCACCAAGTTCTCGCAGATGTCGATATTCTCGGCATTGAACAATCTGAACGACATATCGCTTGAGCCACAATACGAGGGATTGTGCGGTATCACCAAAGACGAGATGACAACAGCACTGAAAGAGGACCTGGAAGCGTTTGCTAACCATAACGGAATAACATACGAACAGACTGTAAAAAAATTCAAGGAGAGGTACGACGGCTACCATTTCTCTGAAGAGAGACAGGATATCTTCAATCCCTATTCGGTTTTCAGTGCCTTGGACAGCAAACAATTACGGAATTACTGGTTCAATACAGGAACACCATCCTCTCTGATAAAGCTGATAAACAAGTTTGATTTCGACATGACCGAGCTGAACAACGTAAAGTGCAGGGCTGAACGTTTCAACAAACCTGTTGAGAAGGTATCCGACCTTGTGCCCTTCCTTTATCAGTCAGGATATCTGTCGATAAAGAACTACAACAAGAACAGAAATCAATATACGCTTGGATTCCCCAACACGGAAGTAAGGATGTCGTTCGCAGACAGCCTTATGTCGTACGCATATCACCGCGACGAAAAGGCCGACAGCTATATGATAGATGCATACGAGGACCTTAAGCAATACGGCGACATTGCAGGATTCATGAAGTATCTGAATATCTTCTACAGGAAATTCCCGTTCTCGCTCAACAACCAAAACGAGAAGCACTACCATTCGGTATTATACACAATGCTTGCATCTTACGGCGCCGACGTAACAGCCAACCCCGAGAGCGCAAAGGGCAGGGCCGATCTTTTGCTGAGGTTCGATGACGTAAACTATATCTTTGAGCTGAAGCTGGACGGCAAAACCCGCTACGCCCTCGAACAGATTTACGACATGGACTACGTAGCCGTCGCCATAGAGCCCGGGAAAAAAATCGTGAAACTCGCAATCAATTTCTCAACTACCGACAGGTGCATTCTGGATTGGGATGTGGATGATGGTTTTGAGTTCTAAAACACAACAAAAATCGCCCGCTGCCTTTCGTGATTGAAAAGCAACGGGCGATAATAGTAAATATTTATATGGATTTAAAAATCCTATCTGGGTATTTCACCATCGACAGCAATCTTTTAGCAAAAGAATCCCAATTAAACCGCTTCTTTTTCAATAATTTAATAGGCTCTTCCTTATTGATATCATCAAAGAATACAATTGCCTTATAAAGAATCACTGGATTAACATTATATTTCAACTTAAAGAAATTAAACATCTGACTCAACGAGAAATGTTGTGACAAATACGCCAAATCTATATAGTCCTTAATCCTTGTACCATTTCCAAGTATTGCATTCAGTTTCATGGCGCACAAATCAACCATAGAAGCCAAACGGATACCATCCTCATCAACAGAATCCCTAAGCCATGGATAAGAATGAGCAATACAATCGAACTTCACACCGGAGATGGTTCCCTTAATAGTTTTTGGAGCAATATAGGTTGGTACAAAACCATAATTATCAACCATATAATCCCGAAGAACAGTCTCATCAAAATCCTTTACAGAAAACAGATCGAGATCCACACTAATTCTATGACCAAGCTGCAAGGCAAGAGAAGTTCCTCCAACCAATCTAAAATCCTTCAAAAAAGGATCCGCCATCACTTTTTTCAGCAATTCCAAAGTGCCTGGCGCAACTGTTGACGTTTGAAGCATTTCAAATCCTCCTTCTTAAGTTTAAAATAGAAACAAACAAAGTTCATATCACGGGCATTCATATATGGAACATCACAAAATGCCTCACGCACTCCTTTCATACCATACATATTAAGGATAGCATAGAAATCGTCCATATCTCCGCGCTCCAAAACCCTTTGAACAACAACGACCCTCATTTTCTGAAAATCGAACCTGTCCATATCGTATTCCCAAAAAAGAGATTCATGAAGTTTTGTATCTTTGTGCTTTTTGTAATCGTAAAAAACCATATTCAGAAAGATTAGTTCTCTGCAAAGATAGCAAACTATTCCGAATTTTGCAACAAAAAAAATCGCCCGCTGCTTTTCGGTAAGAAAAGCAACGGGCGATGATTGTTAATATCAGGTCTCCCCTAAAAAACTATTTGAAAATAGGAGTAAGTTTCAGGTCGTGTAGTTCATCAAGAATCTGTATAAGATTAGAGCCAACTCTATATACATTTCCGTCCTGATCCCGCCAGCCCTTTTGCACCTTGCCATCCACCGACAAAAGATCATCCAACTCCAACCCACTATCAGACTCACGATAATTGCTTGTAGCCAACAAATTACCGTTCTCATCGAAATACTCTATCTTGAAAACCCTTACCCATTTGGCTACAAGAGAATACGAACAAAAATCATCGTCTCTTGAACTACCATAGACATTGTTTCTACCTGGCCACAAACTACCAGAACAATACGAAAACTCTTGCAACTCATAGCCTTCACGAACAGGTATTGGACGGTATTCCTTCACGTTATTGTTGGCAGCCATCAGCATCTCCACCTTACCAGAATTATCTACTAATCCAAAATTTGGCCAATAACCTGTTCCATCATAAGGATTCTCGGGAAAATTCCATTCCATCTTGGATGAGCCATCAGCGAAAGTCCCGCCATTGGCATCTATTATCACCTTGTTCTCCCGCAGATACACAAGCTCAATCTGAGAATCTGCATTCAGAACTACTTGGTCACCGGGATAATATGCCGTGCCATCTACATCATAGTGGTCAAAAACCTTATTCCATGCGTCTTGTCCTTCTGGAAGGATGATAGACTCGCCTGGCTTACAATATACAGTATTGTTACCGATTGGGAAGGCAATAGCATCAGTCTTCTCCCAAATAGCTGTGAAGGTAACATCCTTGGTCAACAAAAACACATCATCAGGACCATATACATTGCCATCAGACCCATCCCACCCCTGAAGGAAATAACCTTCTCTTTCAGGACTATAAAAAGAGTATGGGGCAAAAGAAGTTAAGATACAAGAAGACATTTCATAAATATCCTCGCCATCTATACCACTTTCAAACTTCACATGAAATCCAGGAAGCCTGAAATCACGCTCATCTTCTATGCCTGGCATAAAAGTAATCTCAGACTGCGCAAACGACATATTATTGTAAGTCATGGTCACTACAAAGTCACCTGGATAGTAGTACGAAATCTTAAGATCCACATCAGATACCGGTAGTATAGGAACATAAGGATAATAAATGGAACATGAGTAGATAGTGATAACGTTAGAGGTTCCTCCTGATATTTCTGATGTACCATCATCGCCTACCTTGATCTTTACATCTCCTGCTATATTCTTATTGGCCTCTATAATTACCTTTTCCAAATTTGGCATACCATTAGAAAAATGACTGCTATAAGGGAAATTGAGCTTAACAATAGAAACCGCGTTCTTCAACTCAAAAGACCTATCAGCATCAGTAGTATAGCCCACAGCAAATGCCCCTTGTGGATAATATAATCCACCACCAAAAGGATTATACCATGTATCTGCATAAGACACTTCCCCGGGGATCCTGGCACTTATGACATTGCCATCGATAGAAGCATCACCTTGGTAGGGAAACAAGGCGTAGTATGCCTGGGAATCAGCAGTCTCTCCCTTGAAATTGCTACCTGTATATAAGGTAAACTTATTATTGATGCCAGAGGAGAAAACAGACAACGAATCGTCAGATGAAAAAGACATCACCATTGACGTTTCACTATTGCCGAATACCAATCGCGATTTCGACAATGAGGTATTGGAGAATGACGCGCCAAACAACTTTTCCGACGACTTGAAAGATGGGATAGACTGCACAAGAGCATCATCTTCTTCTACATTGCAAGCTGCAAGAGACAAACCAGCAGTAAGCAATAGCCAATATCTTAATAATATATTTCTCATAATTAATAAAAATTATAGTTATTGGAGAGATCGTTAATATTCCAAGGCTGTACGGCAAAACTACTCTGAGGTTTCTCAAAAACAGGGTAAAGATCCACATCAGAGTCATTTACTATAGTATCGCCAGCATTATAATAAATGCCATCCAAATCTTTCCAGCACTTGAAAACCATTCCCTCTGGTACTGGATAGCTGGAATACCAAAAACTATATGTCTGAGCCGGATAATCAGGAGATTCAATAATAGAACCTGTAGTAGCAAACTCATTTGTCACCAAGTCCTCGTTGGTATAATTTCCATGATAATTAATAAATACCTGAACATTCCTCCATACAGCATATAGTCTATCCACCGATCCGCTATACTCATCTCCCGAAAGATAGTCTGGCTTCTTGGCGTCGGCAGACTTGGCCCAGCCAAGGAACTGATATCCGCCTCGCTTCATGGAACCTTGTCCTGGAAGAATAGTCTTATCCTTGTAAATGACTACCTCAGGAGCTGAGCCTAACTTTTGGCCGTTGCCATCGAATGACAAACTTACCTTCTTGTCATCGCCTACCTGCTCCACCTTGATTTCCTCGTTTGCGCTCTCGAAGGCCTTCTCGTCCACCTTGGTATCTGCGCCGAGGATCTTGGCTGATACAAGGTTTACGCACTCGGCGAAGGCGTCGCTCTGGATGGCCTCCACACAGGCTGGGATTACAACCTCACGCAAAACCTCCACACCCTTGAATGTGTCGGCAGGAATGGTCTTGAGGGCGTTCTGCACGCTCTCCAATACGAGTGTGAGGAAATATACCGCATCGTTGCCGGCCTTCGACAAGGCTGCCGACTGCGACATCTTCCTGAGAATCTCTGATACCTGGGCGATGTTGGCATCCGATACGTCGGTAAGAGTTACCTTGACAGGCACACCGGTCTTCAGGGTCTTGTACTTTTCGGCAAACTCGGCCACAGTACACTTCAGGTCGGTGACATTGGCATCCACAACGGGATTCACTGGATTGTCTGGATTTACCGGACCGTCTGGCTTGTCCTGACCGCCGGGATTCTGCTGCCCTCCATTGTCAGGAGCAGGGTCGTCACCCTTGCCACAGCTGCTCATTACAGCCGATGCACCTAGAAGAGCCGCCAGAAAACCTACTTTGAGAAGATTTCTGTTTCTCATAATTTGATAATTTTGAAAAATGATAATTGATGATTTGCGGATGACATCCGCGTATTGGTCTAAAATTCAGCTCAAACATAAAAAAAAAAAAAAACGGACAAAATAAAATATATTAAGTAAATATTAATTTATAAACACTAATTTCCCATTATCTTCTGATACTTACTGATATTGGTGACATCCACCTCCTTGAGGATTTCCATAACCTCGTTTTTCTCAGGAAGGGGCGATGCGGAGAATACGTTTACAATCTCGTCGCTCTTGGCTGTGAAGAATAGCGACACAATGAGGGAATTCTGCTTGGCGCGGTTGCTGCGCTGAATGTATTTGAGGGCCTCAAGCATCTTCTTGCGGCCACCGTCGGGATCCTTGGGCATAGCATCCAGGCCAAGACGGTGATAATAATACTGGCCAAGGCGGAGATTCTCGAAACGCTTGTCGAGGATGGCGTCGATGAGGTTGTAGCGCGAGTTTTGCTTGCTGTCGGCCACGCTCCATCCCTCGTAGCCCGAGCTCTGGGATGTAAGGGCCACCCTGAGGGCCTTGCGGAAATACTCCGTGCCGCCAAGTGGCGAGAATGTGTCGTAATCGAAACCCAGTATCAGATAGGCATAATAAGCCAGCACCTGCGTGAGATTGCTGGTGGCGTGGTTTTCGATATATTCCAGAGGCGTGCCCTCCTGATACGTGAACACGAACTTGCCATCGCCCTCCTTGAAAGTGAAAAGCGGGCTGTTGTAGGAAGTATAGTAAACAGGACGGCTCTGATTAATCTGAATGGTGCCGGTAAACTTGTCGAGGCCGTTGTAGTCGCTTATGGTGATCATTATGTTGCACTCGATCTTCTCGTTTACGTCGTAGGTGTGGTTGGTCCAGCGGTGCTCGTTCAGGAACGCCGTAACGTCTTTCTGCAAGGTCTGGAAAACGGGGGGAGGTGTGTTGCCAAGGCTGCTGTAGTTGATATTAACCCTGCAGTTTAGCTCCTGTGCATACGCCATACGCACCACAGATAGCAATATCATCAATATGGCAATCCTTAGCCTCATAATAGGTTTTTGTGTGAAAATTCTCTAACAATCTGATCTGCAATATCCGAGGCCACCTCGGTCTTGGGCTTCAGGGCAAAATCCACTGTACCGTCCATTCGCGATACTATCGTAATCTTGTTGGTGTCGTGGCCAAAACCTGCGCCCTTGTCGTTCAGCGAGTTCAATACTATGAAATCGAAATTCTTGGATTCCAGCTTTTTCTGGGCGTTGGCCATCTCGTTCTGAGTCTCGAGGGCAAAACCCACGAAAACCTGCCTGCCGGTCTTCATCTGCCCCAGGGCCTTGGCAATGTCCTTGGTGGCCGATAGGTGGAGAGTCATGTCGTCGCCGGTTTTCTTAATCTTCTGGTCGGCCTTGGTGGCGGGCGTAAAATCGGCCACTGCCGCCGACATGACAGCGGCGTCGCATTTGGGGAAATTCTCCATGCATGCGTTGTACATATCCTGGGCCGACACCACGTCAAACACCTTGATATTGGGGTGCTTGGCCTTTACCTGCACGGGGCCTGATATCAGGGTTACCGATGCGCCGCGGCTGGCCAGCTCCTCGGCTATGGCGTAGCCCATCTTTCCTGTGGAGTGGTTGGTGATGAACCTCACGGGGTCTATCTTCTCGCGCGTGGGTCCGGCGGTAATCATGATGGAGCGTCCATTGAGGGCAGTATCAGGGCTTTCCTTTCCTGATGCCTGCTTACCGAGCAGGAAACTGCTGGCGGCCTCAAAGATCTCCTCAGGCTCGGCCATGCGGCCTTTTCCCGAAAGTCCTGATGCCAGCTCCCCCTCGCCAGCCTCCACCACAAGAAATCCGCGCTGACGGAGAGTCTGGATATTGGTCTGGGTGGCCACGTTGGAATACATGTCGAGGTCCATTGCCGGCGAAATCATTATCCTGCACCTTGCCGAAAGGCAGGTTGTGAGCAGCAGATTGTCGGCGATGCCGTGGGCCATCTTTGCAATGGAGTTGGCCGTAGCGGGAGCCACAATGTAGAGGTCGGCCCATAGGGCCAGCTTTACGTGGCTGTGCCATTCTCCATTCTCGGGATTGTAGAACTCGGTGAAAACCGGATTCTTGCTGAGCGTGGCAAAGGTGAGCGGAGTCACAAATTTCTTTGCGGTCTCGCTCATCAATACCCTCACCTCGGCCCCGGCCTTTATCAGCAGCCTCACGAGCGAGGCTGTCTTGTAGGCTGATATGCCTCCGGTAACTCCCACCAGTATCTTCTTCCCTGTCAGCACAGTTGTTTAATACTATTTCTGATAAAACAAAAATCTTACTCCTTGGTCTTCTTGGCCTTTGTGGTCTTGGCGGGCTTTGCCTTGGCGTCCTTCTTGTCGGCAGGCTCGGCTTCCATAATTACAGAATCGTGCGACGATGCTATAATGTCATCGAATGTGGGCTCTGGAACAGCCTGGGCCTTTATGACCTTGATCTCAGCCTCGGCCTCGGCCTTCTCCTTGGCTCTTGCAAGCTCCTCGGCCTGAGCCACTTCCTCCTCGGTGGGGATGCGGAAGTTTACCCTCTCCTCCAGAATCTCCTGGAGAGCGAGAAGAGTAGGCTTTGGCAGACGCTCGTAATACTTCGAGATCTCTATCTGCTCACGGTTCTCGAAAATCTCCTCGAGATTGTCGGTGTACGAAGCAAACTCCTCCAATTTCTTGTTGAGCTCGTTCTTGAGGTCCACTCCAATCTGATTGGCGCGTCTAGAGGCCACAACAACGGTCTCGTAGAGATTGCCGGTTTTCGACTCCAGCTCACCGCAGTCGCGTGTGATCACAGAGGTAGGTGCATTATTCTTTTTGTAATCCATGGTATTGTAATAATGTATTAATTTGCTAATGAAAATGCCTTCAGTTTCTGATCCACGTCTTTCTTCATCTTCTCCACGTCGCGCACGTATTTGCCGTTGGGATAGGACTTCAGGTATGTGTTCAGGTTTACGTTGGCATCCTGATATCTCTCGAATTTCTTGTCGTTGATGCTGTTTTCGGCATACTGATACAGGGATTTTGGAATATAGTACAGTATGTCTTCCCTGTATGGGCTGTCGGGATAATCCTCCAGGCTGTTGCGGAGCGATATCGAGGCGGCCTTCAGGTATCCAAGCTTGTAATATAGTATGGCGTTGTCATACGATTTGGTCTGAAGCTTCAGCCTCAGCTCGTCCAAAAGCATGTTGCAGGTGTCCTTCTTCGCAGTCTCCGGATACTTGCTCATGAACATTTCGAGCTCGTTGACCGCCAGGGTTGTGCTCTCCTGGTCGAGCGACGACTTGGGAGAATCGAGGTAGTAACAGTAGGCGCCCATGTACATGGCCTGCTCGTTGTACTCGCTGTGAGGATAGGTCTGGCAGAATTTCCTGAAATAATAGCCAGCCGAATAGTAATCCTTCACCAGGTAATTGCACATTGTATAGTAATACATAACCTTCTCGCCCTTGTCGAGGCCCTTGTAGATGGGCATTATCTGCTCGAAAAGCGCAAGGGCCTTGTCGTACTTCTTGGCGTCGTAGTACTCGAAAGCCTTGGTGTATTTTAGCTCGTAGTCGTTGCCTTTCAGCAGCTTGTTGAAGTCTCCGCATCCGCAGATGATGCCGGCGGCCATCAGGGCTACCACTACTTTCAGTATTCGGTTATTCATCTTAGCTTGGGTTTCTGAGTGAAATTCAGAGTGCAAAGTTAATCATTTTAATCAAATTTCGTATTAAAATTGGTTAAAAATTTAATATTTTTTTCTAAGAATTTATTTGTACTTTTACGCTCACAAATCAACACACAAAAAACAACAATACAATGAGGAAGATATTTTTACTTCTGGCTGCTGCCGTAATGATGGCGGCATCAGGATGCAACCGCTCCCAAAAGGCTGACAAACAATCCGATGAGCTGGTTTTCCAATGCGAGAGATTCGATACAGTGGCCTACTACAAGGGCGACAGCGGGGCCAAGTGCACCATAAGCATATCGCTCCACCACGCCCAGGGGCCCAACGCGCATATCATAAACGACTCCATTCTGAAATCGGGAATATTCGTGGACGAGGAACTCAGGCGCGGCGAAAAGAAAACTGTGCCCAAGGCTATAAAAATTGTTGTGAAAAACCATATCAAAGGATTCAAAAACGACGTTAAGGAAGTAATGAACGGCGGAGGCGGCAATATAGACGCCATGAGCGACTGCTATTACAACGTAAGCAGCAAGGTGGACTATGGCCGCGACGGCGCCATCAACTACCGCGCCAGCTATGACGCCTACTTGGGCGGCGCCCATGGCAGCGCCAACACATTCTACATGAATTTCGACCCCAAGACCGGCAGGATGATAAAGACCGCCGACATTGTGGTACAGGGCGCCGACGACAGGCTGGCCGGGCTTATCGCACTCAGGATTGCCAGGATGCACAGCTGCGCCTCAGTGGACGAGCTGAAGGACAGGGAGGGCATTTTCGACATTTTCGATCCATACGTGCCCGACAACTTCGTAATGGGAAAGGACAGCATCACTTTCGTATACCAGTGCGAGGAGATAGGACCCTACGCCGTGGGCGAGATTGCGGCAAGGTTCGCATACAGCGAGCTGAAAGACCTGGTAAAATAGGAATATAAACAATCAAATATAATACAACCATGAAATCCAAAATCCTATTGGCAGTGGCTGCCATAATAGCCATAGGCATAATAGCACTGGCGATTGCGGTGCACTCGCCCGAGCCCAACTGCCAGAATCCACAATTCGCGCAGTATATTTCAGCATATACCGAGAGCCCCGTAAGCAAGGCCTCCACTATAAAGGTAGTGCTGAACAGCAGTATTGCCGACAGCCTGGATATCAGCAAGATGGACCCATCGAAACTGATAAAGGTGTATCCCAACATAGAGGGCACCACAAGGTTTGCCGACGAGCGCACCATAGAGTTTACTCCCAAGGAAGCCCTCCAGAGCGGGTTCAAGTACATTGTGGAGCTGAAACTCAGGAAGATAACCAAAGTGCCGGGCGACCTGAAGTCGTTTGTGTTTGCCGTGAGCACCATTGCCCAGGACATAAAGGTAAACATTGACGACCAGCTGACCATAGACCGCGACAACCTCATGTATCAGCAGGTATCAGGATCGGTAAAGACCGCCGACGTCGAGACCATAGAGAACGTAAGGAAGGCAGTGAGCGCCATGGCCGGAAACGTAAAATACAAGATAAAATGGCGCGAGACCGAGCTTGGCGACATTTTCAATTTCACCATAGACAGCATTAAGCGTGGCGAGCAGCCCCAGGACCTCGTGATAAGCTACAACGGCCAGGCCATCAACTCCAAGACCACGGGCGAGAGGAAGATAACCATACCGTCCATCAACGAGTTCGGAATATGCGGCATCAGGGTGATGAGCGTACCAAGCCAGCACATAAGGATACAGTTCACCGACCCCGTGAAGGAAAACCAGGACCTGAGCGGACTCATAACAGTGGTAAGCGACAACCAATACCGCTCCGACGACCAGTACAGCTTGGAGACCGCCGACAACTGCGTGAATATCTATCCCAAGAGCCGCCAGGACGGCAGCGCCAAGATATACGTGGCCGCCGGAATACAGAACGTACTGGGCACCAAGCTGGGCGACGACAAGGTATTCGCCATCGACTACGAGATGCAGAAGCCCCAGATAAGGAGCGTGAAGACCGGCCTGATACTGCCAGACGGCGACGACGGACTGGTGTACCCATTCGAGGCCATCAACCTGACAGCCGTGGATGTCACTATTATTAAGGTGTTGGAGAAAAACATTCTGTCGTACATACGCGACTACAGCGAGGGATGGAACTCCAGCAACCTGCAGCAGACAGGTGTGCCAGTGTTCCGAAAGACAATCCACATAAACGACCGCAACAGCGAGGACGTGTCGCAATGGAGAAGATACTACCTGGAGCTGTCGAAACTCATAAAGGCCGAGCCGGGATCGATATACAACATTAAGATAGCATTCCGGAAGAGCCACGCCGTAACAGACTGCGACACATGCAACGGCGGCGACGACTGCTCGATGGAGAAAGACCTGGATATCACCGACTTCGACAACTGGAACGGCTACTACGAATCGCTGGACAACGACTATTACGAGAGCTGCGGCTGGGACTGGAAAAAATCGGAAAACCCATGCTACAAGATGTATTACCAGAACTCCAAGTTCCTGACTCAGAACATTCTGGCCAGCAACCTGGGAGTGATAGCCAAGAAGGGCGGCGACGAATCCACCACGGTTTTCGTGACCGACCTGAAGACCGCAAAGCCCGTAAGCGAGGCTGTGGTGGAGCTCTACGGATATCAGCAGCAGAAACTATCCACCAAGACCACCGACAAGGACGGCAAGGTTGAGTTCGGCCCCCAGCCCAAGGGCTATTTCGTGGTGGCCAGACGCGGCAGCGAATGCAACTACCTGAAGATAAAGGACGGCAACAGCCTATCGATGAGCAAGTTCGACATTACCGGCACCGAGGTGAGGAACGGCATAAAGGGCTATATCTACGGAGAGCGCGGTGTATGGCGCCCCGGCGACAGCATACACCTGAGTTTTGTATTGAAGGAGGACCTGAAACACCCTCTGCCCGACGACTACCCTATAACAATGGAGGTGCGCAACAACAGGCAGCAGCAGATCTTCAGGGAGACAGTCCAGAAAAACAAGAGCAACTTCTATGTATTCCACCTGAAGACCGACAGCGAGGCGCCCGCCGGCAACTACGAGGCCACAGTATCGTGCGGCAACACCAGCTTCCACAAGAGCCTCAGGATAGAGAATGTACTGCCCAACAGGCTGAAGATAAACACCAGCTTCAGCAAGGAGACACTCTCTGCCAGCCAAAACACCGTAAGCATAGAATCGAGCTGGCTGCACGGAGCATCGGCCCGCCACCTGAAGACCACAGTGGAAAGGATGCTTACAGAGATGCCCCTCACATTCGCGCAATGGAAGGGCTACAACTTCAGCAACCAGAAAAACCAGTCGCCACTCGGCTCCTACTGGACCGAGGTTTTCAGCGGACAGCTGGGCGATGGCGGCAGGATAACATTCCCACAGGAATTCAACGGCGTGGAAAACCACTATCCCAACAAGATGAGGGCCCACTACAGGATAAGGGTATACGAAAATGGAGGCCGATTCAGCAAGGACGAGGCTTCGGTGGACGTATTGCCATACAAACACTATGTGGGAATAAAGATGCCTGATGCCGAGGGCCGTTTCCTGAACACCGACGAGCCCCAGAGGGTGAAACTCGTGGTATGCGACAACAACGGACAGGCCGTAAACGAGCAGCATCAGCTCAGGATAAAACTCTACAAGATGGAGTGGCAATGGTGGTACGACGCCAGCAACTATGTGTCGGAATACAACTCCACCCTCATAAGCGACGAGAATGTCACTATAAACGGAACCGGCGAATACCAGTTCATGGTGCGCTACCCGCAATGGGGCCGTTTCCTGATAGACGTTACTGACTCGAAGACCGGAATATGCGCATCGCAGTTCTTCTACATGGACTGGCCCGACTCGTATGGCAGCAGCGCCATAATGAGCCAGGGATCCACAATTGTGGAGCTGAGCTCCGACAAGGAGAAATACACTGTGGGCGATGTGGCCGAGATATCCATACCGAGCTCGGAGGGAGGCCACGCACTGGTGACCATAGAGGACGGCACCAAGGTGATAAGCAGCCAGTGGATATCCACCAAGGCCGGCAAGACTGAATACAAGGTGAAGATAGAGCCAGATTTCGAGCCCGGCGTGTATGTGTTCGTGCAGACACTGCAGCCCCACTCCCAGACGATAAACGACATGCCCATACGAATGTATGGAGTATTGCCGCTGGATATCGAGAACCCTGATACCAAACTGGAGCCAGTGATAAGCATGCCCGACGTGCTGGAGGCCGACAAGGAGGTGAAAATCTCGGTACAGGAAAAGTCAAACAAGAAGATGACCTACACCATAGCGCTGGTGGACGACGGCCTGCTGGACCTCACCCACTACAAGACTCCCGACCCATGGAAGGCGTTCTACAGCCGCGAGGCCCTGGGTGTAAAGACCATCGACATGTACGACAACGTGATAGGCGCATTTGGCGGAACCATCGAGAAAATGTTCTCGATAGGCGGCGACGGCGAGAACGGCGCCACCCAGGCTGCCAAGGCCAACAACTTCGAATCAGTGGTAGCATTCCTGGGTCCATTCACAACCACCGGAGGCAAACAGACCCACACCATAAAGCTGCCCAAATACATAGGATCGGTGCGCGCAATGGTGGTGGCGGGCAACGGCAAGGCATACGGCCACGCCGAGAAGACATGCAAGGTAAGCAAGCCGCTGATGGTGTTCGCCACAACACCGCGCATAGTGGGCACCAACGAGAAATTCAGCATGCCGGTTACGATATTCGCAGGCGACAACAGCGTGAAAAACGTAACACTGAAAGTATCAGCCTCCAACGGACTCTCCATAGACGGACAGGCATCCAAGACCATCGAGATGGACGGCAAGGGCCAGCAGGACATAAGATTCGACATTGCATCGGGCAGCACAAAGGGCACCGGCGAGATACACATAACGGCAGTATCAGGCAACCACACCTCGGCCATAGACCTGAGGATGGAGGTGCGCGAGCCCAACGCCAGCAGCAGCGCCACAATATGCCGCGCGGTAAAGGCCGGAGAGAGCATCAGCCTGGATATCAAGCCAATAGGCCGTCCCGGAACCAACTCTATGTCCATAACGGTAAACGGAATACTGCCCACCAACTACAACGGCCACATAGCCAACCTCCTATCCTACCCCTACGAGAGCATGGAACTGGCTGTGTGCAAGGCGTTCCCGATGATATACGCACCGGCCATCACAGAGATAAAGGGACAGGCAAAGGAAAACGCCGAGAGCCTGATACGCGAATCCATCAAGAAGATCTACGGGTATCAGACCGAATACGGCGGACTCAGCTACTGGCGCGGCGAGAGCTACACCAACGTATGGCTGACCTCGCTGGCGGGCCACTTTGTACTGGAAGCCAAGAAAGCCGGATACGGCGTAAATCCCGAATTCATGGACAAATGGAAGAAATTCCAGAGGCTGAAGGCCGACTCGTGGACTCCCGACAGCAGGGCCACATACGTGGAGCAGGCATACAGGCTGTATACACTGGCGCTGGCCGGCGAATCCAACAACGCACAGATGAACCGACTGAAGGAGCAGCCCAACCTCACCAACGAGGCCAAGGCATACCTGGCCGCGGCATACGCACTCAGCGGCAAGAAACAGATTGCCGAGGCGATACTGGCGCCCATAGCATCCACATTGGAAAACAACCCCCAGATAAAACTGATAGCGCTGTGTGACCTCAACAACCAGGAAAAGGCATTTGCCGCGGCCAAGAGGATCTCTGACAACCTTTCCAACGAAAACTGCTGGATGAGCTGCCAGGAAGAGTGCATGTCGCTGGTGGCTCTGGGCAAGTATTTCGACAAGTACAAGCCGGCATCAGAGATAAAATGCGAATACGTATGGAACAGCGAACCCGCCAAGAATATAGCCACCAACAGGATTTTCGCTTCGGAGAAACTAAACGTGAGCGAGGGCGGAAGTCAGAAACTCCATTTCCAAAACCAGTCGCAAGGCACTCTCTACATAGAGATAGACAACAAGGGAATACCCGAGTCAGGACAGGAAAAGGCTGAGAACCAAGTGATAACGGCATCGGTGAAATTCTACCAGGGCAACAGGGAGATATCGCCACAGAGCCTGAAGCAGGGCACAGATTTCGAGGCCGTGATAAGGGTGAGAAACCTGAGCGACGAATACCTGAACAAGCTGGCCATCACCGAGATGTTCCCATCGGGATGGGAAATAATGAACGGACTGCCATCACAGCAGGACACCGACAGCGACGACGACTACAGCTACCAAACCAACTACGGCACAGTGCAGTACACCGACGTGCGCGACGACCGCAAGTTCACCTACTTCGGTCTGCCGGCCAACGGCGAGATAGTATTCCGCACTCAGCTGAGCGCCACATACGCAGGCACATATTACCTGCCGGGCCTCAACTGCGTGGACCTGGAAAACCCAAGAGTTTTCGCAAGGACCAAGGGCATGACCGTAAAGGTGGAATACAGCGAATAAAACACATACACTCCCCAGTAATTCAATATACGAGATTCACGAAACCGTGTTTCTCGTATTTTTTTCCCCCTGCCGATTTGTAGGTGATCACATACATGTACGAGTCGCGCGGATATAGCCTGGAGTCGCCGCGGCGGCCGTCCCATCCATGGCTGATATCGTTGCTCCGGAAAACCACGGCTCCCCTCTTGTCGAAGATGCGGAGGCTATAGTCGCTCGCAAACTCGGCATAGGGGCGGAATGTCCTGTTGTCGGGATTGTCGCTGTAAGGATCCAGGGCGTTAGGAACATACATTACAGGCTCGTGGGCGGTGCAGCTGATATTGCTGGCCGCCATCAGACCCGTATTTCCGGGCATCTGCCTGTAAGCCACCATGTAGCAGAAACTGCCCGAGGATGCCATGTCGGCATCGTCCAGGCGGTGCTGATAGCTGCATGCCGAGATATCCATACGGGCCAGCAGCTCGGGGCCATCTCCATCGCGCATCAGCATCACCTCCACCCAGTCAAACATATCCTCGAAACCCGGAGCGTTCCATTCCAGGGAATTGAGGCCCTCGTCCTCTGATGCCTGCAGCACCACATTGCTCACAGCCGGCGACTGCGCAATCACCTGGTTGCAGCCGTTGATGGCCGCTATGGAATATCTGTGGAGTATTGCGCTGTTGGAATATATATCGTGGATTACGCCACTCTCCAGGCTGCTGATGCCTATTTCCAATGTATCCAGACTGCCACCGGTATCGCGGCAGAGCACGGCGCGCGCCACCGACTTGGATTCCGACATATCGAACATTATGTCGACAGCCCCGTCGCCTGCCGATACGGCATTTATCCTCAACACGTCGGGAGCCTTCTCGGCCACGGCCTCTATAGCCATCCATGGCGATCCTGATACCGCGTTGCCCACAGTCCTGCATTCCACGGACAGCCGCCTGATGCTTGCATGGCTATCGAACACATGGGCGAATACCGGCTCTGCCGATATGGCCACCACCCCGCCTCCTACATCCACAAGTCTGTATTCCACGGCTCCTTCCTGTGGCGGTGTGCTTATATTGTAGGTATTGGAGCAGAAGTCGTAATATCCTGAGGCCTCGATGGTGGACGCCTCGTCGCTCATGAGGGAATAATAAGTGCGGTCTCCAGCCTTGCGGTACGACGATATCCTGTAATACTCGCGCCTGTCGGCCGGGCGTGCCTGAGTGCCATACGATGTGGAATTATCCACGTACTGATACTGCGCGCCACCCTCCACCACGGCCACATTGTTCCATGTGCCGGATATAACACCCTCGCCATCCACTATCAAGCGTTTTACTATATAGCCGTCCACGGCGGATGGATTCGCCATCTGCCACCTTACAACGGGCTGTCCCTGGGCGTTTACGGTTACTGATACTATCCTGGGGACCTCCATATCCTGAGCCCGGGCCGCCAAGGCCACAAGCATAAATATTGCTAAGAAAAGTCTGTTCATGATGACGCAAATATATAAAAAAAAACGGCCCGTTGAAGACCGTTTTTTTTATAATGTTGAAATTGTGTCAGAAGCCTACTCCTGAGGCACTGTGGCGATAAACTCTACCTCGAACTCCACGCGGCGGTTCTGTGCGCGGTTGGCCGAAGTTGTGTTTGGAACCAGAGGCTTTGTGTCGCCGAAACCATCAGCGTGGAGCCTGCTCTCATCAACACCCTTGCCTACGAGGTACATTTTCACAGAGTTGGCTCTGTCCTTGGAGAGCTTCAGGTTCTGGTCTGGATTGCCCACATTGTCGGTATGGCCAGAGATATTGAGCTTGTAGGAAGGATTGCTGTTCATGGTGCTTACAATCTGGTCGAGGAGCGAGTAAGAAGACTTGAGGATTGTGGAAGAGCCAGTCTGGAACTGGATACCGTTGAGGGCTCTGCGGAAGAGCTGCTGAACCTCCTTCTTGATCTCGGGGCATCCGTTGTTGGAAGCCACACCCTTTACATCAGGACACTTGTCGAGGTAGTCGGGCACACCGTCGCCGTCGGTATCCACAGGGCATCCGTCCACGTCGACGGCTACACCCTTTGGAGTATCAGGACACTTGTCGAGGGCGTCGGTAACGCCATCCCTGTCGTCGTCGATAGGACAGCCCCTCATGTCCACAGGCATGCCCTCAGGAGTGTTTGGGCAAACGTCGAGATAGTCTGCCACGCCGTCGTTGTCGGAATCCACAGGACAGCCGTTCTCATCAACAGCCACTCCGTCAGGTGTGGAAGGACACTTGTCGAGATAGTCTGGCACACCATCCTTGTCGGCATCCACAGGACAGCCGTCGGCATCTACCTCCACTCCCATTGGAGTATCAGAGCACTTGTCGTCGGAATCCTGAACGCCATCGCCGTCGGCATCGAAGAAGTCGGCATCGGGAGCCTCCTCCATCATGGACATGCTCTCCAGGTCATTATCCTTGTTCTTCTTGTTTTTCTTGACCTTCTCGGACAAGATAAGGAAGCCGAAACCAAAATTAACCCTTACATACTGCATGTGGGATGGCACCTTGAAATCGTCGTTGACCTTGGCCATGCGCAGAGGCAGGTTGTCTACAGCGGCGAAAATGTTGAATGGACCGAGGTTTATGTTGGCGCCGGCGCTAACACTGTTCCACTGATGGTCGTAGATATTGTAGCCTGCCACCACGGACATAAAGCGTCCGAGATTCAGCTGGCCCTGGAGAGTGAGCTCCTCGTAGGTGCGGATGGGCGCGAATGTTGTCTTGGACAATGCGGCCACGCGTAAAAACTTGAATACCTCGTATTCGGCACCCACGTAAAGCTTTGATGAGAGGAACTGCTTGTACTTGATGTCGTTGTAGCCAATGAAAGCATTCTCGAACGAGTCTCCAAGCTCGTCGAAATCAGCTTCCTGGGTCTTGAGGTCGAGGCTTGCTCCGTCGAAACGGAAATCCTGCTGCATCTCGAGCTTCGACGCATAGTTTTTGTAATTGATAAAGCCGAGGTCCACCACGCTGGCAGAGAGCTTGAGCTTAGGCAATATCTTGTATGTGGCGCCCAGGTCTACTGCAAAACCCTTGTTGCCAGTGAAATCGCTGAAGGAGATACCGTCGAAACCGTTGTCAATATCGTCGAGCTTGCCGTCCTTGTTTTTAAGCGATACAGTTGGGACCGACATATACACATCGGCCTTGCCCGACAAAACCCACTCGTCGGCGCCGGCATGCATATCAAGATCCTTGAAATCGGTCTTGGCATTTGCCAATCCATACAGGAGCTTGAATGTGCCTCCCACGCTAAGCTTGTCGTTTACCACGCGGGTATAGCCAAGGTAAGCATCAGCGTATGCATGGGCATTTAAACTCATATTGCTGATATTGAAGTCGAGATCCTTCTTATAGTCGACACCTTCCAGCACGAGGGAGAAAAACTCCTTGGGCCAGTTGAAGTCGAGGGCGAGATTGAGAGAGGCTCCCATCGAGACAAAGTTTTTCTTGCCGATGCTGAATCCGAAATCAAGAATGCTCACTTTCATCTCGGTATTGATGTTCCATACCTTGGAAAACTGGTCGAGGAATTCCTTCTGGCCGTTGGGGACCTTGGAATCAAGCAGGAAAACAGTCTTTTGCTTACCGTTTACGTTGACGTTCCTTACCAGGTCGGCCAAGCAGAACGAGTTGTTTCCGGCACCTACCGCAATAGTTCCGAGAATAGGAACAGGGAATATAGGCACCGGAGTACCCATGTAGAACTTGGTATCAGGCACTGCCGATGGATTCACGAAATGGGTACGGAAATTGGATTTCTGGAAATATATTGTATTGGAAATCTGAGCCTGTGCCGAGCCTGATACAATGGCTGCAAGCATCAGCGACGAGGCTATCTTCTTGACATTCTTCATATTAAAAAATAGTGTTTTTGGGTTAATAATTAGAACTCAGTAGGAGCAATGGTACCCTCCACGTATGCCTTTATCTTGATATCGACATACTGGTCGATGGAGATGGCGGCATCGGCAGTGCCATCGGGAATGCCGAAATTGAGGTTCAGGAGCATGCCAGTGGCATCGGAGAGATCATTGCAGATATTGCCATACTTGATATACTGGGTGGTTGAGACCTTGTCCTTGCCGGAAAGACACGCAGGCACCATGATGGCGTTGTGGAGTGCATCTATCTTTGGTGAATCGTTTGTGGGATTGATTCCTGATACGAAATCCAATTGGAGATTTATCTCGAATGGAACATTGGTGACAACGTCGAATATCAGAATCATGGAATCGAGGTCTGATACCGAGCCTTCCTCGCCAAAGATATCGCCGAAGTCGATGTCGTCTATCAAGAGTGACGAATTGAATTTGGTGATATCCTTAAGTTTCATTGGCTGAGACAGCATCTCCTGAATCTCGCCGAGAGAGGCGGCAGACAGATTGATAGGCTCGCCCTCTACAGGATGCAGGTAACCCAAGATACTCTCCATGTCGAAGATATCGGCAAAGGTGGAATGAGTTTTCACCAATGGTGCAGCTATGGAAGTATGGAGCTGTAGTCCAAAATCATCCATATCCTTGAAATTGTACTCCTCCTTCTGACACGAGGTGGACAGCACAATAACGCCGGCAAAGAACGCCAGCAATGCGGCTTTCAGAATTTTTTTCATATAGTCAATAGTTTTTATTAATAATCGGAACAAAGTTAAAGCATTTTGATAAACCACATACAGGGCTAAATAAATCTTAACGTAAAAAAAACAATAGCATGTATAAACAAAAAAATCTGGCGCAAGACAAATGCGCCAGATAATTTCTTATAGAATTTGTAGCTGATAGATTCAGCATGAAAGATTCAGGGGATTACTCCTCAACCTCCTCCTCTGCTTCCTCTTCCTCACCCTCGAGAGCCTCGTCGATAGCCTCCTCGAGCATTACGCCCTTGATCTGATCTGACAGAGCCATAACGTCGAATGATGTGGCAGATTTGAGCTCGTTGCAAACCTTTACGAAAGAAGGATCGTTCTTGCTGGCATCTACAACACCCATAAAGAGATCTATGTACTCCTTGAACTTCTCTACGTTGGTCTCTCTGTTCTGCATAGCGAGATAGATGTAACCGCAAGCCATGGCAACCTTGGTCTCGCCATTGTGTTCAGCCTCTGCGAGGTTTCCGAGATCATTGAGAAGTGTCTCAACCTTGGCTGAATTGTTGGCGTTTACAGCATCCATCATCTCTGATGCTATCTTCTCGGCCTTAGAAGCACAAGAAACAATCAAAACAGCTGCTACAAAGAAGGCAGCTACAAAAGAAAATACTCTTTTCATTTTATTTTAGTTTTTTAAATTGATAAAATATATGATATTGATTACAGGTGTAAAATTAGAAACAAAATTATAAACGACCAAATAATCAATGTTAATTTTTCACAGAATTTAACAAAAAAAAATCCCTGCTGATATATACCATCAACAGGGATTCCGTTATTTATGATTATGAAAGTTTTCCGTATCGGGAAGCTGTGAATTACTCACCCTCCTCCTCTTCTACGTCCTCATCATACTCCTCAGCCTCAGCAGCCTCCTGAGCAGCCTGCTGTGCAGCAGCGAGGTTAGCGTTGAAGTTGTCGTAAGCAGCCTTTACAGCAGCCTTGTCCTTAGCAGCGTCGATGAGAGCGTTGATAGCAGCTGTAACATCAGCACCCTGAGCAGCAGCTGTAGCGTTGTAGAGACCGAGGAAAGCACCTGCGCAGTCTGCTGACTTCTCCTCAGCTGACTGGAGAACACCACCCATGAACATAGCGGTCTGTACATTGTCGGCAGCGTAAGGAGTACAAGCCTTAGCTACTGCGTCGTAAGCAGCGCCAATCTGTGAGAGATCACCACCAGCAGTAGTGTAAGCGTTAGCGAAAGCCTTACCAGCCTCCATACCATCCTGTGCTGACTTAACAGCGCCACAAGATACCATCATTACCATTGCTACTACGAGAGCAGCTGCAAGAGAAAAAAACTTCTTCATTTTGTTTTAATTTTAAAATTATTGAATATTGATTATTGATTTTGCTTGCCTAAGTAGAATCGAGGACAAGTAATATATTATCCTCATTTCCACGTCGCAAAATTACAAAAGGTTTTCTAATTATAGATAATGTTTCAGGAAAAATAATTGTAAATTTTATATTAACTTGTTAACAAATCATTAACAAGTACAGCAAAAAAAAGAAGGGCAGCCTCCCAATCATAAGGAAGCTACCCGAAATGAAACAACTATAAAAAATAATGCTAAAAAACTATAATCTAATTGGTTAGATGCTCTGTTCCACATTCCAGACAAAAGCCCTTACTCCCATTTCGAGGTTTCGGTTGTCGAGTTTCTTGCAGACATGCAGGAGCTCGGGAACCTTCTCGTCCTCTACTACGGTGAGTATCGATGAGTTCATCTCAGGCCAGGTGTGTGAGCCCTCGCGAGGCTCGCCATCCTTGGATCCACGGCCCATCACCTGGTCCCAAAGTGTATAACCCCTTATCTCGAGACGGTCGAGCATGTACTTTACGCGCTCGGTATTGGCCTGGTTGAATGCTATAAATACTGCTTTCATGGTATTTACGATTTTTATTAAGTGTTTGATTTTCAATTAAGAATTAAGAATTAAGAGGCTCAGATTATGATTAACCTCAATATTTATATTATTTACATCATTGAAAGCTCTTAATTCTTAATTCTTAATTCTTAATTATCATTATTCCTCTTCGGCGTGAAGCTTGCGTGAGTCGAACACGATATCATCAGCCATATCGAAGAATACAAACTGCTTGCGCATCTCGGTCTGATTGTCGCGCTCACCCTTCTTGGAGAAGAGTGCGTACAATACAGGAACGATGAACAGTGTTACCACGGTGGAAACCAAGAGACCACCGATTACCACGATACCCATTGGTACCCACATCTCGGAACCCTCCGAAGTAGAGAGCGCCATTGGAATCATACCGAGGATGGTGGTGAAGGCTGTCATCAATACAGGACGCAGACGGCTCTTTCCAGAGAGTGCGATAGCCTCGTTGAGGTCCAGTCCACGGTCACGCATCAGGTTGATATAGTCCACAAGCACGATACCGTTCTTGGTAACGATACCCACAAGGAGGATAACGCCGAGGGCGCCAATCATGTTGAGCGAGGTGTTGGTAAACCAGAGGGCGAAGATAACGCCCGAGATGGCGAACGGCATACTCATCATGATGATGAATGGTTTGGCCAGGCTCTCGAACTGAGATGCCATCACAATGTAAACCAACATTACGATAAGCGCAAAGAGCAGAATCATGTCGGCGAACGACTCCTGCTGCTCCTCGTAGTCACCACCAATGTGGATCTTTACGCCGTCTGGCACCTGGAGACCATCAAGCTCGGCCTGGATAGACTCGGCAAGCTCGGAGAGTGTCACATCCACTGGAGTTACCTTAACAGTGGTGATACGCTCGCGGCTCTTGCGGTCGATGGTAGGAGGACACCAGTACTCCTCCACGTGGCCAAGCTCCTTGAGCTTCACCAGACCGGTAGAGGTAGGAATTGTAAGCTCCTCGATGGCGGTAATGGAGTTTCTGAAGTTTTCGGTAAGGCGTACACGGATATCATACTCCTCGCCGTCTTCCTTCAGGTAGCCTGCTGTGGCACCGTTGATACGGTTGCGGACAAGCATACCGGCTGCCGAGGTAGAAAGGCCGTGGGCAGAGAGTTTCTCCTTGTCGAACACAACCTGAAGCTCGGCGCGGTCGTCCTGGCGCGAAACGTTTACGTCGGCGGCACCGGGCATCTCTCGGAGAATCTGTTTCACCTGCTCAGCCAAAGTATTGGTGGCCTGGAAGTCGTAACCATAGATCTCCACGTCCACAGAGTTGCTGCTCATACCGCTGCTACCCTGCGATACAATATACATCTTTATCTCAGGAACCTCGTCAAGCTGGGCACGGATGCGGGCCTTTATTTCGTCGAGAGTAGTCTCACGCTCATTGCGGAGTGTGGTACGGATATACATGGAAACCTTGTTGTTTGTGGTGGAAGAGAAGAGGGCTGATATGCCGGCGTCGTCGTTGCTACCGATGGTGGTAGACATGATGCGGATCTCAGGATTGCGCTCACGCATCTCCTTCTCCACCCTACGCATGATGGCGGCCGACTCCTCTACACGGGTGCCGCTCTGAAGCTCTATAGTAAGCTGCAGACGTCCGTTGTCGGTCTGAGGCATAAAGTCGGTACCGATATAGCCAAGAAGCGCTGGAACCAGAGAAAGACCGAAGAACACCACGATGGCGGTTACTGTGAGGGCCTTGTGGTTGAGGCATACACGGAGCATATTAGAATACTTCTCATCAAGCCAGTTGAGGCCCTTGATAACGGTATTCTTATAGAAACGGTGGATGAAGCCATCCTTCTTCTCGTGACCGGCAACGCCGAGCTTCTCGAGGATAAGGTCGCGGCTCTTGAGCATCTTGCTACACATCATAGGTGTGAGCGAGATGGCAACTGTGGTAGAGGTACATACTGTAATTGTAACAATCCAGCCCAGCTCCTTGAAGAGGATACCGGCCATACCCGAGAGCATGGTAAGCGGTATGAACACCGCACAGGTTACAAGTGTGGTAGCGATTACCGAAACCCAAACCTCGTTGGTGGCGTAGATGGCTGCCTCTCGTGGCGAGGCTCCACGCTGCAGGTGCTTGTCGATATTCTCCAATACCACAATAGCATCGTCCACCACCATACCGATAGCCACGGTAAGAGATGAGAGCGAGATGATATTGAGCGACGATCCTGTAGCCAGGAGGTAGAGGAACGATACAATCAAAGAGATTGGAATACAGATACCTACGATGAGCGCGGCTCTCCACTGTCCCAGGAAGAACAATACCACGAGCACCACAAATATCAGCGCATACATGATAGACTCAGAAAGACCATTAACGGCGTTGATGATCTCGGTAGAAGAGTCGTTGATGATCTCGAACTTGATATCAGGAGGAAGGTTTTTCTGGATATCCACCATCATCTTCTTCACGTCCTTCACGATCTGTACGGTGTTGGCCCCGGTCTGCTTCATGATGATGAGACGGCAGCCCTCGCTTCCGTTGATCTTCTCATCCAGGAAGAGGTCCTTGATGGTATCGCGCACCTGGGCTATATCCTTGATGAACACCTTCTTGCCGTCGCGGGTGGTAGTCACCACAATATTGTTGATCTCGGAGCTCTCCTCATACTCAGATTTTACACGGAGCTGATACTGCTCCTTTCCCACCTTCATGGTACCGGAAGCCAGGTTGAGGTTGTTGCCTGACACTGCGCTTGTAACAGTTTCCAGCGCAATGCCATAGGCATCGAGCTTGGCCTGGTCTACATCCACATATACGTAACGCTCGGGAGCACCCGAGATAGATAGGTTACCGATACCGTCCACACGGTTCAATACGTTGATAACATTGTCGGTAAGAATCTTCTCCAATCCAGGATAGCTCTCATCAGCCGTAACGGCATACATGAGGATAGGCATCATCGAAGTATTAAACTTGAAAACGGCAGGCCTTGAACAGCCATCGGGCAAGCTCTCGTAGATGAGGTCGATCTGCGAACGGATATCGTTTACAGCCTCATCGATATTGTAACCCCAGCGGAACTTCATGGAAACCAAGGAGATATTATCCTTGCTCTGAGAGGTCATCTCGTCGAGGCCCTCGATGGAGTTCAGCGAGTTTTCGAGTACTTTGGTCAAATTGGTCTCAATCTCGGAACCATTGTTTCCCGGATACGAAGTCATGATTGATACATAAGGAGGCTCAATCTCTGGCAACTGGTCGATCGGAAGCTTTATAAGTGCGAAGAGTCCCAGAATGATGATAGCCACGAAAATCAGCGACGTGGTTACCGGTTTCTCAATCGCGGTTTTGTATATACTCATATTGTACAATAAATGAATTAATGATTAAAAGAATAAAAGAACGCCGATATGTGATTCATTTATTCTTTTATTCTTTTAATCTTTTATTAAACATTACTTCTCTGTTGTCAAAGGCTTTACGTCCACCTTGCTGCCCTCGTGGAGACGGCCTGCACCCTGAACGATGAGCTCTACGCCTGGCTTTATCTCGTCGGCGATGATCTCTATCTCGTCATTGAAACGCTGGCCAAACTGTACCACCACGCGGTGGGCTGTGCCATTGTCGTTGAGGAATACAAAACGCTCGTCGCTACCCTGAAGCTTCTGTACCGAGTTGTAAGGTACCACCACAGCCTCAGCCTTGCCCATCTCGAGATTGGTGCTGATATACATACCTGGACGGAGTTCGTTCTTTGGATTAGGAATCTTCACCTTAATAGAGAAGGTGTGGGAGTTGGCGTCGATGGTAGGATATACAACCTCCACAGTGGCTGGGAACTCTACGCCGGGATAAGTCTCCGACTTTACATTAAGCTTCATGCCCTCCTTTACGTAAGGGAAGTAAGTCTCAGGCACCTGAACAAGGGCCTTGAGGACGTTGAGCTGGATAAGCTCGTAGATAGGCATCTGACCCATGAGCTCGCCCGGCTCGTAGTTCTTGGCCGAGATTACGCCAGAGAATGGGGCGCGCAGGTAGGTGTTCTTCTCAAGATTGGCGAGCGAAGTCTCCAAAACCTCGAGACCCGACTTTGCCTGGTCGAATGTCTGTTTAGAGATATTGTTGCTGTCGTTGAGGATCTTTATGCGGTTGAAGTCCACCTTGTTGTTCTCATACTGGATCTTGGTACTCAGATACTGAGTCTCGTCCATTTGAGCAAGGAGCTGACCCTGTGCAACACGGTCGCCCACCTCGCAATTCACCCTAACGATGCGGCCCTGGAGCGCAGGCGCCACATTCACCTTCTGGTAGGCCTGGAGCACAGCCGAGAAATTGAGGATACGCATCACCTCTTTCTTAGCCACCTTCTGTACAGCCACCACTTCCACTTTGGCAGTCTTAGAGTCAGCTGACTCTGAGCTATTGCTGCAACTCTGCATCGAAATTGCTGCCACAGCCAATACTAATGCTGAATACTTGAATTTATTTATCATTTTATGAATGTATTATCTTGGTTCTACAATTTGTTGTAAAGCTGCAACAATGCGGTCTGGGCCTGCATTACAGAGTAGAGGCTCTGTATGTATGAGCTCTGGGCCTGCAGCAAGTTGTTGTTTACGGTTACGAGGTCGGTGCTCGAGATGGTACCCTGCTCAAACTTCTGGAGCTGGTTGCGGAAAATCTTCTGATTGAGCTCCACGCTCTTCTTGGCGGTCTCGTAGGTATCGAGGGCGTTGCTGAGGTTGAACGCCAACTGACGCTCCTGAACGCGGAGGCCCTCAATGGCGTCGTCGCGCTTGGTTTTCTGGATATCAACCTCTATCTTCTGCTGCTTTACCTGGGTGTAGCGCTTGCCAGACGAGAAAATGGGCACATTCAAAGTAGCCACGAGAACGTTTGGAGGCTGCATGTTGAGACCCTCCTTCTTGCCGAAGTAGGTCTTGCCCGAATACTGCCAGGCAAGCGAGAGTGTAGGTCCGTAGGCCCACTTCTTCAATGTAAGCTGCTTCTCCTGAAGCTTAATGTTGGCGTCGAGAAGCTGAACGCTCAGGTTGTTCTCCAGGCTGTGGTTGTCGAGTGTCTGAGAGAGGGCATCAGTAGTCTCGAAATAATCTCCGAGAGCCTCCTCCATCCTTATCTCCTGATTGGCTGGAGTACCCATCTGAAGGCGCAAGGCATTGTATGCCAGCTCTATAGTACGCTCGGCCGAACGCATCTGATTGTCCATGCTCATAAGCTGAACCTGAATCTGATCGGCCTGAGTCTGCTCCGCCATGCCCACCTTGGCCAGCTGGGCAATATTATTATAGGTCTTCACCAAGTTGTCGCGGCTGTCCTTGAGAATCTTGTAGCTCTCCTCGGCTATCAAAACCGAAAGGTAAGAGGTTGTAACATTGTTCTTTACGGTAAGCTCGTCGTTCTGCTTGGAGAGATTCTGCATGTCGATGGCCATCTTGGCGAGCTGATATCCCACCACAATCTGTCCGTTGATGGCCACGCTTGCCTGTATTCCCAGATTACCGGTGTTAGGCATCGGAATAGGGTTTCCCGCAAAATTCAGCTCAAAACCCAGGAAGTTCTGGTAGCTGAGTGTAGCGTCCACGTTAACAAGCATGTTTGTGAGAGCCTCCCACTTGGCCATCTCGGCCTTCTGTACCGAGAGGTCGGCCGCCTGCACAGTGCGGTTGTGCTCCATGGCGTATGCCTTGGCCTGCTCCAGCGTAAGTCCCATAGGGCCCTGGATAGAGTCGGTCTGCTGCGCATAGCCCCACGAGGCCATCGCCACAAACGCCAGTCCTAGTATTGATTTCTTAATCATTTTAATTTGTATTATTTTGATATTAATTTAATTCTGAAACATATCTCCGTACATGAGCTTCATCTTGTAGTCGTCGAGAGCCTGACGGAAAAACGATATACCCTGTATCATCTTCGAAATGTTTTTTGCCGAGCGCGATTCCGTGTCGGGCTTCAGTGTAAGGGCCTTGCGCTGAAGGTCGTAGAGCTTATTGATCTCGTTCATCATCTCCTCGATGGCCTCGCCCATAGGCCTGGTCTTAATGCGGAAATACCTCTTTCTGTCGCCCGGCCTGGTGAAATACTCCACCTTGTTGGTCATCAGGAGGGTGTTTATGGCTACTGATACGCTCGATTTGCTCACCTTCAGCTGGGAGACAATCTCATCGAATGTGAATTCCTCGGCGTCGGAGAATGAGAGCAATCCAACAATCCTGCCGCAAAGCTGCTGCCCGCCGTGCCGCGCAAGGTGGTTGCCCAACTCCTCGATGAGTTCCTTCTGCTTATTAATACGTTCTATGTCAGATATTTGAGTCATTTGTAATATTTTGGTTCGGTAACTTCCGAACTATTTAAAGTTTTCGAAACAAAAGTAAACGTTTCGCCAACACTATCAAAACAAAGAAGGTTAAGAAAAAGTTAAGAAAAAAAATCCGTAGGAACGCCCCGTAGAGACGGGCGGCCGTCCGTCTCCCAAACATAAACGTACACCAATTTCGCCTAATCAACGTATCAAGACGGACGGCCGTCCGTCTCCCAAACATAAACGTACACCAATTTCACCTAATCAACGTATTGAGACGGACGCAAGTCCGTCTCTACAGGTATTTGTAAATATCATATTACCAATTATTTACAAAATTTTTGCAAAAATATTACAAAAAGATTTGCACATTCCAAATACCCGCCCTATCTTTGCGGTGTACTAATTCACTAATACACTACTAAACATAAACACTAAAAGTTATGATTTCGGTAAACAACTTACAATTCGGGTACAGGAATCACGAAGTATTCCAGAACCTGAGCCTCGGTTTCGAGGAAGGAAAAATCTACGGCCTCCTGGGTCTCAACGGCGAGGGAAAGTCAACGCTCCTATATATATTGAGCGGACTTCTCAAGGCCAAGAGCGGCGAGGTAACTTTCAAGGGCAGCAACATCGCGCGTCGCCTGCCGTCCGACCTCCAGGACATCTACATCGTCCCCGAGGAGTTTGAGCTGCCCAACATGAGCCTGGAGAAATATGTTGACATCAACTCGGTGTTCTACCCCAACTTCAGCCGAGAGACTCTCTACAGGTGCATTCAGGGTTTCGGCCTCGACACGAAATCCAAGCTCGGAAAACTCTCGATGGGTCAGAAAAAGAAAGCTCTCGTATGTTTCGCCCTGGCCACCAACACCTCTCTCCTACTCATGGACGAGCCAACCAACGGCCTCGACATCCCGTCGAAAAGTCAGTTCAGAAAAGTGGTCTCCAGCTGTATGGACGATGGCAGGACCATCATCATCTCCACGCATCAGGTGAAAGACGTTGAGAACCTAATCGACCAGATAGTAATCCTCAACCAGAAAACAGTAGCCTTCAACCGCAACGTGGGCGAGATTACCGACAAGCTCATGTTCGGAATGCTGAAGCCGATGGACAGCAACGACGGCGTAATCTACCGTCAGTCGGTAATCGGCGGTGACGCGGCAGTCTGGAAAAAGCAGAACGAGATGGAGGAATCGCCCCTCGACATCGAGCTTCTCTTCAACGCCGTACTCAGCAACCCACAGGAAATTAATTCGATATTCTAATAAAAATAGAACACAGATTACACAGATGGAACGGATTTGCACAGATTTATTTTTAACAGCGAAAATCCGCACAATCCGCGTCATCCGCGTTCCATAATAAAACAGCATAATCATGAACAACATATTCAACATAAAGCGCTTTGGCGCAGTGCTCCGCCGCGATTTCGCAACATCATGGCTCATCAACGCCATCTATCTCGGAGCCATCATCCTGATTCTGATACTCTTTCACGGAATTACAGGATCGGAGGAAATGAGAGCCTCATACCACTTCCGCAATATCCAAGGCTTTCTCACTTTCGGAGGCATATTAGTGGCCATCAGCTGCATCTTCATCAACTCTTACACCTACAAGGCCATCGACAAGGCCAACAGCCGCCTCTATTTCATAATGCTGCCGGCCTCCACATTGGAGAAGATGACATCGAAACTCATTTTCTCGTGGCTGATACCTTGGACAATGCTCGTAACAGCATACTGGTTTTTCGGACAGGGAGAGCCTTCACCTTATTATTATAACTCAGTAGAAACCAGCGATTATAATTACGACGTCCTCACGCAAAGAATACACGACTATGACCGTCCGCATATTTACTTCATGCTCACCGCAATGGCCACATTCTTCAGCATGGTGGTATTGAGCTGGGCAAGCATCATCAGGAAATTCTCCATAATACTTGCCGCCGCATCTATCGGCCTCACAATCTATATCATCTACCTCATGGAGGCCCACATCAACTGCGAGTGGATGGATCCTATTGTAAGATACTGCTATCAAGGCAACAACAACTACCGTGTAGTAGTAACAATATTGTGGCTGATACTCGCGGCCGCAAACTTCGCCATCCAGTATTTCATCATCAACCGCAAACAAATACGATAAGCCTATGGACTTCAAGGACACAAAACCGATATACATGCAGATAGCCGACAGCATCTGCAACGACATCATCACCGGCCGCTACAAGGAGAACGAGCGCATCCCGTCGGTCCGCGAATACGCCAGCAATCTGGAGGTAAACGCCAACACCGTGGCCCGCAGCTACGACTACCTCCAGCAGAGCGAGATTATCTACAACAAGCGCGGCATAGGCTATTTTGTAGCTGATGCCGCCGCCGACAAAATCCGCTCCATCCGCAAGGCCGACTTCATGAAAACCCAGCTCCCCGAATTCTTCCACGAGATCGATATGATAGGCATCTCGATAGAGGAGGTGGTGGAATTATATAAATTAACAATTAACAATTAATAATTAACAATTCAAAATGGCGTCTGAAAGACGCTATCTTGATTAACCGGGTACGCCGAGGCAGGTGGTACCTGTACCACCTGCTGGCGTGCCCGGACAAAACAATCAAAAAAATGAAAAGATACATCTACATATTCACATTGGTAATCTTGGCAGCCGTATCAGCCTGCCATCCTTACGACCGCGCCATCCCTGAGAAGTACATCGCCACTTGGACCAACAACGGCGCAATAGAGCTTGGCCTCTATGAGGAAGTCGCAATCTACAAAAACGATTTCTGGGATTACGACAAGGTGGAGAAAGACGGCGACAAGCTCAGCCTCACCCTCCGCAACGGCGACAGAAAAGAGAACATCAGCGTAACCCTCAGCGACAACAAAGAGAAACTGCAGGTATCAGGAAACGGCAGCATCAGCACACTCAGGAAAAACGCCTTCAGCTACGATCCAAGCAAGGCCGATACCGACACATCAAGTTTCTGCGAGTACAAGGACGTGCCTGATTCAGCAACAGTATTCCTATATGTGCGCAGAAACTACAAGGGATTGGGAGAATATCTGAACAACATGCACGAATACAGCGATGAAGCAACAAGCCTCAAGTACCGCAACTACAACGAATGTAGCGACAACTATGTAGCCAAGATAAGCAAGGATTCTCATTTCGGCTTCCGCTACGAATACAAGGTGCCTGTACACTGCGTTACCGAGAATTTCGATATAAGTATGTACAATAGGTCCAATTATTCTTCTGATTGGACAAGATACCTTATGGAGCCTGGCGACACTTTGGTAATTGTAGAGCACGAAAATATTAACTTTATGTTTGTGGGCGGCACAAACGCCCGCCTCAACAACGAGATGGCACAGTACGGAAGATTTATCTGGAACTCCATTTCAGGAGCCGCCTCCATAGCCTCAGCTACCACCCACGGCTATCACGACCTCATAGACAGCCTGCCAAAGATGAAGCAGATAGACATGGACAAGTTCAATGACTTCTGCACCCAGAACGGCGCCAATATCTCCAACAAGTTCAAGCAGTACATCACCCACGAGATTGAGTACCTGAACGCTATAAGAGTTATGGAGCACAGCGAATTCAAGGACAGCCTCATCAGCAATTTCAAGATCGACGAGAGCACAGTTTTCACCAACTCAGCCGAGTGGGAATACAGCACAGCCGTCATAGAACTTGCCTACAGAAATAAGCTGAATGTAACAACACTTCCAGCATTGTATTTTGCCGACACCAAGGTAATGCAGGACTTGGGCCTCAGCGACCTCTTCATCGACAGATTCGTTTATCGCGGATTGGTTCAGCTCCAATATCAGGACGAGATGCCATCCAAGGAAGACATCAGCAACGTGATCTCCGCCATCAAAAACAACGACATCAGAGAAAATGCTGAAAAATTGTTAAAGGCATTTGAGGATAAAAAATAAACAACTATCTTTGTCGTACTTTTTATTACCGTACACACTAAATTCAACTTTCGTAAGTTAAAAATTAATTTTCTCTAAGAGGTTAAGAGAATTAAGAGATTATATATAAGTTTTTTAAGAGAATTTGTTCGCAAGCGAACGGAGGTTAAGAGCGCAACAATTGATGCTCTTACCCTCAGAACCGTTAGGTTCTATTTCTCTTAAACGAAAAAAACTCTTAACTCTCTTATCCTCTTAGAG
>JAZLKG010000014.1:0-70158 GCA_045597465.1 Bacteroidales bacterium | reverse complement strand
TAACGTGAGTTCGACGAAAATGGTTTTAGGACGCAGATGACACAGATAATGCTGATATTAATTGTTTTTTTTATGACATTAATGGATTTGTCCTTCGGACCGCTGATTTTACAAGTTGAGAAATCTGCGAACCGTTAGGTTTATATCCATTTAAATCAAAAAAAGCAGCGTTAATCTGATAAATCAAAATAAATCTGCGTCCTAATAAATTCGTCGAACTCACATTAATATAAAGTAGTATTCCAATCCATTCATTTTCTGTGAAAAACAAATCATTGAAACATAGCAGAATAAAAGCAAAAAAAGGAGCACCGGTTTCATATAGAAACCGATGCTCCAATAAAAAGCTGAAATTACTAATTACAAATTACTAATTAAAATATAATAATGCGAAAACCAAAAATTCTCGATTAATAATTCTAAAACAATTGTTTAGTAATCAAAATCATCAGCAGACTACCAGCCTGGATTCTGCTTCATGTTAGGATTAACATCGAGGATGCTCTGTGGGATTGGCCAGTAATCGTGCTTACCCTTAACATACTCGAGCTTAACCTTTGCAATATCAGCAAATGGATGCTTAACCTCGTAACGCAACTTGTGAGGTCTAGTGTTGAGTTCACCCTTAGGTGTCTTGAAGTCGCTATTGCCATCAAGATCAGTAATCATCTGACCACCACGGGTAGGACAATACTGATAGTAGTAAGCGTGACCATCCTTAATAACGACAGTAGTGTCACCGTCTTTCCACTCACCTGGTTTGTCACCCTTCTTAGGAGTCCAACGCTTGATCTTAACCTTAGTAAGAACGGTCTCCCAGAACTCATCGAACTGATAAGGAATGTTGTCCAAAACCTTGTCGTAACATTCCTTGGCAATGCCCCAGCGAACGATATCAAGTCTACGGCAGCCCTCGAACCAGAGCTCGTACTGCTTCTCGTCTCTAAGAACCTGCATATCAACTGCAGAAGATATGGTCTTTGAGCCAGCACGCTCCTGAATCTTGTTGATGTACTTCTTGGCCTCGTCGAGCTTTCCAGCATTGATACATGCCTCAGCATAGATGAGATAAGCCTCTGCGAGACGGGCAATCATGAAGTTGGTGTTGTTGTCGGTTTCGCCAACTGCACCAGCATCATCAGGATGCATCATGTTCTTAACCTCCATAATATCAGCACGGGAGAAAGAACCTGGATCGATGTTGTTGATACCACGGAGGTTATCAAACTTCTTCTCCTCGTCTGTCAAAATGTGACGGTCTTTGCCTTCATCACCAGGAAGAACTCTTTCGATAATCTTAGTTGGGTCTTCTTTGTCTGTCTGGTAAACGTGCTCATCAGATCCCCATCCAATTTCGTACATGAACTCATCAGAGGTGAGGAAAGTAGCCTTACGACGGTAGCTGTCAACACCATCATTATCAAGCATCTTGTGAGCGAACTCGTGATTGATAGAACCACCACCCCAACCAGCGGCTGAAGTAATCTTTACAGATTTAGAACCACCAGGGATATCGTCACCACGCCAGTTGAGTACGTCTGCTACCATCCAACGGCCACGGCCATTGAAAGGTCTCCAAGACTCAGAACCACCAGCCAAAGCAGTATTGGTAAGATAGTTGAACTCGAAGATCTTCTCCTCGCAACCATCACCCTCAACGTGGAAGAGGTCACGGTATCTATCACCAGAAACGAGAGCGTAGTTTGGAGACTCAACGAGGTCCTTCATAATAGAAATACACTCATCGTTTTTGCCAAGGAAAAGGGCAGCCTTACCAGCAACAAACTGGCCAAAACCCTTGGTTACATACCAGGCACCCTCCTTGTCGCTTGAACCATTACGCTCAGCAAGATTAGGAATAGCCTCCTTACACTCCTTGAGAACCCACTCATAGATAGCCTTCTGAGACTCTGCATTGGTAGGGAATTCTCCAGCACCAAGAAGGTGATCCATGATAGGAGGAGTATTGTAAACAGCAGCAGACAGGAAATGAGCCCAGGCACGCATTACCTTGGCCTCTGCTACTGCCTTCTTCTGAAAGTCAGAAGCATCTGCCTTGTCGAAGTAATTGATTACCAAGTTGGCTGAATAGATAGCCTTGTAGATGTGGTTGTAAAGAGTCTTAATAGGAGCTGAGTTAGCATCGAATCTAAACTCGTTGAGGATACGGAAATCTGCATGGTCATTTACATCACCACCAGCAGCGAAAACATCATCAGCTGAATAGTTGAGACCCATGATGTAGGCATTCCAAATACCCTCATTACCAGCTATCTCACCCTGAAACTGATCGTACATTGCTATAAGAGCAGACTGTGCGTCAGCATCGGACTGATAGAAATTATCAGTATTGTCGGCAGATTTCTGCACTACGTTCAATCTATCCTGATCGCAGCTGCTCAGGAAAGCACCTGCAACAAGAATTGGAACAATTAACTTTTTCATATATACTTATAATATTAATCGATTAGAATGTAATATTGAAACCAAGAACAATCTTCCTCATGTTAGGATAAGCACCCTTGTCGAGACCAGGGCAGTTGTACTCCTGAGTAGAGGTCTCTGGGTCGAGACCAGGATACTTTGTGAAAGTGAAGAAGTCGTCGAGAGAGATGTAGGCGCGAACGCTCTGCATGTAAGCCTTCTTAACAATGTTGGCAGGCAAAGTGTAACCGAGCTGGATCTGCTTGATCTTGAAGAAAGAGCCATCATAGATCATTGCAGAAGAACGCCAGAACTGACCGCTACCTGCTACTTCAGAAGCCTTAGGGAATTTACCATCCTTGAAGTCCTCATAGATACCCTTGGCAATGTTGTTGTAACCAGTACGATAGAGACCGTAGTAAATATCATTACCAGCTGTACCAGTACCAAATACAGTAAGGTCGAAGCCCTTGTACTCAGCATTGAGAGTGATACCGTAAGTCAAGGTAGGAAGACCTGAACCGATATTTGTCATATCATCTGCCTGTGGGTCGTTTGTGGTTGAACCATCAGCTTTGTAGTAAAGGGCTTTGCCATCTTTACCAACGCCAGCGTACTTGTAACCACGCATGTACCAGATTGGCTCACCCTGCTCGAAGTAGCAGCGAACAACCTCAGGAGAAGCACCTTCTACAGTTGCACCTTCAAGACGTTGTACATCTGAATCAAGGTAAGTAACCTCATTCTTGAGAGTAGCCATGTTACCAGTAATACCGTAAGAAACATCACCAATCTTATCCTTCCAAGAAAGCTCGAGCTCAAAACCCTTGTTCTGAACCTTACCAGCGTTTTTCCAAATACTAGTTACACCTGACTCAGGAATCATAGGTGCCGGAATGAGGAGGTCCTTGGTATCCTTCTTGTACCAGTCAAAACCAAGAGTAAGTCTATTGTTCAAGAAACGGAGGTCAGCACCCAAGTCAAGCTGCTCAGAAGTCTCCCATGAAAGACCAGGAGAAGGCAGACCGTTAGGCATAGAACCCAAAACAGCGTTAGCATCATTGTGGAGCTGGTAAGACAGACCATTTGTATTAAGAGAAGCAGCGTAACGGTAATCATTCAATACAGACACGTTACCATTCTGACCCCAAGAAGCGCGGATCTTACCGAAGGACATGATCTTAGGATCGATGTTGTCCTTGAAGAAAGACTCATTAGAGAATGTCCAACCCAAAGAGGTAGAGAAGAACTTACCCCAGCGGTTGTCCTTAGCGAGCTTAGAAGCATCGTAAGCGTCAGCACGGAAGTTGGCCTGAACGCTGTAGCGGTTGTCGTAGCTATATGTGAGACGACCGAAGTAAGAGATAGCACGGCTTGTGCTTGGAGTGCCACTAAATACCTTTGTAGTATTCTCATTTGAGTTTACACTCGAGAGGTAAATCCAGTTAGGAGCGTAAGACTTGAGAATATCAGGACCAGCTGCGTTAGCGTGGATGTTGTTGCCATCAGACTGACGGTAAGACATACCAACCATAGCACCCAAATTGTGCTTCTCTGCAAAAGTCTGGTTGTAGTTGATGAAGTTCTCCCATGAGTACCAAAGGCTGTTACTGATATCACCAGTAAGATCGTAATTGTCACCCTTAGTCATACCGTTGAGGTAGTAAGGATACTGCCAATTGCTGCTGTTATTGTAAGAGATACGATAACCCAAACGTGAAGTATAAACAATCTGCTTGATAGGATTGATATTAACAAAAGCAGAACCATTTACATTAACACCGTCAGACTTAGACTCAGATCTATCTCTCTGAGAGAATGGGTTACCACCAGAAAGACGAGTATTAAAGTAAGAAGTACCATACCAGCCATTCTCATCACCAAAGAGAGTATAGTTAGAAGTACCTGCAACAACCTTATCATACTCAGTCTTGTATTCACCAAGCATCTGAGAAGGATCTGTCCAATAGAGAGGAGTCAAAGGATCGATAAGAAGAAGCATCTCAAAAGAAGAACCATAGCCATTCTCAGAAACGCCGCGGCTGCTCCACTTCTCGATAGAGGTGTTGGTACCAATCTTGAGCCAATCCTTAATCTTGTAGTCAGCATTGATCTGAGCTGTAAGACGCTCATATTTATCCTTAGAACCCTTAACAATACCATCCTGGAGAACGTGGCTTACGCTTGCGAAGTAAGAGCCATTCTCGTTACCACCCTGGAAAGAGAGTGTGTGCTGCTGAGCCCAAGTGTTCTCGAAGTAAGCATCGAGCCAGTCAGTATCAGTGTCAGGGTTCCAGCCGTAAGTAGCAACAGCCTTATCCATATCAGCCTGAACCTTCTCTGGAGTAATCTGCATACCCATCCAGTCCTTGAACTCTGAGGCATTGAGAAGCTCAGGAACCATACCAAGCTGCTGGTTTGTAAACTTGGCCTCGTAAGAGATAGTACCCTTGCCCTTCTTACCAGACTTAGTAGTGATAAGAACAACACCGTTACCAGCCTCAGCACCGTAGATAGCAGCCGAAGCAGCGTCCTTGAGGACCTCCATAGACTCAATCATAGAAGGATCGAGATACTGGATGCTGCTAACCTGGAGACCATCAACGATCAAGAGAGGACTGATGTTGTTAGAGTTAGAAGAATAACCACGAACACGGATGCTTGCACCCTGACCAGGCTTACCAGATGAGTTGAGAACCTGGATACCGGCAGCCTTACCCTGGAGAGCAGCTGCTGCGTCTGTGGTTGATCTGCTCTGGAGGTCAGAGCTCTTTACCGAAGCTACGGAACCAGTAAGGTCGCTCTTGCGCTGTGTACCGTAACCTACTACTACAACCTCATCAATCTGCTGGTCGTCAGAAGACAAAGTACAGATGAGAGTGGTCTTTCCATTAACATCGAGTGTCTGAGACACGTAACCGATGTAAGAGAAAGTGATCTTAGAATCAGATGGAACATTGATCTCGAAGTTACCATCCAAATCTGTGATAGTACCATTTGTAGTACCGGCTTGTACTACATTTACACCTACGAGAGTCTCGTTGGTTGAGCCATCGATTACTTTACCAGTAACTTTTATGTTCTGGGCAAGAATCGAAAATGGGATTAACAGTAAGAATAATCCCAGAAGAAAAACTTTCCTCATAGATTAAAAAATTTAGTGAATTAAATTAGTAAAAATTTTGCGAAACAAATCGTAATGAAAACAGTCCAAAAACTGCACAATTTGTATAGGCCGCTATTGGACAATTTTCACGATTGCAAGTTGCAAGTTTTTGTTAATGTTAACAAATTTTTATGCTTATTTTTTATTCGCAAATGTTACAAATCTATGTAACATTTGTAACATTACCTCAAAAAACGTAACCAAACCAGCTTAATTGTAACCAAATGTAAAGTGTACATAGAATCAAGTATAGCGGATTCAATCAAGAAATTTTTACGAATTTTAATAATTATAAACCTTTCCTGGTGGTATGTTAAGTAAATAAATCTTTACTTCTTAACGCTAATTTTACATTTGGGGAATAGATCACCTGCAGATGATGAACGGAATCGAGGCAATATAACGTCTTCCGGACCTGAGCACAAGCACATAATGGCCGGAAGAAAGGTGAGTATCAGGCACGGGATATTGCTGCCCGGCGCATATATCACCCAATGGAATAGAGAGAAGCAAACGTCCATTATAATCTATCAGGTCGGCGGTGGCATCAGAGATTTCGCTATCGCAAGCAAGGAACAGATCTCCCGCCGCAGGATTTGGATAGAGACGTATAGAAGCCGGAGCGTTGCCTATTTCCAAATCTCCGACTATGGTGGAAGGATCATAGACATATCCGGGCGACACAGTTACGGTATTGCTTTTACCAGACTCTCCATCATCGCCATATAGATTCAATATATAAAACGTGTACGTATGGTCATGAGAAATATCAAAATCACAAGAGGATATGGAAGGGTCGTTGAAAGTACGGACAAGCTGATTGTTGCAATAGAGTTTATAACCTGTACAAACGGCTGTCTGAGAGAGACTTGACTTTGGCTTAATGGAAATATCGTCAATGAAAAGTGTATCGGCATCTAAATGAGAGCTGATGTTGTTGATATTGATGAAAAATCCGCCAAACCCCAATGCCGACAAATCGATGTCGAATCGGGTCCACTCCTCTCCTATCCTGACCTCCTTGAGATTCTGAAACCTGGAAGCCCGGCTGCTGTATGAAATGCTAAGAGTGGATTTCCCTGAGGTACTCCTTGCATAGAATGAGAGAACCTCGGTGCCGGCAAGCTCCAATTTCGGCAGTACGAGATAATGGCTGACGGCCTGCATAGCGGATTTCACACTGGCAAGGCATTTAAGGCCAGAATGTGATAGGGTATCCACGAGCTTCCAGGGATTTGACTTGGAGCTGAGATGATCCACATTGGAATAAAAAACAGTATTGACATCATCCTGGGAATCAAAAGAGTTAAAATCGGACTCGAATAGAGAGGAGCCTGATATCTTCCATGAGAGATTAATTGAAGACGAATCATCATTGCATACACCTGCAAGGGCAGATTTGGACAATGGATTGTCGATATTGTAGGGATCGTAAGGCATAATATCGGTGATATTGCCGTTTGGCGACAGCCAATGCCTGAGCTGATGGCAGGGTTCAGGAAAATAATCCCAAGATTTAGAAATCTTGGCAAAATAGTCGTCAATGGGTTTGGAACAGGAGGCATATCCGCCGCTCAGAGTTCCTATCACCTGATTGTCAGCGTTGAAGAGAGGACCGCCGGAAGATCCACCCTGAGAGGTGCCATGATGCCAGCGCTCTACATGCCAATGCGACTGCGGAAGATAATGACACTCATAGTCCTCATCGGGATAATTGTCGGTATAGAGCAGCGAATTGGTAATGGAGATTGATTTCTGGCCACCGCTTGGATGATGTATCAGGAAATGGTAACGTGAATTGTCGGCGCTGGCAACATGGACTCCGGCAAAATAAGGCTGATAGCTCCGTGGAATTTCAGGAAGCCTGAGAAGGGCGAAATCGAGGGAAGGATACTTCTCGCGGGATTCCTTGCCGTATTTGTCGATATAGGGGAGCTGAGGCGATGTGGCTACCAATGTGGCGCCACTGAGGGTCTGGTCGCTGAAGATGGAGCCACGTCGCGACGAAGCGGACTGAAGCTCGAAATTGAAATAGGACACCATTGAACTGGCCCTCTCCTGATCACAGATGCAGTGGGCCGCGGTAAGAAGATAAGGCGTGGTGTCGCAGAGAGTGGTGTTCACAAGCACACCGGTGCAGTAATAAAGGTAAGAGCCATTCTCGAAAGTATACCTTACCACAGAATGCTTGAGGGCCTGATAATCTATGCCGTATTGTGAATTTATGTCCTCGTTGATGGAGCAGACATTGTAGCTGCTGGCCAAATCCTTGCTGCGGATTTTGGATTCAGTATCAGGTCCGGAGAAATCATAATAAAGTTTGGATATAGAGAAACTGCTCTGCATCAGGCATGAAGGCACAAGCATCTCAACAAAGATATCGCAGCCGGGAATTTGCGGTGTTCGCAAAATCTGGCCAGGATTTGTATTTTGGCAAGTATAGGGACCGAGTATATGGGCAGCATCAGCCCCGTAAAGATAAAGCTCCACTCCATCCTGAAGCTCCAGGTCTGAAAGGCAAAGGCCAAGGGAGGAGGCATCAGGCGAGTAAATATGAAAGCGGTAGAGCAATCCTGAAGCAAGGGTATCGGGCACAAGGGAAGCCGGAAAGTGCAAATCGAGGGGAACTATTTTGGCAAAAGGCTGAGCACCAGGCTGATGCCCAGAATACGGATCGATATTGCCGGGACGGGGCACAGTAAGGAGGCAAGCATCAGAGACAAGCGTATCAGGACAGTTGAAACTTGGGGGAATGGTCTGACGGCCTGTCTGAGCCATGGCAGAGAGGGCAAGAAGGCAGAGGAAGGCCAAGAAAAAGGTTATTTTTGACATAATATGTTTGGTGTTATATGAAACAATGCTTTATGGATGCGAAATTAACTAAAAGGTGGAATAAAAATGAAATATTTTTTGAAAAAAAACCGAATTGGATTTCTAATTATAAAGTGTGTTTAGTAACTTTGCAGAAAATAACATAAAAGAAATGAGAAAACGCATATTGCTGATATTGATGGCCATAGTATGCCTGGCAGGCACACTGAGCGCCCAGGTTGAGAGGTCGGAGAGGTTTATATCGATGAACGGAACCCGATACTACCTGCACAAGATTACCGATGGACAAAGCCTGGAAGACATAGCCAAGGCCTACAAGACCACGGTACAGGACATAAAGATGAACAATCAGGACAAGATGGGCAATTTCAAGACCGGAATCCTGATAAAGATACCCGTGCTGAGCGACAACTCCACACCGCCAAGCACTCAGGAGTTTGCGTATCACACTGTGGAGAAAAAACAGACCCTGTATTCGATATGCCAGAAATACGGCGTAAAGGAGGAGGATGTATACAAGTACAACCCATCGGCCCGGTTTGGAATAAAGACTGGCGAGACACTCAAGATTCCAGTAGGCCACGTTGACAATCCCGACAGACAGAATGCCGAGTTTATTTACCACTCGGTAAAACAGAACGAGAGCCTGAATTCGATATGCGTGCTCTACAAGGTGGATATCAACGACCTGATAAAGTACAATCCCAAGGCCAGGACAGAGTTCAAGCCCGGAATGATACTTACACTGCCCAAGACTCCGGAATACCTGAACCGAGACAACAGCAACGGCGAGGACGAGCCCGAGATGATAGACCAGGAGGACCTTGTAAGGCTGGAGGCCGCCAAAAACAGCGACTACTGCCCCTGCGACAAATACACCTACAACCGCAGCAAGACAATACGCCTGGGCGTGATGCTGCCGCTGTTCATAAAAGAGAACGCAGGCAGGATAGAATCCTACAGGCAGGACCCCAACAAGAACAGTCTCTACAGCAGAAACAGCGACAAGATTTACGAGTTTTACGAGGGAATGCTGATGGCTGCAAGAGAGTATCAGATGAGGGGATTCAACATACAGCTCGACATTCTGGATACAGAAAACTCGATATCCAAGACCAACGAGATATGCGCAGACCCATCGCTGAAGGATGTGGACCTGATAATAGGCCCGCTGTATACCGACAATGTGATAAAGGCTGCCAAATTCGCCAATGACAACCAGATAGCCATGGTTTCGCCTTTCGCCATCAAGAACGACCTTCTGAAAGACAATCCATACCTATTCCAGTTTACGCCAAGCAATGCCACCTCCATAGAGGAGACTCTCAACTATTTTGCCACTCTGGAGGGCAACAATGTTGTGCTGGTATATGACAACGAGAGCAACAACAATCCAAACGAGCTTACTCTCATAAAGAGTTACCGCGACATAATAAAGAAGGTTGACAACCTGACCCTGAAGGAGGTGAACTATGACAATGGCGGCGCCTCGATACTGAAATCGGCGCTGAATGCGGTGCAGAACAACATAGTGATAATGACCAGCACCAAGGAGGTTTTCATAAGCAAGGTATTCAACTACCTGAACGGACTGGTGAAAAACGACCACTACAAGATAGTATTGTTCGGCAGTCAGAGCTGGGAGAAGATAGGCAACATCGACATAGAGTTCCTGCAAGGCATGAACTTCAGCTACAGGTCGTCGAGCTTTGTGAACTATCAGAACGACAATATAAAGAATTTCGTTACTGAATTCCGCAGCAGGTTCAACAGCGAGCCTGGCATCTACGGATTCTCGGGCTACGACATCACCAACTATTTCCTTGGCGAGCTTAGCAAAAAGGGCAAATACTTCCATTTCTGCCCCGCCGAGCCAAGCAAGGGCCTTGTATACAAGTTTGATTTCAGGAAAGTTGCCCCACTGGGCGGCTATGAGAACCACAGCAATTTTGTACTCCAATACAGCGACGACTACACACTGCAGGAGGCAGAGTAGCTGGCTGGTAGAGAATAGGGCGACCCCGGAGTGGTCAAGCGCAGGCATACGTTGACCGCAGGCTACGCTTGACCACTCCGGGGTCACTGCATACATATATACATATACATATATATATTTATACATACACACTCCCCCCCCAAAAAAAGCAAAAGGAGCTGCACTTCCTTAATGGAAATGCAGCTCCAATCTTTTTTGCTAAACGGTCTTCCCGGTTAGGGAAGTGCACTCACAAGGAGCGCTGCCGGATTACTTGATCTCTGAGAAGTACTTGATTGTACGAACCATCTGAGAAGTGTAAGAGTTCTCATTGTCGTACCAAGAAACTACCTGTACCTGGTATGTGTCGTCGTCGATCTTGCTAACCATTGTCTGGGTAGCGTCGAAGAGAGAACCAAACTTCATACCGATGATGTCAGAAGAAACGATCTCATCCTCTGTGTAGCCGTAAGACTCAGTCTGAGCAGCCTTCATAGCAGCGTTGATGCCTTCCTTGGTAACGTCCTTACCCTTAACAACAGCAACGAGAATAGTTGTAGAACCGGTTGGGGTTGGGATACGCTGAGCAGAACCGATCAACTTACCGTTGAGCTCAGGGATAACGAGACCGATAGCCTTGGCAGCACCAGTAGAGTTAGGAACGATGTTCTGAGCACCTGCGCGTGAACGACGGAGGTCACCCTTGCGCTGAGGACCGTCGAGAATCATCTGGTCGCCAGTGTAAGCGTGGATTGTAGACATGATACCTGACTGGATAGGAGCGTAAGCGTTGAGAGCAGCAGCCATAGGAGCCAAGCAGTTAGTAGTACAAGAAGCAGCAGAGATAACCTTATCAGCAGCTGTCAAAGACTTGTGGTTAACGTTGTAAACGATGGTTGGGAGGTCGTTGCCAGCAGGAGCAGAGATAACAACCTTCTTAGCACCAGCCTGGAGGTGAGCAGAAGCCTTCTCCTTAGATGTGTAGAAACCAGTGCACTCGAGTACTACGTCTACGTCGTTAGCAGCCCATGGGCAGTTAACAGCGTCCTTCTCAGCAGAGATCTTGATCTCCTTGCCGTCTACGATGATAGAGTTCTCAGTTGCCTCTACAGTGTGCTTGCCCTCGCCGAACTTGCCAGCGAAACCACCCTGAGCTGTATCATACTTAAGAAGGTGAGCGAGCATCTTTGGAGATGTAAGGTCGTTGATTGCAACTACCTCATAACCTTCTGCCTCAAACATCTGACGGAAAGCCAGACGACCAATACGGCCAAAACCGTTAATAGCTACTTTTGTCATTTTATTGTTAAAATTAAAAATTTGATTAATAATACGTCTTGTTTTGACACTTGCAAATTTATGAAATATTTTTTTTAGTTGTACTTTTTTTTATGACTTTTTTTTATTAAATTTTGGTAACATTGGCGTAAAGAAGAAATGCCTGCCTCTCAAAAAAGATGAGGGCAGGCATTTATCCACAATCAATAAATTTTATAAAGAAACCATTATTTCTTGAGAAGCTTGGCTACATCAGGCATGTCGCCGTCGTACTCGCCACGGTTGAGTTTCTCGCGGATTTCGGTGAAGGCCTTGAGAGTGTAGTCCACATCCTCTATAGAGTGGGCTGCTGTGGTGATGATACGGAATATAACCATTCCCGGAGGAATTACAGGGTAGATAACGATAGAGCAGAAAATCTTGTAGTTTTCCCTGAGGTCGAGAGCCATTCTTGTGGCCTGCTCCACTCCTCCCTTGATGCTTACAGGAGCTACGCAAGCCTCAGCTGGACCAATGTCGAAGCCCAGGTTGCGGAATCCGTCGTGGAGACGCTTGGTAATCTCCCAGAGCTTGTTGCGGAGCTGCTGGCCCTTCTCTCCACGGATAATCTCGAGACGCTTCAGACAGCCTTCTACGATAGGCATTGGAAGGCTCTTGGCATACATCTGCGAGCGCATGTTGTACTTGAGGTAGTCGATGATGCGCTTCTCTGATGCCACGAAACCACCAATGGTGGCCATACTCTTGGCGTAGGCGCCAATGTAGATGTCCACCTCGTCCATTACTCCGAAGTGCTCTGAAGTACCGCGGCCTGTAGGACCCATCACGCCAAAGCCGTGGGCGTCGTCTATCATGATGCGGAAGCTGTATTTCTTCTTGAGAGCGCAGATCTGGTCGAGGATGCCGAGAGCGCCGGTCATGCCGTAAACACCCTCAGTGATAAGGAGAACGCCGCCGCCCTGCTCCTCAGCCTTCTTGCAGGCCACCTTGAGCTTCTGCTCGCAGCTTACGATGTCGTTATGACGGTAGGAGTAGCTGCTGCCCTGGTGGAGACGCTTGCCATCGGTAAGGCATGCGTGAATTTCAGCGTCGTAAACGATAACGTCGTGACGTGTTACAAGAGCGTCGATACATGAAACGATGCCCTGGTAACCGAAATTGAACTCAAAAGCGGCCTCTTTCTTCTCGAACTCTGCAAGCTCCTTCTCGAGCTGCTCGTGGAGTGCGGTGTGTCCGGTAAGCATTCTTGCGCCCATAGGATAAGCCATACCCCATTTGGCGGCAGCCTCGGCATCCACCTTGCGGATCTCGGGATCGTTGGCAAGGCCCAGATAGTTGTTGAGCGACCAGTTGAGAACAGGCTGGCCGTTGAAAGTCATGTGAGGACCAAGCTCTCCCTCGAGCTTGGGGAAGGTGTAGTAACCCTCGATTTTCTGACGGTACTGTCCAATAGGACCACCGGTAGAAGCCTCTATTCTGTCAAAAATATCCATATTTTGTGTATTATGTTTCTTTTGGGCAAAGGTAATTGTTTTTTTTGATAGCGCAAATATTTTTTCACGCAGTTTTCATTTTTTTGCTACCAGTAATAAACACCCTCGCTCTCCACCTCGCGCTTGTCGCTGTTTTTGGAGAAACGCAGCATCAGGCCGTAAGTGGCGGGGGCTCCAGCCGCAAAGGTGGGGAATCCGAAAGCCTCGCCCGTAATGCCGGCTGCCACCAGATACTTTACATTCGAGATGTTCTTGCCATAGAGCACGAAATCGACATTGAATGTGGAGTTCCTGATATCCACCAGCTTGCGCAATCCCAGATTGCAGTTGAACAGGGTATAGGTCTTCTGCTTGTTGCTGGGGCTGTTGTTGTCGGAGAAGTAAATGCTGCCTGTGGTGGTGAGCGATGGATAGGCGAAAACCATGGCGCGGCGGTGCTTGCCTACAAAACGGTGGTAGTTGACACCGGCGTCAAAAGTCTGCTCGGGATTCAGGCGGAATCTCTTGCCTGCCAGTCTCTGATCATTGCCGTCCATGTCCTTGTCGCTGAATCGACCGTGGCAATAGGCGTAGTCCATGAAGACGCTTACATTCTTGTTGAATGTGTAAAGGAGCGAGCCGTCGAAACCGAAGCCGCGGGCCTTGCCCTTGTCGCTGGTTACGAGACCGCGGCGGCCGTTGGTGGCTACATATTCCGAGCTCTGGCAGTTCAGGTAGTCGTAATAATAGAAGGCCGCATAGTACTGGAACTCGCCGTATCGGGAAATACCCTTGATACCCAGCTCATAGTTGTAGAGGATCTCGGGCTTCAGCTTTACAGGATCTCCCGGACCAAGGTCGTAATATATGAGGCCCGGACGCCTGCCCTTGGATGCCGACGCATAGAGGTTGTGGGTCTTGTCGAACTTCCAGTTGATGATAGCCCTGCCCACCCACGACAGATAGTCGTCGCTGGCCCAGATCACCTTGCCGCCGGTAGACTTGAACAGGAGCGACTCGTTGACGTACGGAGCCTTCATGCTGGAAGACGAATATGCGGTCTCCATGGTCTCGTAGGTGCCGCGTGCTCCGAGAGTAAGGAAGAATTTAGGAGCGAAATTCCATGTCACATCTGCGAAGAGACCAGCCTCGTTGGTGATGCAGCGGTCGGTCATGTCCTCGTTGTATTCGTCAGGAAGGTTCACATTGGCTATGGAGCTGAAAATGAAATTGGAAGCCAGCATGTCGCGGATGCCTAAAGACTCCACATAGGCCTCGATGCCCTGACCCTGATATCCCTGGTTCATGATATAGGCGAACATCTCGTTTTTGCCCACAATGTCGTTAATATAATCCACCAGCACCTTGTTGCAGGCGTTGGCGGTCTCGGTTACGATATCAGGAGTCTTGTCCCAGAAGTCGCTCTTCTTGTAGAGACGCTCCAGAATCTCTGACACGCCAGATTCCAGTGCCTGGTTGGCAATAGGCTTATAAGATTCCAGGTAGTTGTCTATCATGTCGGCGAAATCGGGATACTGGTCCTTCAGCTGGCCCTTGATGTCGTCCATCGCCTTCAGGAAGTTGCCGGCTATGAGTGCGGGCAGCTGCTGAAGCTTGGTGTACATCTCGGGACCCACCACAACGGGATAGAGGTATTTAAGGTTGCTGTTCAGGTTGTACCTGTGGGTGTTGTCTTCCCTCACGTACGACACTCCGAAAAAGCCGGTCCACTTGTGAGGCTCGGGGTCGTCGGGATCCTTGTGCCCTGATGCCCACGTAAAACGGGCCTCCTCGCTTATCTGATTGCCATGCACACGGTCCAGGCCATCCAGGATGGGCTTGTAGCAACCATCGCTGTCGTATCCGAACTGATTGTCGTAATACCTGACGCCCAGGGTGTTGGAGAAAGTCCAGTTGTCGTTCATCCTGAGGTCGTATTGGATGATTCCGTTGTAAGTCTTTCGTGACAGGCCCAGGTCGTCGCCATTGAGCTCTGCCGGAGTAAAGAACGACACATCGGAAGGATTCGCCTGAATGCCCACCCTGTTGGTCTTCAGGCACGCGCCCAGGTCGTCGGCGCTCATCATGTCGGCGGTTATGGAGAGTGTGTTGCGGTCGTTCAGGAAAAACGACAGGGCCTCCTTCACGGCAACGGCCTTTACTCCGTCCAGGCGTCCGCCAAGAAGGTTTTTCTGATATCCGTCATTGGCATTGAACCTTACGGCGAAACGGTTGCTTACCTTGGGCGACAGCGGCGTGTTTATCATGCCCTCTATGGTACGCTGATTGTAGGCGCCGTATTTCACCATGGCCGATATGTCAAAGGTATCCTTGACAGGCTTGTTGCGGGTATACACCAGGGCACCGCTCTCGGCGCCTCGTCCAAACAGCGTGCCCTGAGGACCCTTGGCCACCTCCACGCTCTTCAGGTCGAGCGGCTCCATCACCGATGCCTGCACCCTGCCCACGCTGATGCCATCCATGAAGACGGCCACGCGCTGCTGGAAATAGCTCTCGACACCATCGGACGACAGTCCCCTGATGCTATACATAGCATGGGAATTGTCGGACTTGAACATAGTGAAGCCCGGCACGTAACGCGCCATCTCGTCTATCTGGGTAAGGTCAAGATTGTACTGCTTGTTTTGGCTGATTACTGATACGGCAATAGGCACATCCACCTCTGTCTGGGCGCGCATCTGGGTGTTGATCACCTGCTGCTCGATGGTCTGCCTCTGCCTGCCCTCCAAGGTGTAGGGGCGGAATCCCCTGTGCACCGGCACCTGAAGCTTCAGGTATCCGGAATAGAATAGTATTACCTTGTTGCCTGAATATTCCTCGGGTATCAGTATCGAGAAATTGCCCTCGGAATCGGTAAGGGTGGCTATCGAAGTGTTCTCCACTGTAACAAGGGCACCCACCAGCTCATTGCCGTCATCACCCAACACCACGCCCTGCATCTGCACCTGGGCCATTGAGTGCCAGGCTGTAAATAGAAACAAAAATGATAGAAAAATCCTTTTTAATAGTGTCTTCATTTTATAAAATTGGTGATAAAAAAACTGGCGCAAAATTACATTTAAAACCAATCACCTGCAACAAAAAATGATTATTTTTTTGTTGCAAAATACCATTTTTATTAAATTTGCATTAACTGAAAAAACAAAACAAAATGCAGGAATACCATACAGTATTGGCCATAGCGGGCACAGACAGCGGCGGCGGCGCCGGCATACCCGCCGACATAAAGACCATAAGCGCCTGCGGATGCTACGCGCAGTGCGCCATAACGGCGGTTACAGTACAGAACACCATGGGAGTAAGCCAGATACACGACATACCGCCCGAAGTGATAAAGGCCCAGATACTGGCCGTAGTGGGCGACATGGGCACCCACGCCATCAAGATAGGCATGCTGAAGCGGGCAGAGGCAGTATCAGCAGTGGCCAGCGCCCTCATGGAATGCGGCAAGGGCATACCCACTGTGCTGGATACGGTGATGGTGTCCACATCGGGGCATCAGCTGCTCGATACTGATGCCGCCGAGGCTCTTACAGGCATCCTGATGCCGCTCACCACCCTCATAACCCCCAACATACCCGAGGCAGAGACCCTGCTGCGCACACGCATCGACAACGAGAGCCAGCTCAGGGAATGCGCGTATCAGCTCCACAAAGTATCAGGAACATCGGTATTGCTGAAGGGCGGACACCTGGAGGGCACCGGCATGCTCACCGATGCGCTATACAACTGCAAGACTGGGCGATGCACCACGTATTCAGCGTCCAAGGTGGAATCGCGCAATACCCACGGCACGGGATGCACAATGTCGTCGGCCATAGCGTCGTATCTGGCCATGGGCATGGACATGGAAACATCAGTGGGCAGGGCCAAGCAATATCTTCACAATGCAATAGAAGCCGGGGCCGGATACACCATAGGACACGGCCACGGACCCGTGAAGCATTTCTGGGAGCTGTGGCAGGCTAACGCTGGATGCGCATAAGGCCTGTGCGGATTACTACTCCGTAGGTGACTGGAGCGCCGGCCACATAGGTAGGATAGCCGAACACATCGCCCGAGTTGCCGGCATCGACGCAATATTTGGAATTGAGGAGGTTTTTGCCATAGAGGCTTACATCGTACCACAAGCGGCCTGTGGGTCGGGCAAACCTGAGGCCCACATTCAGATTGGCCATGACATAGGCGTCCTGTCTCAGGTAAGCCACGTTGGGCTCCGAGAAATACGACTTGCCCACTATGGCCACAAGGGGATGTATGTGGAGATAGAGGTTCCGGTTGGCAAGCTGGGGGCTTATATTGAAACCGATATCGAACTTGTGCTCGGGATTCAGGCGGAAACGGTTGCCACGCAGCTCTTGATCGTTGTTGTCCATATCCTTCTTGGAGAATCGTCCGTTGCAGAAGGTATAGTCGATGAAAGTGCTGAGTTTCTTGTTGAATGTGTAGAGAAGCGAGCCATCCAGACCGAAACCCCTCGCACGGCCCTTGTCGTTGGTAATGTAGCCCACCGATCCGTCGGCATCGCCGCGGGTGCCGTATTCCGAACTCTGGAAATGATGCCAGGTGTAATAATAGTTGGCCACATTGTAGTTGAAGTATCCGTTGCGCGATATACCCTTGATACCCAGCTCATAGTTGTAGAGATGCTCGGGACAGAGCTCCACCACCACGTCGGGGCGCAGGTCGTAATACACGAGCGCTGGACGGCGTCCCTTGGATGCCGACAGGTAGAGATTGTGCTTGGAGTCGAATTTCCAGTTGGCCACGGCACGGCCCACCCACGACCTGTATTTGCGCTCGGTCCACAGCTGCTGGCCATCGCTGGAATACAGCAGCAGCGATTGTCCCACAATGGGAGCCTTGTCGCTGCTTGACAAATATCCGGTCTCCATAGACTCGTCGGTGCCGCGCAATCCCACTGTCAGGTAGAAATTCCTGTAGAAATTCCATGTAAGGTCGGCGAAAATGCCAACCTCCTTGGTCTTGCACTTGTCGGTGGCGTTTTCATGATAATCGTCAGGCACAGGCACCTTCGACAGTGCGGACAAGGCCTCTACCGACCTCAGCTGACTCTCCACATCGAAACTCTTCACGAAATCCTCCACTGAAGCGTTGCCGAGCAGGGCTCGCAGCAATGCGCCCACCTGCGGATTGGTCTTTATGAGATTGCCGATATGAGTGGAAAGCACCTCGTTTACCACATTGGCCGACTCGCCAGCCAGGTCGGGAGACTCGTCCCAGGTATCGGATTTCAGATAAAGGCGGTCATATAGCTTGTTGAGATTGTTAATGACACCATCGCGGGCCAGAGGCTTGAAGGTGGAAACCATGTCGTCGATCTGCTGTCCAGGCAGCTCGGGCACCTGGGCCTTTATCTGGGCGCCCAGCACATCAAGCATCGACGCCACAGTCGATCCTATCATCTCGGGAACTCCATGCAGACCCTTGCGGATTCTGGGGCCTATCACGAGGGGATACACGTGGTTCATTGTGCCACTGAAGAGATACTGATGCTCGTTGAACTCATATACATAGGACATTCCGAAAAATCCGCTCAGGTTGCGTCCGTTGTCCCAGTTGAGGCGGAGCTCCTCGCTTATCTGATGACCCTTGGCACGGTCCACTCCAAACAATATGTTCATATACGAACCATCCACATCGAAACCAAGGTCGCTCTCGTAATATCTGAGTCCTATGGTGTTGGATAGCGACAGATGGTTGCTGATATGGCCGTCGTACTGTATAATGCCGCTGTAGACCTTACGATCGAGGCCCAGCGAATCGCCGCCATTGAAATAAGCCGACTTATAGGGAGAGGTGTTTTTAGGATCGCCCGGAGTTCCCAAGTGATTGGTCTTGAAACTTGTGGACGGATTGCTGTTGCTCACCAAGTCCAAAGTCAGGGTGACAGTGCTGCTGTCGTTGATGAAAAACGAAGTGGCGTTCTTGATGGCTATGGCCTCCTTGCCGTTGGCCCTGCCGCCAGCCAGATTGTTGATATATCCGTCGTGGGCATCGTAGCGCAAGGCCAGACGGTTGGCCACCCTGCGCCCCCATGGAGTGTTCAGCATCAGCTCGCCGCCACGCTGATTGTATGCGCCATAATCAACCATGGCCCTTACGTCGAACTCGCGGACAGGCTTGTTGCGCACATAATGCACAGCGCCCACCAAAGCGCCACGGCCAAAGAGTGTACCCTGAGGCCCCTTTACAACCTCCACGCGGGCCAGGTCGAACGGCTCTATGACGGAAGTCTGCAACCTGCCTATCGAGACATTATCCTGATATACTGATATGCGCTGCTGAAAATAGCTCTCCATGCCATCGGAGCAAACGCCGCGTATGCCGTATACTCCAGTGGAATAGTCCTGAATGTTGATCTGGAATCCGGGAATGAAAAATGACATCTCGTCTATCTGACCGAAATTGTAGGCGGAAATCTTGCCGACAGGCATTACTGTAAGGGCTATAGGAACATCGACCTCGGTCTGCATCCTCTTCTGGGTACTTACTGTTATCTCGTCCACCTCCTGCACGGGGCGGTCGTTAAGCTCCACATTTACAAAGCCATCCGTTACTGGCACCTCTACGCTCCTGAATCCCACGTAATGCACTATCACCGTGCCTGATGCATGCTCTTCAGGAATATTGAGCTCAAATTCGCCATCATTGTTGGTTAGCAAGGCAATATCAGTATCAGCCACCTCCACCAAAGCTCCTACAAACACCTCATCCTTGGCATTCGTAACCCTGCCTTTCATAATAATCTGGGCTGATGCCGCCTCGATCATAAACAACACGGCAAAAAATAAAAACAATGCAAATATAAAAAATCTTTTCATAGACAAGTCTTGTTAGTTGTATTTGAATAATATGCAAATATAAAGCAAAATAATAACCAACATCAAAAAAAAACTAAAAAAATATAAAAAAAAGCCATTGCCCATCAGGAAATCTCAGGACAATGGCCAAAATAAAAATACTATGCCAACAAAAATTTTACTTCAACATTGATTTTGCCTTCTCTACGGCTGCCTGGAGACCGGCTGAGTTCTTGCCGCCTGCTGTGGCGTAGAATGCCTGTCCACCGCCGCCGCCGTTTATCTCCTTGCCAGCCTCCTTAACGATGGCGCCGGCGTTGAGGCCGCGCTCCTTCACGAGGTTTTCAGCGATGATTACAGAGAGGGTTGGCTTGCCGTCGATCTCGCAGCCGAGAACCACGTAGGCGTTCTCTATCTGCTGACGGAGCTGGAACGAGAGGTCCTTCAAGAGGTCCTTGTTGCCCACCTTTACAAGTTCGGCGATAACATTTGCGCCGTTGATGTTCTGAGCCTTGGCGAGAAGCGAATCCTTTACGGAAACAAGTTTCTCACGCTCGAGGGCGTCAATCTGCTTCTTGAGGGCAGCGTTCTCGTCTATGAGTGCGAGTACCGACTTCATGGCGTCGGCCTCGGATTTTGCCTTGAATGTAAGCTTCAGTTCCTGAGCCACAGTGCGCTGAATGCGGTTGTAGTCGTCAGCGGCCTTGCCTGTGAGGGCCTCGATACGGCGGATACCTGAGGCAACGGCTGTCTCGGTGATGATTACGAACGAGCCAATCTTGCCGGTATTGCTGATGTGGCAACCACCACAGAGCTCTACAGAGCTGTCGAACTTAACCACGCGTACTGTCTCGCCGTATTTCTCGCCGAAGAGTGCGATGGCGCCGAGTTTCTTCGCGTCGTCGATAGGCATGTCTCTGTGCTCCTCGAGGGCGATGCCCTGACGGATCTTGGCGTTCACCATCTCCTCAGCCTTCTGAATCTCCTCGTCGGTGAGCTTAGAGAAGTGAGAGAAGTCGAATCGGAGGGCGTCGGCTGTTACGAGCGAACCCTTCTGCTCTACGTGAGTACCAAGAATTGAGCGGAGAGCCTCGTCGAGCAAGTGGGTTGCCGAGTGGTTGGCCTCAATTGCTGCACGCTTCTCGGCATTTACAACGGCCTTGAATGTGACCGAAAGATCTTCTGGCAGATCTTTCACTATATGAATAGCAAGTCCGTTCTCCTTCTGAGTATCAGTGATTGAGATCTTCTTGCCGTTGGCCTCAATGTAGCCCTGGTCTCCTACCTGACCACCCATCTCGCCGTAGAATGGAGTCTTGTTGAATACAAGCTGGAAGAAGGATTTGCCCTTGGCCTCCACCTTGCGGTAACGCCAGATCTTGACGTCCTCCACAAGGTTGTCGTAGCCGGTGAAATCCTCGGTATCGAAGGCGTTTACCTCTACCCAGTCGCCGTTGTCAACCTTGGCGGCATTGCGTGAGCGCTCCTTCTGCTGCTGAAGCTCGGCCTCAAACTCGGCCTGGTTATGTGTGAGTCCCTTCTCCTTGAGCATCAGCTCTGTAAGGTCGAGAGGGAATCCGTAAGTATCGTAAAGCTCGAAAACTGTCTTGCCGTCAATCTCGGTCTTGCCAGCCTTCTTGGCACCATCAACCACCTTGTCGAGGAGCTTGATACCGGTCTCCAAGGTGCGGAGGAACGATGACTCCTCCTCAATCATTACCTTCTCGATGATGTCTTTCTGAGCCACGAGCTCAGGATAAGCCTCGCCCATCACAGAGATGAGTGTTGGGAGCAGCTTGTACATGAATGGCTCGCTCTGTCCGAGGAATGTGTAAGCGTATCTTACGGCACGGCGCAGGATTCGGCGGATTACGTAACCTGCCTTTGCGTTGGCCGGCAACTGACCATCGGCGATGGCGAAAGAGATGGCACGGATGTGGTCGGCGATTACGCGCGAAGCCACGTCGGTATCCTTGCTGCTGCCGTACTTGATGCCTGTCAAGCGGCCAATCTCCTGAATAACAGGCTGGAAAATATCAGTATCGTAGTTAGAAGTCTTGCCCTGGATGGCCATGCACAAGCGCTCGAAACCCATACCGGTATCCACGTGCTTGGCAGGAAGTGGCTCCAGTGAGCCGTCGGCCTTACGATTGAACTGCATAAACACGAGGTTCCAGATCTCGATTACCTGTGGGTGGCTCTGGTTAACGAGCTCCACGCCAGGAACCTTTGCGCGCTCCTCGTCGGAACGGAGGTCGATATGGATCTCAGAGCAAGGACCGCAAGGACCAGTAGCGCCCATCTCCCAGAAATTGTCGTGCTTGTTGCCAAGGAGAACTCTCTCGGCAGGCAAGTGCTTCAGCCAGTAAGACTTAGCCTCGTCGTCTGGATCGAGGTTCTCGCTCTTGTCGCCCTCAAAAACTGTAGCGTAAAGTCTGTTGGTGTCGAGCTTTATCACCTCTGTGAGGAACTCCCAGGCCCAGTCGATGATCTCCTTCTTGAAATAGTCACCAAAGCTCCAGTTGCCGAGCATCTCGAACATTGTGTGGTGGTATGTATCGTGGCCAACCTCCTCGAGGTCGTTGTGCTTACCCGACACACGGAGACACTTCTGCGAATCCGCAACACGCTTATCTGTAGCAGGTGCGTTGCCAAGGAAAATATCCTTGAAAGGGTTCATACCGGCGTTGGTGAACATAAGGGTAGGATCGTTCTTGACTACCATAGGTGCAGAAGGCACCACTTTATGCTGTTTAGACGCAAAGAAATCCAAAAAGGACTTGCGTATTTCTTTTGAAGTCATCATTTTATTTTAAATAATATTTTTACGGGCGCAAAGATAGGAAAATATTTTGGAAAAGTGTATTAATAAGGAGAAAAAAAATAACGGAAATCCATTCCCGGCCATGGGTGTTATTCCACGATGATTCCCAGGCCATAGGCGTCATTGATGCGTGGTGATGACCTCCACCAAACAATTAAACGGTAGAGGTCGGAGAAAATGCGTGAAATTTTGCACACAGCCCACAGGTTTTTAACCCTATTCGAAATTAGAGCGCCAAGCGGAAGCCTATATTGAAGAACCTGATGTCGGGGTGGTTGCCGCAGCGGCCCGATACGCGACAGCTCCCCGCGCTGCCGAACCAACAGCCCCAACGGCCCACGCGGTTGGAGCCAGAGGGCGCACCTGTGGGATTGGTCTGTGACGTGCTACTATAATCACCATACCAGTCCTGACACCACTCCCAGACATTGCCTGACATATCATAAATGCCAAGCTCATTGGGAGCAAAAGAACCAACCTTCGTAGTTCCTTTGTCATGAGAATTGGCAGTATACCAAGCCACCTCGTCAATATTATTGCTTCCGCTGTACTTATAGCCCCGGCTTTTTGTTCCGCCACGGGCGGCGAATTCCCATTCCGCCTCTGTGGGCAGGCGGAAGTTTCTGCCTGTGATGGAGTTGAGTTTTCTCAGGAACTCCTGAACGTCGTTCCATGAGACCTGTTCCACTGGCAGGTCATCACCTTGGAATCTGGAAGGTTTTTTACCCATCACTGCCTTCCAGAGTTTCTGCGTCACCTCGTATTTGCCTATGTAATAGTCATTGGTGAGGGTTACGCTGTGGGCAGGCTTCTCGTCAGAATAAGCGTCGCTTCCCTGCTCCGGTGTGGCGCCCATGGTGAAGGTGCCGTGCTGTACGTAGACCATATCGATAGGCACGCCGTTGGCGTAGATGGTAAAATCTCCTTGTGCCAGGCAATTAAAAGCAGTCAAGAAGAAAACTATCAACAATGAGATTGTTTTATTTTTCATAAGGATAGACATTTAGTTTGTGAAATACAAAATATACGCCTCACAGTAGCACGGTGGTCCTTGCGGCCACTACGTGGGTAACTACAGGCGATGCCAGAGGCAGGGGAATATCAGACGTAACCTCTGTGGAGACGGACCATGGTCCGTCTCTACGGACACCAATACGGACACCAATACGGGCACCAATACGAGAAACGTCGCACACGCCCCAACCACGACACGCCACGGGCAACGCCACCCGTGGAAGAATAAAAACTCCTTACTTTGCCTCTGGCAGAGACACGTTCTCGGCAGCATCCAAATCTGTTGGGCCGTCGATTGATACGTTTACCTGATAGGTCTTGGCGCCGTCTTCCTGCTTGGTGATTGGGCAGAGCAGCGACGACATGCACTTGACAGCCTGGGTGTTGGCCATCTTTATCATCTTGTCCATGTCGCAGGTGCTGGTGGCGTCATCCTCTATGCTGTTGATTACCACCTTCATGTCCTCGGTTGTGATGGAGTTGATGAGCGAGCCCCTCTGCTCCACAATCTGTACTTCCTTGGCAGGCACGTTGATGGAGTGCATGGTGGCGCAAGGCATCTTCACGTTGATGGTGTTGGTCTCGTGGTCCACAGTTACGGAGGCCTTCGAGAGGTCAACGGCGAAATTGATTGTGGCAGAATACTTGACGTTCACAACCTTCTTGCCGTGGTCGCCGAAGAGCTTCATGAGGTCGCTCTGGCTGGTGAGAGTGAAGGCGTTGCTGATCTCGTACTTGGCTGTGGCCAGGTCGCTGCATGTTGAGATTTTCTCCTTGAGGGCATTCTCGTCCACTGTTACAGAGGTTTTGGCCTGAAGCGCGTCGATGGCGGCCATGATGTTGCCACGCAGACCCCAGAAAGCGGCAAAGACCAATACAATGCCCAAAACAATTCCTAATAATACTTTTTTCATAACTAATAATAATTGTGTGATTCAACAATAACAAAAGCAAAGATATAACAATATTTAAACAACCAAAAAACTTTGGCGCAATTTATGCAACAAAAAAATAAAAAAAATTTGTAAAATAAGATAAGTTTTTGCTATCTTTGTAGCATTATACAGCCAAATAATACAATAACAAAATGAAAGAATCTGAAGAGATAAAGGAGAGACGCAGAAAGATCATCCAGAGCGTCAGGGAATATTTCCAGGAGAGACTGGGCAAATACACACACCAGCGTATCAGCGAGGAATGGTTTTTCTATGGACTCGGTTTCATAAAGGACGATATGACTTACGTATTCGGATTCAATTCCGGATTCTTCAAGAAGGACAACATAGAGGGACAGGCCTACAGCCATGTGGGATGCAACGTATTGGTGCGCACCAATGGACTCAACGAGCACCTGAGGGGCCAGTACCTGAAGTTTTTCCGCCACGAGCTCGGCAACTGGATTACCGAGCCCGAGGAGGGCTACTCGTCGTTCCGAGGCGGCGTAGGCACAGTGTTCTCGCACTACCGCCCCATAAGCTCGTTCTACAGCGACGACGACATCGTGAGATACATGAAAGAGGGTCTGGACGGCATCTTCAGGATTTACCCTGCAATAGCCAGCAATCCCGACGGCATTTTCGACAATGTGAATCTAATGAACTCCCGAAACGAGACTATCATAGACCTCGTAAACAACGCCTTGAGTAAATAATGCATTTCCTGAACCCGGCGTTTCTATGGGCGGGTTTCGCCATACTGATACCGCCAATAATCCACCTGTTCAATTTCAGGCGATACAAGACCGTGTATTTCAGCGACGTGAGGTTTCTCCAGAACATGAGGAACCTCACGCGCAAGAGGTCCACGCTGCGCCAGATCCTCCTGATGCTTCTGAGGATGATGGTGATAGCCATGGTGGTGATAGCCTTTGCCGAGCCGGTAGTGTACGATTCCGATACGGCAGCATCAGAGGTCAGGAAATCGGCCCCTCCCATCATATATATCGACAACTCGCAAAGCATGCAGGCCGGCGCCATATCGGGGCTAAACCTCGAGACAGCCAAGACCAAGGCCCTCGAGATAGTGGACGCATTCCCAAGCGGCAGCAGTTTCCTACTGATAACCAACGACTTCGAGCAGAGGCACAACCGTCTTCTGAAGTCTGACGGCATCAGGCTGATGCTTCAGGAGATAGCCACATCGCCAAGGGTGCCCACATTGAGCCAGGTGATAGAGAGGGCCTGCATGAGCCTGAGCCTCCAGGACGTGGAGCCAGGCTGCGACAAGAGCATTTTCATAATCTCGGATTTCCAGAAAAGCATCTGCGACCTCGACAAGCTGGAGCCTGACTCGCTGCTGTCCATCAACCTGGTGGGCATAGAATCGGAGCATCAGGCCAACATAGCCATAGACACCGTGACATTCGTCACGCCATACCGCATGGCAGGCGGCGAGGAGGAGATTACCATAACAGTGAGCAACTACGGCGGCGAGCCCAGGCGCGGCATACCCATAAGCCTGGACATAAACGGGGCCACCAAGGCCAGCGAGACCATCGACCTGAACGCTTACGAGCGCAAGCAGGTGACAATGAGGTACATGAACACCTCGCGCAGCCAGGTGGAGGGCAGGATAAGCATTGCCGACTCACCTATATACTACGACAACGAGCTGTTTTTCAGCTACCGCATGGATTCCATCCGCAATATCCTGATAATAGGCAGCCACAGCGACAGCAAACACATAAGGGTGCTGCTGGGCAGGGACGGCAACTTCAGCCTGAAGGAGACCGCCGACATAAGCGGCACCGACCTCCAGGACTACCATACTGTAATCCTGAGCCAGCTGCCGACCATATCCAGGGAGCTGTCCGGCAGGATACAGGCATACGTGCAGATGGGCGGCAACGCGATATTCGTGCCGGCGGAAAACGGCAGCATCAGCGACTACAACTACCTCCTTTCACTGATGGAGTGCAACCAGATAACCCAGGCCGACACCATACGCTGCAAGGTAAGCAACATAAACACGCAGAGCCGGCTGCTGAGGGGCGCCATAAGGCAGATGCCCGACAATCCCGACCTGCCATACCTTACAAGGTACTACAACTCGATGAGCAACCCATACGAGGGCGAGGAGATTGTGCTGGAGACCGATTCGTACAAGAAGGTCATGACCAGCAACTCGTACCGCGCGGGCAAGATGTTTGTATTCTACACCCCGCTCAGCGACCGATGCGGCAACCTGGCCACCCACAGGATCATAGTGCCGATACTCTACAACGCTGCCAGCACATCGCAGAGTTTCGGACAGCAATACTACTCGGTGATAGGGCGCAACGACGGATACAGCGCAAGACTGCCCCAAAACACCGACATAACCAAAATAATAATGAAGGACCAAGATACTGGCAATGAATACATTCCAAGAGTATCAGGCCCCGACGCCTATATGAACTACAAAATTTTCGCAGAAAAATTTGTGAAAAAATCAGGGTTCCTGCATCTAATGTGCGGAAACAGGGACATGGAGCCCATAGCCTACAACTACGACCGCAAGGAATCCAACATGGATTTTGCCGGGGCCGGCTATGCCGGGCAAATGATAGACGGCAAGGGATTCGGCGCCGTAAGGATAATGGACCAGCAAAGCGCCACATTCGCCACCGAGGCCGCATCCAGCGCATCCACAAGACAGTTGTGGCGGATTTTTGTGGTTCTGGCCCTGATTTTTGCCGTGGCGGAGATGGCTGTGGCAAGATTTATGTAGTATAAAAGAAAAAAAATCTTAAAAAAAATGCCTCAACTGTTTGGCAGTTTTCAGAGATTTGATAAATTTGCATCGAAATTCACTTAGTAATAACTTAAACACATAAAATTAATTATGGAAATTTCATTGGACAGAATGAAAGCCGTTGTAGTAACAGCTTTCAAGAAAAACTTCTTCATGTTCGACGGTCGTGTCAGCAAGAATGATTTCTGGAACTACTTCATCGCCATGTTCGTTATCGGCCTCGTAATAGGTGGCGTACTCAGCGTACTCGGCAGAGCAGGCCAGATCATCAGCAGCCTCTACAGCCTTGCTGTACTCTTCCCAACTTTGGGTATGTGCATCCGCCGTATGCATGACACCGACAAGAGCGGCTGGTACTACCTCGTAAACCTCATCCCATGTATCGGTTGGATACTCTTCCTCATGCAGGCTTGGAAAGATGGCAACCCAGCTGAGAACGAGTACGGTCCAGTTCCTGAGGATACAACAGAGATGCCTGCATAATTGCGGCTTCGGTCCTACAGTATAACAAAAGACATTTTGAATCACGCATTCAAAATGTCTTTTTTTTATTTATCCAACTACCCAAGATATGTCATTCTGGAACCAAGCCAAGGAACTGGCCAGGGAATATATATGGACATTGTTCCACATGTTCAGGCCCACACGCAACCGCAACATGAAATACGCCGCCGCCCTGTCCATGTTCGCGGGGCTGTCGGCCTATCTGATGCTGTCGCCCATACCCAAGCCCCATGTGCCCGGAGAGCCGCATTTCACGATATGCGCTCTCAAGATAATCACCGGCATACCATGCGTGGGCTGCGGCACAACAAGGGGGCTAAAATACCTGTTTCACGGAATGCCCTACGAGGCCGTCATGATGAACCCCCTGTCAATACTTACGGCGCTTTACATGGCTGTAAGCACATTGTGGATTGCATGCGACCTCGTAACCGGCAAATCGAGCTACCTCAACCTCTATAGCTACCGTCCCGGCAAGCTGGCCTGGGCAATAATAATAGTATTGGGCACAGCCAACTGGATATGGAACATCCAGAAGGGGCTCTAAGCCTGATTCTGGCATATATGGCTGAAATTGCAGTACTTGCAGTAATCTGAAGGACGCGCCTCGAACTTGTTGGACGGGTCCAGAATTGTGGCCATCAGCACCTTGAGCCTTTCGGCAAATTCGTCCGTATATGCCTGTATGTTGCGCGGCGAGAGCATCACCGGCGGCCTGCATCCACCTACCTTGAATTTTGAATCATAAGGCCTTATGTCGGACCTTACGGCATATATAACGGGCTCGGGCAGCTCGCCCGGGTGACGCTGCATGTACACGTAAGAGTATAGCAGCACCTGGAACGCCTGGCTTGGACGGTCCTTGCCCTTGGTATGGTCGAACACCTCCTCGATATCGGCGAAACTCATCTTGTGGGCCACATCGCCGGTCTTGTAGTCCACTATGCGCACTGTGCCGTCGCTTAGGCGGTCGATGCGGTCTATGGTGCCGCCAATGTTCACATGCAGCATCCGCCCGTCCACAGGAACATCAATGGTGGAATATATCCCCTTCTCGGCGCCCAGCAGCTCGAATGGCGCCAGTGTGGCGTCGTAGTCCAGTATCCTGTGGAGATACTGCATCAGCACGTCGAAGAATATTGTATCGAAACCCGACAGCTCTGCCTTTGATTTTTTGGAAAGCTTGAAGACCGCATTGTAGGCATCAAGCACAAAGCCCTCGCACGCTGGCCTTATGGCTGATATGGACTCGGCAGTTATCATCCTGCTGCCGTCGGCTATGTGGTTGTATATGTTCTCGATGGCAGCATGCAGCACAAGGCCGAAATCGGCAGGAGACGCCTCCTCTTCGAGCTCTTCCAGCGGATTCAGCCTTATCACGTACTGGAAATAGAATTTCAGCGGACAGTTCATGTAGGTGTTCAGTGCCGAGGGCGAAATGGGCCTGCCTCCCTCGCCCTGCGTATAGTAGCGCGACAGTTGGCTCACGGTATCAGGATTGCTCTCTATCTCCACCCCCGCCGACGGCATGGGCTTTATGTTGCGCACAAACTGCCTCTGCACAATCTCCATCATGGAATCGGGCCGCTCTCCCCGCGATGCCTCCTTGAGCATCTGTATCACAAAACGGCTGGGCTCGCCGCTAATGTTGGTGGCGAATACGTTGTTGTACAGTATCCTGATATTGCGGGCCCTCTGAAACAGGCGGTAGAAGAAATATCCGAACACGGCGTCCTTGTATTTCACGATAGGCATGTCGAATGCCAGACGCATTCCCTCGGTTACGAATGAGTTGTTCTCGCTGCGCTTTGGGAAAACGCCCTCGTTCATACCCAGCATTATCACATTGTCGAAATCCAGGTTTCGGGTCTCCATCATGCCCATCACCTGTATGCCCTCGTCGTCCTGACTCTCGAAAGGCACTATTATTCCCATGAGGTGGCTCTTCAAGATATTTACGACAAGCTCCTCATCGAGCTGATGCTGAGGCAGGGAAAGAAGGTTGTTGTAAAGAGTCTTTACCGACAGGTAAGCATTGAAAATAAACTCGTTTTCCAGCCGTGGAGTATCCCCGGGCTTGGGATTCTTCAGGAAATACAGCTCCGAGAGTATCGACAGGAATGTCTGCAACATGTCCACGGGCTGTTTCTCGTTTTCGAAACCGCAGAATATTGTATTCATAATATTGCTGAAGGATCCCAGGAAACCAGATTCCACACGTATCATCCTGTCGGTCCTGATACGCCCCGATATCTGGCGCGAGTAAAAATCGGCAATATTCACCACCATCGGATGGTTGATGACCGACAGCACGTCGTTGTAGTAATATGTGGAATCGCCCTCTCCGGCAGATTTCCTGAAATTGCGCCTCAGCTGCAGGCAGTTCAGGATAAAAGAATAGACGGGAGTCTCCGGAAAAGGATATCCCATCGTGACGTTCACATTTTTCACAGAACCGGGCATGCTGTTCAGCACGGGAAAAAGCAGGTGCTCGTCACCCAGCACCACCGCTGTCTTGGTCTCACAATATCCTGGCTCGGCCGAGAGCTCCTCTATGATATCGTGCACACACTTGGCCTGTGCCACCTCCAGCGGCACTCCGATATATTCCACCTTTTTGGGCTGATGCAGGATATTCTGCTGAGGGTGGCTGCCAAGCTCGTCGGGGAATTTCTCCAGGAGCCCGCGCATGAAGAGGCCCGCCTCCTGGGCCCTGTCGGATATGTAGTAATCGTCGGCATCCCAGTAGAAACGCGCCCTGCCCGCAGTCCTCAGATAGGAGAAAAGTCCCTGCTCGCACTTGTTGAGCACGTTGAAACCCACGAATATATAAGTCTGGAACTTCATGGGCAGCTGTCCATTGCGGGTAAGCTGATATATGCTCCTGTTCTTCATGCCGGAATACATGGCACCGTTTTTGGCCAGTATGTCCCTGAACAGGTGATAGACTTTGGGCAGATTGGTCCACAGTTCCCTGTATCTGAGTTTCTCGCGCGAGAGCTTCTCCTGAGAGAAATTGGCCCAGAATGTACGGATAATCTCCACCTGATCAGGCTCGAAACCCGCATAATAAGCCTCCAGCTCGTTGATGTCGGCAAAATTGTGACAAAGCTGGTCGATATCCACAAGATAATTGTCGATCTCGTTGAAATCCTGAAGGATCTTGCATCCGGTATCGTAGAAAGAATTGAAATCGGCGGCGATATTGGCATTGTACATTCCATCCACGCCAAATACCTGGCGGAAAGCTTCATAGAGGTGGAACAAGAGAGTAAGCTCGTCGGGAATGTTGGCTTTAAGGAACTGATTGAGCACCTTGCTGATGGGAAACATGAAGCCCGAAAACGACACCTGGTTCTTAATACGGGCGTATTCCTTGCGGAAATGCAGCAGTGTGCGGTTGTTTGGGAACACCACGCATACGGAACTGCTGTTTCCGAATTTGCGCAGGATATCCCCGGCACATTCTTCAAGAAAAGACTTCATCAAAAGACAATAGGTTAGATGTTGGATTTTTTGTATTAGCGGGCTGATGCCTCCTTATCATTGATAAGGCTCAGCACCTGTTTTCTCTTTACGAAAATGCGCCACGATATTATTATCGTGATAAGCAAAGACAGCGAGGTCGCTATCACGAACAGGGTATCGGGGCTGATGGTGAAATCCTCCAGGAGCGAGAGCGATGCCTTTGTCACCTGCACGATACCCAGTATCAGGGTTACCCATGTAACAAGCACCATGCATATATTTGAGAACAGGCCGTTGATGTGGTCCTTGCCCATAATCCTGGGATCGTTTACCACCATGAAGAGGAATATGGCCACAAAAGGAAGTATCAGGCCGTTGAAAGCCTGGGCGGCCACAATGGCTGGCACAGGTTTTATCTGGAGATATCCCAACACAACGCCTATCAGGAGCACCACGTAGGCTATCAGCTGGAACTTTTTGCCATTCTTGGAGGTGCCATCGGGATTTTTCTTCTCGAAAATGCTCCTGGCTGTAAGGGCCGAGGCCAGAGGCGATGTGATGGCGCTTGTAAAACCAGCGGCAAACATTCCAAAACCGAATATATAGACAGCCCACTGTCCTATATTTAGCACCAGAGTGTTGGAAAGCAGCTTGTAGGAGAACTCGAGGTTTTTGGCGGCCTCGGGCGTAAAATCGCGCGTCATCTCGGATCCCACGCACAATATGGCCATGGATATGAAACCGCCCAGCACCACAGCCACCGATATTCCTATGCGCATGTCCTTTACAGTGGTGTCCTTCTGCACCACGCTGCTGCCCAGGAATATGTCGTAAGGCACCACAGTGGTGCCCACCAGCCCCAGCACAAGCAGACCTGCGCCCGGAGTATCAGGCATCGACGGCAACACAAGGCCCTTGGCTATCTCCTCCACTGGAGGATGAGAGAGCACGGCTGTGGTAATGAAGGTAAAGCCCATCACGAACACAAAGGCGCCCATGAAATTGGCAATGGACCTTAGGGACTTAAGGCTTAGCGCAAGGCCGGCTATCACGGCTATGGCGGTAACGATGATAGACTTGTCGAGCTTGGGGAAGACCAAAGACAGGCCCTCCACCGATCCCAGTATGTTGCCTGTCTCGTAGGCGGCGCATCCCAGTATTATGGCTCCCACTATAAGGAGCAGCACAGGCACCTGCGCCTTCTTGCCCATATAATGGTATTTGATGGCCTGGCCCAGATTCATTCCTGAATATATTGTGGATCTGGCACTTGCCTCCTGCAACACCAGACAGGCTATGGTAGAGAAAGACAATGCCCACAAAAGCTGGAACTGGAAATCAGATCCGGCCTTTGTAGCAGTGGTGACAGTTCCGGGACCGATGAAGGCCGCCGAAATTATCGACCAGAAGAGGATGTTTAGCAGCCTCTTCCATATCTTGCCCAAGACATTGTTTTTCATACTGCCAAAATTTGTAAGTGCAAATATACAAATATTTTTTAAAAATCAACCCTAATATTCTGCTGTTTCATATAATCAACAACATCCTGAGGTTTCAATGCCTGATACTCGGCTTCATGGAGGAAATTGCCGATTACCTCAACGGGATCGTGGTAGGCGCTGTAGTCGCCGCCCATGATCTTGACAGGCTCGTTTCTGCGGCGGTAGTAAAACGAGTACTCGGCATTAGCCAGGTCGAAATTGTGGTCGGGGTTCTTGTCGAGATCCCATACAGGAATCATGGTAAGGTCGTATCCCTTTGGGAATTCGCCCGACTTGGTCTCCAAGTGGTTGATGGCCTTCAGGCTGTAGAAATCCACAAGGTAAACCTCGCCTATGGTGTATGCGTTGTGGTCGTTGACATCGATATACACGCTTCCGTTTTCGGCCATCATAAGCTGGCCACGGGCATAGGACTTGCCGCAGTATGTGCTGCCGGCCATGTAGAAATCGAAACGCTGTCCCTGGCGCAAGGTTCCGAATACGAATATTCTTACCAGATGCTGTTTAAGTTTGCTGTCCATAATATTTTTTAGATTAATATTACAATATAGATAATATAAATTTTATGCCAAAAATGCTTTACTAAGGTATTTTTATGAGAAAAACCCAGCAATTTTTTCTTGCTGGGTTCCCATATCGCTATCAAAGACCGAGTTATGCTGATATAATTATCAGTCTTCGAAATTATCGTCGAAATTGAATGATGCGTTCAGCGCTGCCTGATACTGCTCCTCTGTAAGGCCGTCCTTGTAGAAATTGAGCGGATTGTTAGGCACATTGTTGATGCGCACCTCGTAGTGGCAGTGTGGAGCCTGTGAAAGGCCTGTGCTGCCCACCAATGCGATAACATCGCCGCGCTTCACCTTGTCGCCCTGCTTTACGAGCAGCTTGCTGCAATGGCCGTATACTGTAAGGTAGCCCCAGCCGTGGTTTATCTTCACCACGTTGCCGTATCCGCTCTCTACGCCTGATACTGCAACCACGCCGTTTCCTGTGGCGTATATCGGAGTGCCCTCAGGAGCAGTAAGGTCCACACCCGCGTGCATTCTCGAAATCTGGAGTATCGGATGGAATCTCATGCCGAATGGCGAGCCGAATCTGGTAAGGTCTTTTACCGCAATAGGCTGGATGGATGGAATGCTCGCAAGCATTTTCTCCTTATTGATAACAAGTTTCTTGACGTCGTTGAAGGATTTGGACTGTACTATGATTTGTTTTGAAATAACGTCCAATTTGTATGCCGCACCGATCATAATGCTGGAATTGACGAAACCTCTTAGGGTGTCGTATCTGTCGGTACCACCGAAACCGCCCCGGCGCTCTATCTGAGAAATTGGAGCCTCCTGGAAAACGCTCCTATATGAATTATCATCACGGTTTGCAATATCTGAGAGAACCACCTCCATCTTGGAGATGTTGTTTGAAAGGTTGCTGAATTTTTTCTGCAGGCTCTGGTTATGTTCCAGGGCACCCAATTCGGCGGGCGATCCCACATAATATGTGGCTGCTATACCCAATCCAATTCCTAATACTACAGCAGAAGCAAATCTTGGTAGAATTTGTTTTGATATGAATTGCGATATCGAAGTTTTCTGTTCCTCGTATCGTAGGGTTTTCGGGTTTAATGTGTATTTACTACTTTGCATATTACTATCGTTTCTTCAAGATGGAAACCCGCGGCTCCTATATGGCAGCCCGGCCTTTATCATTCCTTCTCGAAATATTAATACGTTGCAAATGTATATCATTTTATCGAATTATGCAATAGCATAACGCCCCAAAGCCGTAAACTTAATATTGGGGATTGGCGTCATGATATACAAATCGTTTGTTTCTCAATGTATTACTATCAAAAAAGCGAATTCTTAAAATTTGTTATTTTTTGCAAATTATTTTCACTCAAGTAATACATGTTTTACAAATCCAATATTAAACTAAGGTTAAAAACCTGCCGCGGCACTATGGGGGCGCGCCTGCCGGGTTAACGTAAAGTTAACAGGCAGGCGCGCTTTGCAAGTTTAATATTGATAGTCGTTGAGATATTCGTAATGGGCGCCGTGTTTCACTTTTCCAAACCTGAATGTCACAAACAGGTTGCACAGAAACTGTGGATTCTTCTCCTGCCCCATCAGGTCGAGCTTTTTGGCGTATGCCGACAGCTTGACACCGGCCTCCATGGCCACGAGCCGTGTGTCGGTTTTGCCGAATTCCACACTCAGGCCCATCTTGAGATGGGCTCCGGGCACAGCTTTTATCTCTCCGAAACCCTTGGAGAACGATGATGTCCCAAGTGTCACGGTGGCATAATGGTATGCGCTGTTGGGGTCGAATTTCTCCGACACTATCTCGGATTCACCTTTGTATATTTCGTAATATATAGGTTTCAGGAACGCGATATCAACACCGCCGAGATAAAACATGCGGATCTCCACGCTGTTGAGGTCGAATTTCTGGAAAAGCACTTTCTGTCGGCCCCATGAACAGAAGAGGTCGAAACAGAAATTGTTTTTACCGAAACAATAGGACCCATATCCCTGCAGGAAAGGATTTGTCTGCCTGTACTGCTGGGGATGCTTTATGAAGCCGAGGCCGCAGTCCCAGAGGTTTTTCTTGAACGCGTTCACAAACTTGCCGCTGCGGAAGTCGAGCTCCAGTCCGTTTGTCTTCAGCACTGTGCCTATCGACCACTCGTTGCGGTAAAGGATTTTTTTCTCGTTGTCGATGTCTCCTTGCGCCAGCGCGCACTCGGCGGCCAGCGTTACAAGGAAAACAAGGATTAGCAGTCGTCTCATCTTATTCCAATTAGAAATGTACTGCGCTGGTCTGCACCATTGTGTATGCTGGGCAGGCTGGGCGTGACGAACGACATGATGAGATTGCCAAAACAGCCACTACTGCGGCAATCAGGAATAACGCTTTCTTCATTTTGGTTCAGTTTTTATGTTCTTTGCAAAATTGCTATCTTATAAACGCAAAAATATACATTTTGTTCAAGATTTTGGCAAATAATTTCATTTTTTTTTCATTTTGATTCCAAATTATATGATTTATAAACAATTATGGCAAAAAAAGAGGAAATTTCCACTTTTTGGCAAATAAAACCGGCAAATATATTGCGGATTCGGATTATTATTGTATCTTTGTATCAGTATTAACAACTCAAAAACAATTTAATATTATGGCACAATCACTTACAGGCAAAGTAAAATGGTATGACACTACCAAGGGATTCGGTTTCATAGAGACAGAGACCGGCAGCGACATTTTCGTGCACTACACAGGCATCCCGAATGTAAACAACAAGAAGGTAAGCCTTGTGGCCGACCAGAAGGTAACATTCCAGATAACAGAAGGCAAACGCGGACCTCAGGCCACCAATGTAATGGTAAGCAAGTAATACCGGCCGATTGCCTTTCATAAAAAAACACAAAAAAAAACTCCACAGAGCCATGTCGGATCTGTGGAGTTTTTTGTGTATGGGAAACCGTCCGGGAATTTACTTGGAGATAAGTATCACATCGCAGTTTACGTTCTTCTTTGTGAATGTGGTTGTGAAATCGTCGAGCTGCTTCTGCTCAATAGACAGATTCTTGCCGCGCAGGAACTGCAGGCGGAGGTGAGAGTAGAAGTAGTCGAGGCTCGCGATGGCGATTCTTGTGCCCGAGCAATCCACCTCCTTGAGTGTGTGGATCTGCTGGAGTGGGCGCAGGGTCTGGACCTTGGTATCTGCAATGTTGAGATATTCCAGAGTCTTGTTGTTCTGCAATGGAGCCAGGTCGTTGACGTTGGTCTCGGAACAGTCGAAAGAAACAAGCTGAGGCAGGCGCTCTATGCCGGCAATGCTGAAGAGGCTCTGGTTCTGCGATACGTTGAGCTCGCGGAGATTCTTCAGGTCGCCTATCATAGTAAGGCTGTTGACTGTGCAGAAGTGGATATCAAGCTTCTGGAGACTTGTAAGGTTGCGCAGAGGCATCAGCGACTTCACCATGGTATTGCCGCAGTTGAGCTCCGAGAGGTTCTGGAGTCCCGCGCATGGCTGGAGGCTGTTGATGTTATCGTTGTTGGAGCAGTTGAGCACCCTTACGTTCTTGAGGTCCTCAATGCCCTCCAGGCTGCGGATGTTGGTGTTGCTGCAGTCGATATACTCCAGTCTCTGGAGGAAGGCCAGAGGCTTCAGAGACTCAATGTCCTTGTTGCCGGCGCAGTTGATATTCGTAATGTTGTTGAATGTGGAGAGTTCCTCGTCGGTAGGGTCTACTTGCTTGCCCTTGAGTTCCTGATCGCGGAAGATGGTCTTCCAGGCAGCTGGAAGAGAGTTCCACCACTCACGATAGTTGCTCTGCGCCATGAGGTCGCTGCCCAAGAGGGTCATAAGCAATACTACTGCCGTAAGTCTCTTTACAAATTTTCCTTTCATATCTGATGTTATAAAATAGTTTATAATATTGTTTTGTTTATTTACAAGTCCAAAATCAGCTGACAGGAGCCGGCATCGCCTTTTTTGTCCGGTCTCTGCTCCTGCTGCTGAGGCTCGGCAGGCGTCATGTTGTCGAATAGCGTTGGATAGTCTTCATCGAATTTCTTCAGCACTATCGACATTATAGCCTCGCGCAGAAACCTCGCCCTGTTCCTTACCTTGTACTTCTTGTAGTATTTCATCAAGGCATTGTACTCCAAATCGTTGAGCCTGAACGACTCACGATGCTGGCGCTTGTACTGCTCGCTGTCGTCGGCAGTCCTCTTGGGTTTCGGTGTTTTGCGTACAGCCATTTAATAAAACATTTTGTTATATATATATCGCATTTTTGCTGCATTTTATTGCATACCAGATGCAAAAAATATATGCTATTGTGATGCAAAATTAATCCTTTATCCGAAATAACAAAACTATTTGGACACTTTTTTTTCGTTTTGGTGCAACATTAGCAGGAGAGCCACGCAGCCTATGGCGCTTGCTGTTATTACCACGGGGTGCTCGGTGAAGGGTGATATGTCTATCCTGCAGCCCCGCGCCTCGGCAAATCCCATCGACACGGCTATGGCGTTGTTTACGAAATGGGCTGCCATGGAGCACAATATCCCGCGGGTCTCTATCATCATCACTCCCAGGAAGGCTCCGAGCACCATGCGTGGCCAGAATCCGAAGAACTGGAAATGTATGGCGCTGAAAATGACGGCGGTAAGTATTGCCGCCCAGTATTTGCCCATGCGTGTGGTCTCGCCCAGAATGGCCTGCTGTATGCCCAGGCGGAATGTGAGCTCCTCTCCCACCGCAGGCATCAGGGCCAGCACCAACAGGTCGCACACAAAGATGAGCGGCGAGGTCTGTCCGATAAGCTTGCGTGTGATGGCTGAGGCCTCGTCTTCCCGGGCCCTCATCCAGTTCTCCACAGGGGCCAGGCTGTCGGGAAGTGTCATGGTGAGGTTAACCTCCTCCAGCCAGCCTATGAACGGGATGGATACTATCATGACCGCCACACATATTATTATAGACAGCGCACCGGGACGCGGACTTATGCCCAGCCTCTGCATGGGGCTTCCATCGCGGCACACCCAGCACAGCACTCCGGCCGGCAATACAAAAAGGCCTGTGGATATGAAAAACTGCAGGAAAAGCAGCACGGGCACAGTGGAGTGCGCCATGTCGTCTTTCCCGAATATCAGCACGGCTGATATGTCGCCCACCACAACGGATATGATGGTGAAGGCCAACATCATGAACAGCAGGGACAGGGTGCGCCCCCAGAAACCCATTTGACTGAAGAATTGTCGCATTGTTGAGTTGTGTTTTTAAAAATTCTGCAAATTTTATATTTTTTTTGGGAATTATGCAACAAAATGACGGATTTTTGAGTATTATTTAGATAGGAATATTTAACAAAACAAATATAATACAGCATGAAAAGAATACTTAGCTTATTAGTATTAGTGGCCATCGCCATGCAGGTGATGGCGCAGCGGGGCGGAGCTCCCAACTGGATATCAATAGCCGGCAAGATAGGCGTGGGCACATCGGCGCTGCTGTGCAAGCAGGCCACCGACGACGAGCATTTCGCCACCAACTACATGGCTCCGTCGTTTGGCGCGGGCGGACGTCTGGGCGTTGTGTTTGTGGACCGCGTGGGAGTATCTGTGGAGTACCTGAGCTCGCAGTATCAGAACAAGAGCGAATACAATATGCAGATTCAGGGAGAGCCTGTGCTGAAAAACAACCTGAAGTTCAAGACCGGGGACCTCCTGATACTGGCGCGCTACACCGGCGAATACGGCTTCTACATGGAGGCTGGCCCCAAGCTTACATCTGTAAAAGAGGTGACCAGCGAGACCGAGGGCAACATGTCGTTCCTGAGCATGGCCGGCACCAGTGATGTAACCGACAAGTTCAACGGCAAGTTCAACAGCATAGTGTTCGGCTTCGGATTCATGCCCTTCAACGGCGACAGGGTACAGGTAAGCCTGGGCATCAGGGGCTCGTACTGCGGCAAAAACGTGCTGGCCAACGACAACAATGTATACGGATTCTCGGGCCTGAAGCTTCAGAACGTGGAGATGAAGCCATTCTGCGCCCAGGTGATGCTGGAGGTCAACTACCATTTCGCACGCTTTGGCTCGGCCACATGCGGCAAACAGAAGATCATATTCTTCAAGTAACATAAAAAAACGGGGACTTGTATGTATTTTCCGTATTTTGAAAAAAATGTATCAGTTTTGTAATACAATTCTGATACATTTTTTGTAACTTAGCCACCGCAAAAAACCCAAAACACATACAAAAAGTTATGACACAGGAAGAACTCCACGCAATCGATTTCAATGTGAAGACATTGGGCGAATGCAAGATAAAGTCCCCATTCATACTCTCGGAGGTGGAGGGCGACGAGGTTTACGACTATGTAAAGGCCGACGACCGGATCCTCTACGACGCATCGTCAAAGATGCTGGAGAGGCTGAAGGCCGGCATCACACCTATATCATTCGAGAAGGCAGGTCCTCAGAAAAAGATCTATTTCGATCCCGCCAAGGCCAAGGTGGCCATAGTAACATGCGGAGGATTGTGCCCGGGCCTCAACAATGTGATCCGAGGACTGGTAATGCAGCTGTACCGCCGCTACAATGTAAAAAACGTGATAGGAATCAGGTTTGGACTCATGGGTTTCAATCCCGACTATGCATTGGAGGATGTAGAGCTTACTCCGGATGTGGTGGACCGTATCCACCTGCAGGGCGGAAGCTTCCTGAGCAGCAGCCGCGGCGAGCAGCCTGCCGATATGATTGTTGACAGCCTCCAGAGGTCCAACGTGAATATACTATTCTGCATAGGCGGCGACGGCACTCACCGCGCGGCACAGAAGATAGCCGACGAGGTGGAGAAGCGCGGCCTCAAGATAGCTGTAGGCTGCGTGCCCAAGACCATCGACAACGACATCAGCTTCATCGACAAGACCTTCGGATTCGAGACCGCGTTCTCGAAGGCAAGCGATATCTGCATCGACGCCCACAACGAGGCCAAGGGCGCATACAACGGCATAGTAATAGTAAAGCTGATGGGTAGGGATTCGGGCTTCATAGCCGCCAACACCACACTGGCTACCGGCGATGTAAACTTTGTGCTGATTCCCGAGATGAAATTCGACCTCTATGGCGATGCCGGCCTCATCAACCAGATAAAGAAACGCGTGGAGCGCCGTCAGCACGCCCTGGTGATAGTGGCCGAGGGCGCCGGACAGTTCTTCTTCGAGAAGAGCGACGAGCGCGATGCCAGCGGAAACGTAAAGTATTCCGACATTGGAGTATACCTCAAGGACAAGATTCAGGAGCAGTTCAAGAAGGAAGGCTTCAAGTGTTCCATCAAGTACATAGACCCAAGCTACATCATCCGCAGCGCCGCTGCCAACAGCAACGACTCCAAGTTCTGCAACCAGCTGGCACAGAACGCCGTACACGCCGCCATGGCAGGCAAGACAGCCTTTACCATAGGCCACTGGAACAGCAATTTCACTGTAATGCCTATCAAGGCCGCCGTTACCGAGCGCAAGCGCATCAACCTGGAGAGCGAGATCTGGTGGAACGTGCTGGAATCCACATCACAGCCAGCCCGCATGCTCAACAACCCCGAGGAGAGCGCCGAATACAATATCGACAGCCCAAAGCTGTAGTTTAGAGTTTAGAGTTTAGAGTTTAGAGTTTAAGGTTTAGAGTTTAGAGTTTAAAGTTTAGAGTTTAAAGTTTAGAGATACTTAGATGCGCACGGTCGTGTGTGTGTGTCATAGATTACCATAAAAAAGAGGCTGACTCGCTTTTGGGGGTCAGCCTCTTTTTGTATTATCTTGCGAAAAAATCAGGGTCTTTCTCGAACGCCGTTCCTATAACGGCAATATCAGCACCTGCGTTCCAAGCCTTTTCTATGGCCTGCATGCTCCTGAGGCCGCCACCCACCATCAGGGGCGACTTGCACACGCCTGCCACGGCGCGTATCACCGCCTCGGGCACAGGATTCATGGCGCCGCTGCCGGCCTCCAGATAAATATTCCGCATGCCAATCTGCTCACCGGCCAGGGCCGTGGCCACAGCCAGGTCAGGCTTGCTGGCGGGTATGGGCATGGTGTTGCTGACATACTGCACCGATGTTGTGGCGCCTCCGTCTATGAGTACGTAGGCCGTGGATATCACCTCTATGCCAGATTTCAGTATCCTGTACGACGACCTTACGTGCTCGCCTATAAGATACTCGGGATTGCGGCCCGAGACCAGGCTCAGCAGCAGCAGCGCGTCGGCGTATGGACTCAGCTGATTGCCTCCACCCGGAAACAGGACCACAGGCTTGCCGGTGCCCTGCTTTATGGATTGCACAATATCATCTACCGACTGCGACACCAGGCTGCCGCCCACAAGCACAATGTCGGCGGGCGATTTCTCTATCTTGCCGGCCATGGCGAGAGCTTTCCCGCAGTCCAGCTTGTCGGGATCCAGGAGCACGGCAATGCGTTTCCTGTCCTTGTTGAAGTATTTCTGATATATACCGCTCATATCTTACAAAAAAAATTATCACACATTATATAATATATGCCACGCATATCACATAGTCCAGAATCCTGAAGCTGTCGACTCGGAACCTGGCCAGCAGGGTGCCCTGACGCATCAGCCTGCCGGTATGCCTTCCGCTGTCCTCCACGGCATCCAGCGTATATGAGTTCTGGTAGTCGTAGTCGGGAATGTTGAGGGCCTTGTACATAGCCTCCTTGGCGCACCAGTGAATGTAGAGATGCTCCAGGCGCCTGCCGGCGGGTATGGCGGCTATCTCGTGAGGGCGGAGGAATTTGTGGCTGATGCGCTCTATTCTTGGCGTGATACGCTCCACGTCCACAGCCGATTCAGGGGCCGGACTTTCCGCCACAATCACCGCAACCATGCCGTCGGCGTGGGATATGCTAAGAGAGCCGTTGAATCCGGGAATGTAAGGCTTGCCGCTGTCGAGGTACCTTATGGGCTGATACTTACCCATCACCGATTTCATCAGCAGCCGTGTGCACAGCCACTCGCGCTGACGGCGGACGCTTGAGAATTTCCTGCACAGGTCCAGCTCGCTGCTATCGATGAAACCAGCCATTTCCCACAGCTGCTCCAGAGTCTCGGTGATGGTCCAGATGCCGAGGCTGATGCCCTGACATAGCTGTATGTCGTGATTGTATAGAGGCATAAGGGCTATTTCCAATTGATGGTTTCGAAAAGCTTCTCGATATCGGCGCGCACATATTCTATCGACGGCATCAGCGAGTCCTTGTTGGGCGCGCAGTTGAAATACAGCGACCCCCTCAGGAAATGCCGTGTGCTGTCGGTTACGAAAAACTGGATGGGGCTGGCCACATTTCCCTTTATGGAATACAGCAGGCCATATACCCTGGCCTCATCGTCGGCATACGATATCTTCTCTATGCCCTCGGCCTTTACAGTATGCTTGTAGGCCAGAGTGTGGGAATCCTCTATGAGGGCGTCCAGGCTGCCCGAATCTATGTACTTGAAACTTAGGTGGACCTTGGCATTAAGCCCGCCGTACACCAAGTTGGTCCAATACTGCTCGGCCCCGCGCGATGTCTCCCTCTCCATTGTACAGTATTTTGGCATGGAGAATGTGTATGGGAGGTCCAGACTGTCGAACCTTGCGTACTCCTTTTCGGGGAATGTTATTCGGCAGTATCCGCGTGGTTTCGGATTTGGTGTCTCGGCACACGATGCGGCCATCATGGCGATGGCCATCAGCCAGAAAAATATCTTTCTCATTTCTTTGGGGTAAATAAATATAAATGAACTACAACCTTACGCTTATCTTCTCTATCCTGCGGCCCGAGAACGATTCCACCGCCAGCGTAAGGTTGCGGCACTTAATCTTCTCGTGGACCTGGGGAAACTCTCCCTGGACCTCCAGCAGCACACCGGCCAGAGATTCGGCATCGCCCTTTATCTCGTCGAAATAGTCGGGCTCCAGCTGCAGCTCGCGGCAGAAATCGTCTATCATCACCCTGCCGTCGCATATATAGTAGCCGTCGCCAAGCTTCATTATCAGATTGGCCTCGTCGTCATCGAACTCGTCGGACATCTCTCCCACTATCTGCTCCAGGATATCCTGCATGGTAATAAGGCCCGAGATTCCGCCATACTCGTCGGCTACGGCAGCCATGTGGTTCTTGGTCTGCTGGAATTCCTTCAGGAGGTCGGAAATCTTCTTGTTTTCCGATACAAACTTTATCCTCCTTACGAGGGAGGTCCAGTCGAAATCGTCGCCGTCGTTTATGTGCGCTATCAGATCTTTTACGTATATTATTCCGAAAATATTGTCGGTCTTGTCCTCGAAGACCGGAATCCTGGAAAAATTACTCTCCATAATCTTGGCCTTCAGGGTAGGGAACTTGTCGCTGGTATCCACGGCCACAATGTCGTGGCGAGGGGTCATAATCTCGCGCACCTCTATGTCGCCAAACTGCAATATGTTCCTTATCATGTCTTTCTCGCCGGTCTTGGGAGGCTCCGATCCTATTGAAACAGTAAGCCTGCTGCTTGTGGTCTCCTCGCGCACTGTGGAATACGAATCACAAAACGACACCGGGCCGAATATGCCGGCCACAATGTCTGCCAGCCATCCCATCCTCTGCAGCAGTGCATGCAGCCTGTCGTCGCCCATCATGCGGCCCGGCACTATTATCACTATCACCAGCACAAAGCACATCAGCACAAAATAGGCCACAAAGGCTGGCCATGCCGGATCGTGGAAAAACAGGCACACGGTGGATGGCCATATGGAAAACCCGCATATCAGCTGCGAGAGCGACATCACGAACAGCAGGCACAGGAAAGTCTCGGCAGAACTCAGGGCCGCCTTCACCTTCTCCTTGCGCTGATACAGCTTGTAGATGCGCTGCTGCTGCGGAGTCTTGTGGTGGTGGAGAATGCGGGCCTCGCTGTCAGATATGGAGTGCACGGCATAGCGGAGGGCAGATATCCAGAAAAGCGATACCAGCGCCACCGCCGCCACCGCCAATGGAGCCCACACCAGCTCGCCCGCCGGCATCAGAATCGATATGTCTAATAAATCCATCGTCAAAATAGTTTGGTGTATGTCATGGGACTAAAAAGGCATGCTGTCGCCATCGCCTGCCAGGTCCTGCTGTGCATGCTCGATATCGAACCCCGGTATGGCACCGCCAATATTCTGCTGAGGCTGCTGATGCTCGCCGGAATCCGGCATTGGGGATTCCTGGTTGGCCTTGCTTCGGGCCAGTATGTTTACGGCTGATGCGTGGACCTCGTAGATACGGTGACCGCTCCCGGGTCCGTCGCTTACGTAGCGCGATTTCAGTTTGCCCTCCACATATACAGTGTCGCCCTTTTTCAGGTAGCGGGCCACATAGTCGGAAAGACCGCGGAACACCACGGCCTCGTGCCATTCGGTCTCTTCCACGGGGCGTCCGCCGGCGCCAGTGGCCATGCACGTGGTGGCCACTGAAAATTTCGAGAACGAGACACCCTGACCTATGTAGCGTGTCTCGGGATTGCGCCCCACGGTGCCTATCAGCATTATTTTGTTGAGTCCTATCATGAAAATACTTTGGGTTTCAAAAAATATACAAAATTAAATAATATTTTCTTATCTTTGCAACCAGAAACGTATAAACATTCCTAAAAAATGAAATTTCTAAAAGTATTTGGTATTATAGTGGCCGCAATGGTGCTGTTTCTTACAGGATATTGGGCCTACAACAGATTCCTGAAAAAGACATCAGAAGTAAGCGCATTCAGCGCAGTGCCTGCCGACGCCATATTCGTGGCCACCACCAACGACCTCTCCAGGGCATGGAACACACTGAGCAAGAGCAACTTCTGGAACTATCTGAAAACCACTGAGTATTTCAACGACCTCAATGAGGACATAGAGCTGGTGGACCAGTTCCTGAAGGACAGCAAGCTGGCCGACAAGCTCCTTGAGGGCCGTCAGCTGGTGATGGCCGGCATGGAGAACGGCGCAGGCTCTTGGGACATGGTATACCTGATTGACCTCCAGGAATTCTCGAAATATTTCGGCGACCTGTCGTCGTCGTTTGGTCTGCTCAAGGACTACAAGGTGTCCACCAACAAGTACTCGCAGGGCGGCGAGGATCCAAGGGAGTTCCAGGTTTTCACCCTGGCCGACCGCAGCGATCCCGATTTCAACATCTACCTTACCCTGGCCGAGAACATCCTGGTGGTGGGCCTCGACAAGAAACTGGTCTACAAGGTATTGAACGATTTTGGCCACGATGCCTGGAGCGACAATTCCAGCTTCCAGCAGGTGTCGGGAGATTTTGCGGGCAACAGCCTCCTGAAGCTGTTCCTCAACTACAAGACTGTCGACAAGCTCTACTCAATGTATTCCACAGAGCCAAGCGAGGGCCTCGACATGATTACCCAGAGTCTTGTGTACTCGGTGCTGGGTCTTGAGCTCTATGACGACGAGATTATCCTGAGCGGCAACACCTGCCTCGATTCTGTATACTCATATCTGCGCGCATTCAGCAATGTGGGAACAGGCAAGACCAAGGCGTATCAGATACTCTCCGACCAGACCGCCGTATACCTGTCGCTGCAGTTCAACGATTTCGGCAAGTTCTACGACGAGCTTACCAACGAATATGCCCGCGGCAACAAGAAGGACTGGGACGACATGCAGAAGCTGCTGAAAACCACCGAGAAACTTCTGGGATTCAGCCTCAAGGACGATTTCATGGGCTGGATAGGCAACGAGATCACTATTGCCAAGCTGAGGCCGCTGAGCGAGAAATCGCGCGACATAGACGCCGCCGTGATAATAGGCGCCACCAACATAAACGATGCCAAAGCTCACCTCGGCAACATGTTTGACCACATCCAGCACCGCACTCCCCTCAAGTTCAGAATAGAGCCTTATAGGAATTTCGACATCAAATATCTGGATATCAACGGATTCTTCAAGATGTTCCTGGGCAAGCTGTTCAATCAGATGGAGAAGCCATACTTCACCTACATAGAGGATTTCGTGGTGTTCGCCAACAGCCCTGAGGTGCTGCATCAGATAATAGACGACTACCTGATGGGCCGCACAATGAGCCGCAGCGTAAAGTTCGAGAACTTCAAGGACGGATTCGACAACAAATCGAATGTCACAGTATTCATACAGACTCCCAAGATGTATGAGACACTGCTGAAATACTCTCCCGACGACCTGAAGCCGGATATCGAGAACAACCGCGAGCTCATCAACAGTTTCGCAAGGTTCGGTTTCCAGCTGTCGAACAACGGCGGCCTCTTCAAGAGCAAGCTGGCCATCCAGTACGATTCCACCGCCAACGGCGAAGACATAGCCATGAAGGTGGAGAGCCTGATGGAGAGCAACATGGGCATAGCCGACATCGACTCGCTGAAGTTCAAGGCCACATTGCCCGAGGGCATAGAGGACGGTCCACAGCGCATAATGTACGATACCATAGAGGCCGTCCACTACGACGGCAACGTGGCAAGCGGACTGGCTAACGGAATATGGAGAACATATTACGAGAGCGGCAACATCTTTGTATCAGCCAACTACATGCAGGGCTACCTGAACGGCAAGGCTTACTTCTACTACAACACCAACAAGGAGACCAAGCTGGCCGAGATAGACTACAACATGGACAAGATAGACGGCTATTACATAGAGTATTACCGCAACGGCAACATGAAATCCAAGATAGAATACAAGGACGGCGAGCGTCACGGCGACTGCCAGTATTTCCATGAGAACGGCAACCTGCGCCTTGCATCAAAATACAAGCACGGCAAGCGCTCCGGCAAATCCACCGTCTACGACGAAAACGGCAAGAAGATAGGAAAACTGGATACTGATAATTACTAACCATGGAATACCTGAAAGTTTTTTTAATAGTATTGGTGATAATAGCCCTGTGCTTTGTGGGCCTCGGCATCCAGATATTCTGGGGAAAGAAAAAACGTTTCCCCCAGTATGAGGTGGGTGAAAACGAGGAGATGCAGAAACTCGGCATCTACTGCATGAACCAGATTCAGCAGATGATAGACAAGGAGATAATAGAGGGCAAGAAAATGAAGCACTCGCTGGAGGACTGCGAGGGCTGCCCCCTGCGCACATCGGCCTGCGCCGCAAGAAAGATAAAGGAGCAACGCGCCAGAAACGAAGAAGAATAAAAAAATCCGGAGCTTTCACACTCCGGATTTTTTTATTTCAGTTTGTCCAGGTCTACAAGCACCTTGTCGAAATCGTAATATTTGGCTGTGCCGACATCGGTGCCCTTGCGGAAATACATCTGATTGAAATCGGGCTGGCCGTCTGGCAGGCATTTCCTGTAGAAAGCAATCTCCTCCTCGGCGCCCAGGAGGTTGCTGACCTTGAGCCGGTATATCATATCTGAATCGTCGAGGCTGGCAGACTCCAGATAGCTGGCCGCACGGTAGATTCCAACAATGGAGCCCAGATACTGGCGGATTTTCTGCTGTGCTGCGTCCACTTTGGCAGCATCGGCACGATGGACCTCGAAAACGCCGGCATTGCCGACTATGGCGAATGACTGCGAGGGGTCAATCATATTCTCCACCGAGATGGCCGACACATTGTCCTCGCCAACATACAGCAGCTGACGGTCTTTCCAATATTCCACAGCCGACGAGAAATCCTCTATGGGGCTCTGGTTAAGTCCCGGAACGCCGACAATGTAATATTTGCCATTGTTTACCTTTCCCGTCATCTGCGACGACCCTGGCACAGCCGAAAACCTGAGCTCCTTTGTGCAGCGTCCCGAAAAATCACGGATGGATATATGCGAATCGCAATCCCTGGACCCGGGATCCTTGCTGCTGAGGCCCATCACCTGGATATCCCTCAGCACATTGAAGAAGGCTGATATCTTGTGTCTGTCGGCCATGCAGAGGGGCTTGGCGTTCTCCCGGGTATCAGGCTGATGATACACCCACCAGGCGGTATCCCTGTTGAGAATCCAGATGGAACCGCCATCGCGGGTCTCGATATCGAAACCGCCGCATCTGTCCTCCAAGACAGTGAAATCGGTGTCGTCATGACAGGCCGCAAGCATCAGGGCGACTGCAAGCATCAAAAACAAATTTCTCATCGGGAAGTGTATTTACGTTTTCTGACAATGAAAAGCACCACGCCAAATACCGCTATCACTACAAGAGGAAGTGCAACGTTTAGCAGCGCCCAGACAGACCTCTCCTGCTGGGCGCGCTGCTTGTCGAGGATGCGCACCTTCATCTCCTTGAGGCGTATGGTGAGCAGGTCGGCATTGCCGGTAAGGTAATTGACCGAATTTACAATAAACTCCTTGTTGCCCTTGAAAGTGTTCTGGCTGCTGCGGTCGAATCCCAGCGGATAAGGCTCGCCCTTTGGCGATATGTCGTTGAGGGCCACATCTCCATCCGACACCACAATCTGACGGCTGCATGCGCCCGACTTCATGGTCTCGTAATAGCGGCCATTGATTGTACGTCCGCGGCGGTCCTTGTACAGCGACTCGAAATTGCCCTCCAGCAAAACGGCCATGGTGTTGTATGGCTTGTTGTAGTCGTTGGGGTCCTGGCGGAGGCCCACCTCATCGAAATTGAGCGCGAAAGGCGCGTTTATTATCCTGGAATACTTGCCCGACTGCAGGAGCACAGTCTTCTGCACCGGCACATTGGTGGCCACGGTATCTATGCTTCCGGCAAACCTGCACCACAGATAGTTGAGGTGCTTGGTTACAGGGTGTTTGATGTGGCTGATGAGCACGGGATAATAATCCCAGGGGAACATCTTGATCTGAGGCTGCCCCGCAGGCCCGTTTACAGCCAGCCCGATGCCGGCGCACTGCATGTCGCGGATGCAGTTGGCGTTTACCCTGACTCCGTATGTGAAGAGCATGTCGTCGATATTGAGGTCGAGCGGAAGGGCCGCCGAGGCCTGGCTGCTCATCAGGCTGTCCATGGACGCCGTAGTGGCGTCGATGAGCCACAGCACGCTGCCTCCCTGCATTATGTATTGGTCGAGCGCAAACTTGTCGTCCTCGCTGAAGGGCTTTGTAGGCTTGGCTATCACCACTGCGGCAAATCCATCCAGCACTCCCACATTGCCGTTTATCACACCGCGGCGCACGTCATAATAGTCGGAGAGCTCGGTGCATATATCAATGAGGTTTTCCTCCATGGCCTCGCCGTGGCCCTCCAGGAAGGCTATGCGGGGTTTCTCTATCTGCGAGAGCCTGTATATGGCGTTCATTATCTCGTATTCGAGCGCGGCCACCGAGTTGAAGATGTTCTGCTCGTCGCCGGGCTCCAGCCTTGGATCGGCCTTGAGGAGATTCACTCCAATCTCGCGGAAGAGAGTTGTGTCATGGCTGTCGGGGCCGGTCTTGCCCTCGAGGGTGTAGCTGACCACCGCGCAGGGGAAAATCATGGTCTTGGTGGTCTGCTCGGTGGTGTGGTTGTCGATCTCCACAGGTTTCAGCCCCAGATCGAAAAGCTGCTTGTATATACCGTAGCGCTGGTCCTTGTTGTCGCTCTGGGATGGGTTTATGAAGGTGTATGCCACATTGCGTCCGGCATATACACGGAATTCCTCCAGTTTGGACTGTATCTCGTCCCTCATCCTGGAAAACGACACCGGCAGCTCGTCGCCATCCAGATACACCCTCACCATCACCTGGCCCTTCATCTGCGAGAGGTATTCCTTGGTAAAATCGGTGAGGGAGAAATGGCGGTCGTCGGTGAGGTCCATCCTCACGAAGAAACACTGCGACACGAGGTTCACCACCACTATGGCGGCTACCGCAATAGAGAGCCAGCGGAGGCTGTTTTTCTTGTTTTCTATCTTTATGTCCATGATTTTACTTCCAGTTGCGTGATGACAGTTTGTGTTTTGCGAGTATCAGGAACAATGCGTTGACCGATACGAAATATATTATGTCCCTGGTGTCTATCACACCGCGGCTTATAGACCTGTAATGTGCGTCAATGCCCAGGTTGGATATCATCAGGGCCTGTTTCCCGAGGAAACCGCTCAGCGCGTCCATGCCCAGATACATCATCAGGCTGATACCCACTGCCAGCAGGAAGGCCACTATCTGGTTTTCGGTGAGTGCTGATGCCCACATTCCTATGGCGCAGTATACCGATGCCAGCAGGAACAGGCCCAGGTAGGCGCCTATGGTCTCGCCCGTGTCCAGTCCGGCAATATCAGCTCCGCCGGCTGTCTGCTGCCCCTCGGCCGAGAGGCTTCCGATGCTTGCCACGTATATCAGGGTGGGCAGTATGGAAATGAGTATCAGCACCAGGCCGGCCAGATACTTGGCCAACACTATCTGCATGTCGGACAATGGCTGCGTGTAGAGCACATCAATGGTTCCGGTCTTGAGCTCCTCCGATATCATGCGCATTGTAATGGCCGGCACCAGGAAGAGAAACACCCATGGCGATATCTGGAACAGGGGGTCCAGATACGCGAAACCGCTGTCGATGATATTCATATTGCCGCGGAAGACCCAGAGCACCAGGCCGTTTACCAGCAGGAAGATGAATATGACTATATATCCCGTTATCGAGCTGAAAAACGCCGACAACTCTTTTTTGAATAATGAGAACATGATGTATTATCTAATAGTATTCGGATTACAAAGATAGTAATTCTTTGCATAAAAACATCATTTGCAATGAAAATCAAGCAGATGGGCAGTAAATTTTTCAAAAGTGGATTTCCATACCCAAAAAATACCAAAATTATCACAAAATAAATAAAAAAAATCACCAAACTGATTTATTTATCCTAATGTTAAATAAATTTAATATAAGAAAATGCTGATTATTGAAATAAAAGCACTAATTTTGCATCAGAATATAGCAAATAAAAGAGTATAAACTTAAAAAAACAGCAAGAAAATGGCAGGAAGACCTAGAAAATCCGCAGATGCAGCCGCCGAGCCAAAGGCAAAGAAAGAGACTGCAGCCAAGAAGGAAACCGCAGCCAAGAAAGACACAGCCAAGAAGGCTGCCACCAAGAAGGCCGCAAAATCAGCATTCAAGCTGACACTTACCAACGCACAGGCTCAGAATGCCCAGAAGGTTACTGTAGCCGGCGAGTTCAACAAATGGGACAAGGAGGCAACTCCCATGACCAAGACACTGGAGGGATTCGAGGTAGAAATCTCCTTGGAGAAGGGCAAGAAATACCAGTTCCGCTATGTATTGGACGGCACCACATGGATCAACGACCCATACCGCCCAACAGTAGACAACGGAATGGGCGAGCAGAACTCTGTTCTGGATGCCGCTCTCTAATACGGAAAACACACCCACATAATTTTTTTCGAAAAAGGCATTACGAAACTTGTTTCGTTTTGCCTTTTTTTATATATATTTGCATCCAAAAGCAAAAAAGCAAGAAAATGCAACTAAGGGCAGAACATTTGATAAAAATATACGGCAAGCGTACCGTAGTGAAAGACGCGTCGGTATCGGTGTCGCAGGGCGAGATTGTGGGCCTACTGGGTCCCAACGGCGCCGGCAAGACAACATCATTCTACATGATAGTGGGCCTGATAAAGCCCAACGGCGGCACAATATACCTCGACGACCTCAATATCACCAAGCACGCCATGTACAAGCGTGCCCAGCTGGGCGTGGGATACCTGCCCCAGGAGGCCTCGGTGTTCAGGCAGATGAGCGTGGAGGACAACATCCTCTCCGTAATGCAGGTAAGAGGCTTCAGCAAGGAGTATCAGAAAGAGAAACTGGAGAGCCTGATAGAGGAGTTTGGACTGGGACACATACGCAAGAGCCTGGGAATACAGCTGTCGGGCGGCGAGAGACGACGCACCGAGATAGCAAGGGCCCTGGCCGTGGACCCGAAGTTCATCCTGCTCGACGAGCCGTTCGCGGGAGTGGACCCCATAGCCGTGGAGGACATCCAGGGCATTGTGGCCAAGCTGAAGAAAAAGAACATCGGAATACTGATAACCGACCACAATGTGGACGAGACCCTGGCCATCACCGACCGCGCTTATCTGCTTTACGATGGCAGGATACTGCAATCGGGCACGCCTGAGGACCTGGCCAACGACCCCGAGGTGCGCCGCGTGTACCTGGGCAAGAACTTCGAGCTAAGGAGACCTACATTCACACTGGAAAACGAGGGCGAAGCCCCCGCAGTGGACCAAGATATAGTAACAGAAAAAAAACAGCAAGACAGCAATGAATCTGAATCTTAAAAAACCGATAGCGTTCTTCGACCTGGAGAGCACCGGACTAAATATCGCCCACGACGGCATCATAGAGATATGCATACTGAAGGTGAACCCCGACCAGAGCGAGGAAACCTACACAGCAAGGGTAAAGCCCCTGGTGCCCATAAGCAAGGAAGCATCAGAGATAACAGGAATCACCATGGACGACCTCAAGGACTGCCCAACTTTCAAGGAGATAGCCCCCAAGCTGGCCAAATTCCTGGAAAACTGCGACCTGGGCGGATTCAACTCCAACAAGTTCGACATTCCGCTGCTGGCCGAGGAATTCCTGAGAGCCGGCATAGATTTCGACATGAGCAAGTGCAGGCGCATAGACGTGCAGGTGATATACCACAAGATGGAGCAGAGAAACCTGGTGGCAGCCTACAAATTCTACTGCGGCAAGGACCTCAACGACGCACACTCGGCCCTGGCCGACACCAAGGCCACATACGAGGTGCTGAAGTCTCAGCTCGACATGTATGACGGCCAGCTGGAGAACACCGTGGAATTCCTGAGCCAGTATTCCAGCCACACCAACAATGTGGATTTTGCCGGAAGGATGATCTACAACGAGAAAAACGAGCCCGTGTTCAATTTCGGAAAACACAAGGGCCTGAAGGTGGAGGACGTGCTATCAAGGATAGACACAGGCTATTACGACTGGATAATGAAAAACGACTTTGCCCTCAACACCAAGCAGGTACTCACCAAGATAAAACTGAAGATGGCCGAGGCAAAGCTGAACGGCAACAGATAAAAATAACACAATAACCTTAATAAAAAACTTGAATACCATGGCAGAAGAGACAGAAACACAGGCACAGCAGAACGAGGGCCAGCAGAGCGCCGACAACAGCCAGTGCACCGACAACACCCAGAACACCGACAACCAGAAGGGCAGCGAGCCAATAGACTCGCTCCTCAAGAAAATACTGTACCAGGGAATAGCCAAAGCCAGCGCGGCCAAGGAATACGTGGAGAAGGCTGTAAACGGCCTCATCGGCGAAAACAAGGTAAGCAGCGAGGAGGGCAAGAAGATAGTGAGCAACTTCACCTCAGGCATCGACGCCAAGATGAAGGAGATGGAGACCAAGATACGCGAGACCATCAGCAACGCCCTGCAGAACGTGCGCCCAGCCACCAAGAGCGAGGTGGAGGAGCTGCGCAAGAGAGTAGAGGAGCTGGAAAAGAAAGTAGCAGGCCTCGACTAAAAAAACAAACATCAACCAAACACGACAACAATGATAGATGCAATAACCAACCTTGGGAAAAAATTCATAGGCGACACGGCCAGCCTCGTAAAGGTGACCATGGACTCGCTTGTAAACAGCAACAAGATATCCAAGGACGAGGGCAACTCCATTTTCGAGAACATCAAGAACAGGCTGTTCGACACATCGGCCGACATAGAGGAATCGATGCGCGAGCTGCTGCACAAGTTTTACGACAAGATGGACTACGCCACACCCGAGGAGGTGGAGAAACTGAGACGCAGAATAGCGATTCTGGAAAAACTAACCAAAAACTAACAAACCATGGCTTTGAAATCCAACAAGAAAAACAAAGGTCTCGACAGGCTTGGCAATGCCGTAAACATATTGATAAAATATGGGTTTCAAAGCTTTATCGTAAACACAGGCCTGTCGAAACACAAAATAGCCCAGAGGAATTTCCCCGAGATAGATTCCAGCCTCAACAACTGGCAGCGAATAAGATACGCCACCCAGGACCTGGGGCCGACGGCAGTACGGCTGGCCAGGTTTCTGTCGGGGCGTCCCGACATATTGCCCGACGAGCTCATCTCCGAATTCGCCAGGCTGGAATTCGGGCAAAACACACTGCCAAAGGCCGACGCCATTTCCGTATTCGAGCAATACACCAACCGCAAGGCCGACAAGACTTTCCAATATTTCGACAACACCAGCTACCTGCAGGACGGATTCTCTGCCACATTCCGCGCCAGGCTGCTGAGCGGCGAGGATGTGGCCGTAAAGATATTGCCGCCTGATACCCAGAGCACAGTATTGGCCGACATAGCCCTCTTCAAGAGGCTGGCATCGATATCGCAGCGAGTACTCCAGAAATTAGGCATACCCGACCCAATAGGCATCATAGAAGAATTTGAGCGTGAGATACTTCCCGAGCTTGACCTAAGCAAGGAGGGCGACCGCATACGCCGTTTCAACAAGGCATACCACCAGATGCCGGGCTTTGTGGTATCGGAGATATTCAGCCAATACACATCCACCAACTCGCTCGTAAGCCACTACTACAATTCCACCTCGGTGGCCGACGCCCCCGAGTTCACCCAATGGGGACTGCAGCAGAAAGAGGTTGCAGACAGTTTCCTGAAGATATTCATATCCGGAATGCTGGACACCGGCCTCTACCTGACACAGCCACTCAAGGAGATTGTGCGCCTGCGCCCCGACGGCAGCATATTCTTTGCCGACTATGGCACAGCGGGCCTGCTCACCACCGACCAGAGGGCCTGGATACACGACGTGGTGGCGGCCCTGTCGACCCGAAACTCCAACGTGCTGGCCGACAGCATGCGCAAGCTGGCCAACCACAGCGAGGTATACGATTTCCAGAAATTCCGCAGCGACATACAGTTCCTGGCCGACGACCTCTATTTCCTGGAGACATCGGATTTCTACATGAGGGAGTTCTCGCTGGGCATAATGCGCATAGCCTACAAGCACAAGCTCAACATCCCCCGCGAGGTGGTGTCGGCCTTCAACGCGCTGGCCATAGCGGAATCCATAGCCCTGAGCATCACCCCGACATGCAGGATATCTGAGCTCTTCAAACCCTACGGGCGCAGGCTGCAGATGGAGCGCATGCAGCCCGACAGGCTGAAATCGCTGTTCAACAAAAACCTCTCTCAGGCCAGCGATTTTCTGGAGACATCGCCTCTGGAGCTATCGCTGATACTCAGGAAAATGCGCCGCGGACAGTTTCTGGCCAACATAGGGATAAAGGACTTCGGCATGCTGCTGAGGCGCATCGACGTATCGGCCAACAAATTCTGCTACATAATGCTGATATGCACGCTGGTATTGTCGTCGTCGCTGATATGGGTGTTTGCCCGCGACATGTACATATTCATGTACATGCCCCTGCCGGCCTTCATAGGATACGCCACAGCGGCGCTCATAGCCATCAGCCTGCTGATATACAACGCACGCACCAGCCTCCGCAGGGAAGAGGAGGCCAAGACCACCAACAATGAAGACGAAGACTAACAGATGAAACTCAACATATACAAGGCCTCGGCAGGCAGCGGCAAAACCTTCAACCTGGCCTGCAACTACATAGTGGACTCGTTTGGCAGGAAAGCGCCATCGCGCACCGGCAACACACTCTACGAGGCCTTCAAGGACACAATGGCATTTGCCAGAATACTGGCGGTGACATTCACCAACAAGGCGGCCGGCGAGATGAAGGAGCGTATCCTGGCCGAATTCGACAAGCTGGCCACAGGACAGAAATCGGACTACATATCAGCCATCACCCAAAGATATCCCCAATACAACGAGCAGCAGGTACGCGACCGTGCCCGCAGCATCAGGAGCGCCATACTCCACAACTACAGCGACTTCAACCTGAGGACCATAGACTCGTTTGTACAGAGGGTGGTAAGGGCGTTCTGCTACGACATAAACGTAAGCACAGGCTTCAGCACACAGACCGACCACAACATGGTGGTAAACGACCTGGTGGAAATACTGCTGAAAAAATCGGACGACGACCCCGAACTGAGAGCGCAATTCCTGGCCATGGCCGAGAAAAACGTGAAGGACGGCAACAACTGGGATTTCCGCGAAGAGATAAGAATGCTGGCCCAGCTGATATTCACCGAACAGTTTTCGAAGGTGGAGGAATTCTACCGCCCCATGGACGACGACACCAAGCGCACATTCTACAAGACATCGCTGAAACTGATAAACGAGATTTACGACGACTTCGAGGCCCAGGCCGACGAGATAGCCCGCGACACCGAAAAAGTATTCGAGCCTCTTGGCATGGCTCCCCACGACATAGGCAAAAACATAGGCGCGCTCTACAACTACCTGCTGGATATCAGGAAATGCGAGATATCCGCCACCGCGGCCAAGATGAACGCCGGCGACGACTGGACCAACGCCAAACCCACCGAGATACAGAAAGAGATAGTGCCCCAGATACGCCCCGCCCTGGAATCCATACTCTCCAGAGCCGTGGCCCTGATATCGCAGGACGGCACCAACTACCTTACAGCCAAGGCCATCCGCAAGGACTTCCACGCCTTCATGCTGCTGGGCGATCTGGCGCGCCTGATGCCGGAATACCGCAAGGAAAACCGCATGATGCTGGTCTCTGACGCAACCGCATTCCTGAACGCCATCCTAAAAGGCAACGACGCCCCATTCATATACGAGCGCGTGGGCAACAAGTATGACCACATCTACATTGACGAGTTTCAGGACACATCGGAGTTCCAGTGGAACAACTTCCGCCCGCTCATAGAAAACTCGCTGGCCCAGGGATACGACAACATGATAGTGGGCGATGTAAAACAGGCAATATACCGTTTCCGCGGAGGCGACTGGAGCCTGCTGAACTCCAAGGTGGAGGCCCAGATAGGCCACGACAGCATATCGGAGCATTCGCTGGACACCAACTGGAGGTCGCGCAAAAACATTGTAGAGTTCAACGACGCTGTATTCCAGAAATCGGTGGCCGTATTAGGTCAATACGACCATGACGGCCTGGACCTGAACATGCTGGCCAGCATATACAGCGACTCGTATCAGAAAATGCCACCCAAAGGCAACACCGGAGGCAAGGTGAGGGTAGAGTTCATGGAGCAGGCATCTGAGCCTCAGGACAACACGGTAGGCATGGACGGGCTAAACTGGTTTCAGACCATGTCGCTGAACACCATGGCCCGGGAGATAGACGGATTGCTGAAATCGGGTGTGAAACCACGGAAGATATGCATACTGGTGCGCAAGGGTTCCCAGGGCAACATGTGCGTGAATTTCCTGATGCAGTATCAGCAGAAGGTGGAAGGCGCCTCCAGATACGACATTATCTCATCGGACGCCCTGTATATAAACAACTCGCTGACAGTAACTGTGTTGGCCAACGCCATGAAATACGTCAACAACAACGACGACATAATAGCCAAGGTGGAGATGATGCGCGCCTACTGCCTGCTAAGCCAGATGCAGATACCGGACGACGATATAATGAAAGCATCAGTAAGCGACACCGAGAGCCAGAAGATACTGCCAGACGGATTCGACAACATAATGAAATCATACAGCGACCTGCCGCTATTCGACCTCTGCGAGAAGATAATATCATGTTTCGGACTCCACCAATACACGGGCGACGCCGAATACCTGCGCACATTCGAGGACTGCGTGCTTGGCTTTACGAAGACATTCTCATCGGACCTCAACAGATTCGTGCAATGGTGGGACGAGAGCGGATGCCACACTGCCATACAGCCTTCCAGCAACCAGGACGCCATCACGGTGATGACCGTGCACAAGAGCAAGGGTCTGGATTTCGGAATACAGTTTATCCCATTCTGCGACTGGAAGATGGAGGACTACAACAACCGGCAGGCAAACTACATTTGGGCCAGATGCAAGGGCAGCGAGCTGTTCGGCAACATTCCCACAGTGCCACTTAGGTATGGATCGGCACTGGGCAAAACATATTTTGCCGAATCGTACATGGAAGAGAAACGCAACATGACCGTGGACTCGCTCAACCTGCTATATGTGGCCCTGACACGCGCTGTGGACGAGCTCCACATCTACTGCCCAAAGCCCAAGGAAAAAAAGAAGGAAACCAAGATATCCACCGTGGCCGACCTCCTGTACTATACCATAACCACCGACCTGCCCAATCAAGACCCCAAACTGGCCGACCTGAGGAATTACTACAGCGAGGCCGACTCGGTGCTGCTGATGGACGAGAACCACAGCCTGGCGCCGGGCCGCAAGGACAGGGAATACAAGGATTTCAACCTAAGGCCTTTCAAGAACACACCTTGGGAAAACAAGCTGGCGGTACTCTCCCACTCCAGCGAATTCTTCATACAGGACAGCCCGTTTCTGCAGGACAGGATAAACCACGGCCTTCTGATGCACGATGTAATGTCGAGGATAGAATACCGCGAGGATTCCGCCGAAGCCCTTCAGGACATGATCTATCAGGGCCGCATCACCGAGGCGCAGCGCACAGAGCTCACCCAGATGCTCGACAAGGCATTCCAGATTCCACAGGTGGCCCAGTGGTTCTCCCACGAATGGCAGCAGGTGATAAACGAGCGCGCCCTGCTTACCAAGGAGGGCAACATCCGCATCCCCGACCGCGTGCTTGTGGGCGAGAACGAGACCGTGGTGATAGACTTCAAGTTCGGCAAGGAGCGCCCCGAATACCACGACCAGATAAAGGAATACGCCGCCCTTCTGCAATCGATGAAATACCCCAACGTAAAGGCGTACCTGTATTACGTGGAGGATGGAAAGATTGTGGAGGTATCCTAAAAATCAAATCCCAGCGAGAAGTAGAAAGTCCTTGGCAAAACAACCTTGCCTTCCAGCCCCCATGCCCAGTCGAAACGGAGGAAATAGCCGAGCAGAGTGGTCCTGAGGCCCCAGCCATACCCCACCACCATCGAAGGTCTGGCCACATCCATGATCATGGTGATGGAGCCGTCGGTAACCTCGTACTTATTGTAGGCATTGTCCTTGCCGGGTATCAGGCCCGTCCAGGCGCTGCCGGCATCCAGGAATCCCACCACCTGAAGGTCGTTGATCATCTTGCGGTTGATGGGCCTGTTGAGCAGATAGCGGAACACAGGGAAACGGAGCTCGTTGTTCATGACGGCAAAAGTATTGCCGTTTCTGGCATTTTGGATAAAACCACGCATGTTGGTGCCTACGGCCTGATAGATGTAGTTCTCGTCGGGATCTATGCGCACCGACTGATCGAACCTCTTGCGAATGTCGCTGCTGAAAGTCTGCCAGTTGTCCACGCCACCCAGATAGTAGAGAATCTTGCCGGAGCCAAACGAGGTGGCGCCCGCCAGGCGCGATGCGAATATAAAGCACCTGTGTATCTTCTGATAGAACCTGAAATCGAAACCCACATTCGACACTATGTCGTAACGTCCGTCGAGCTGCTGATACGCCTCGCCCCATCCCTTGAACCTTACTCCGCTTGGAATGTTGGTGGTAATCATCCTGCTGTTGTCGAAAACATACTCGGCCTTGGCGTTGGCGAAAAGCTGATGCTGAGGCTTCTGATCCAGGTACTGAATGTCAGTAACCTGAAACTGGGCCTTGTCGTACCTGAGGCCCAGGGTGGTTTTAACAGCCGAAGTGGGAGTAAACGGATATCCGGCCACAAACATGCCCTCGTTGCTGACCACCTTTATCCTGGCATATCCATCAAGATCGTCGCTGTACGACGACCTGTGGAATATGTACTGCTTGTCGAGACGGCGTTTCAGGTCCTCGAAACTGAAGTAATACTCATAGCTGTCGAGATTGCCGCCCATGCGGAAAGCCGCCGACAGCCTGTAGTCTTCGAAAAGGTCCTTGCAGCCTACCTTGAAGAAGACCGAGGCACCCGGATCGAAATAATAAGGACCTCCAGTGAAAGGCTGATATCCCACATTAAGGTTCGAGAAATCCACCTGGCTCACCAGATAGTCGGTATAGAAATTGGTGAAATACATCCTCTGGTTTGGCCGCTCGGCCTTCTCGCGGGCATGGCGCGCCTTGATGTCCTCGCCATAGAAAATAAGCTGGTGGGCCAGACTCTTCTCCTCCTCGAAATAGTAGTTGAGGATATCGTATTTCAGGCTGTCGGGATTCTTGAGGTTTTTGGGGGGATTGGCGACAATGCTGTCGGTGCGGCGGCGCTCCTCAGCGGCCTTGCGGGCCTTGGCGGCATCCAGCGAGTCGGCCTTGGCCTGCCTCTTGTCCTGCACGCTCCTGAAATACGTAGGCATCAGCTCGGCAGGCAGCGCGCTGCGGTCGGCATCCAGGCTCTCGGAGCGCATCAGATAGCGTCCCTTGTTCCTGAAACTGAAGTCCAGCAGCCTGCGCTCCCTGGTGAGGTTCATGCTCCTAACATTGTGGGGGAAATCCGACACATGGCTGTACCTGTTGGTATAGCTGTAATGCACGGCGGTATCTATGGCAATAATCGTGCTGTCATATACCGACGCGTATCTGTTCACGATGCCGCTGCGGTCCGACAGGTAAGTATACGAATTTGCGCTGAGCTCGTCGGGCGCGGTCTCGTTGTCGTACTTGGTGTCGGTAATCCTCCTCAGCACATTGCTGCGGTGCTTGTAGTCATACACAAAAATATCGTATGTCTTGCCAATCTTGTCGTGGTCGTCGACCTTCTCGGTGCGCAGAGTGTCGGAGATCCTGTTGGATGCGAAAATAATCTTGGAGCCGTTCTCCACAAACCTTGGCTCAATGTCGTCGGCCTGGTCCTGGGTTATCATCTCGAAAGCACCCGATGCGATGTTCATCACCAGGAGGTCGGTCATGCCGCTCATCTGGACACTCATCACCATATCCAGTCCATCGTCGCTGTAGTCCATGGCAAACACCTTGTCGAACCTTGGCAGCAGCCTCCTGGTAAGCGCGGTGGTCTCCACATTGTACTGATACAGATATACATATCCCTGCTCCTCTATCACAAAAGCGATGATACGGCTGGTGGGATGCCATGCCGCCACGGGATAGTTGTGCTCCTGAACCTGCTCCAGAGGCTGTCCGCGGCGTAGTATCTTCCGGGCCTTGTGGGTAGCGTTGTCTATGAGCATGGCCTTTATCTTGCCCTCCTTGTCGGTGGCGTAGAATGTGTAGTTGCCGTCGGGCGACTGCATCGGCTTGTCGTATATGGTGTTGCGGCGGTATTTGCCCACAGGCAGTCCTCCGTCGGCGTTGTCCCGGGCCGATGCCTGCTTGCCTGCATGGGAGGGCAGTCCAAACTTTTCGCGGTAATAATCCACCCACTGCCTGTTCAGTTTCCTGAAATTCAGGTTAAGCACCTGACGCATGGCCACATTGCAATCCTTGTTGATGCCAGTGAGATACACTATGCTGGAAACTGCATCGCGGCCAAAATTCCTGTTGATGAAATACCACATCGAGTATCCGGCATACTTGGCATCGTCGCCATCCAGGAACTGGATTTTCCTGTATTTGCCCGATTCGAACCCATCCCTGAGCACATCCTCTATGTCGGCATTCCAGTTGTTGGCGGCATAGAACGACAGTCCGCCGGTATACCATTGGGGCAGCGATATCGAGCTCGATGTCTGCACCCTGTTCCTGATGCCCGATCCATTGATGCTGACCCCAAGCAGGATCTGTGCCACAGCCTCGCGTATCTGGGCGCTGTAGCGGTTGTGGTCGCCGTCGAAATAGAGGAACACCTTGTTGTCCAAGATTTTGGTAACGCCGCCCAGATTGCTCTGCACATCATCGGTCTCCAGTCCAATGTTGCTCTGCCTGAACTCTTCTATCCTGTTGAAAACTATGAACACTATGCGCCTTCCCAGTGTCTTGCCGAAATATTTCTCCATCTCGGGGATAATCTCGTTGGCGCGGTCGCAAGTATACTGGGCGATATCCTTTCCCTGCTGGTAGTAATATGTGTCGAACTTGGGGTAGCGGTAAAACATCCACTCGAACTCGGAATACTGCACCCTGTTTTTGCCAAAATTCATCTGATGCCCGTTGTAAAACTGGGCACTGGCATTGGCGGATATCAGCATCAGGACAATTATCAGAATTTTCAACAACTTATTCATGGCTTAGATATTATTCTTAATCATTTCAGGGATTACAAGATTGACTTCGTTGAAGGCGTATGTCTGCACCTCGTGGGTTGCCTCGTCTTCCAGCATCAGGTATCCATGGCTGTCCACATCCCTGATGATGCCCTTGAAGACCTTGCCGCCGCTGCGGTATACCAGTGTGCGGTCCAGGCCCAGAAGCATGCTCTTGTAGCGCTGCATCAGCACGGGCTCGTTTTTGCGGGATATGAAATAGAGGGCCTCGCGTATCAGCCCCATGAGCTTGGCGAACTCGGCATCGAGGTCGTACTGGCGGCCGGTGCTGAGGCTCAGCGAGGTGGGGTTTGGCAGATTCTCGGGGAAGACAGTCTGGTTGATATTGACACCCACACCCACGATGCTGTACTTCACATAATGGCCGCTCAGCGAGTTCTCGATAAGCATACCGCAGATCTTGCGCATGCCCACATATACGTCGTTGGGCCATTTGATGGAGACATCCTGCACTCCGCTGTCCTTCAGATAGTCGGCCACTGCCACACTCACGGCCTGCGACAGCATGAACTGGTGCTGGACCTCCAGCTTGGGCGGGAAAAACACATAGCTGAAAGTAAGATTCTCGGCATTTGGCGAATACCATGTGTTGCCCCTCTGGCCGCGTCCATCGGTCTGGAAATCGGCCCTTATCACAAAATCCTCCTTTGGGGCCACGCCGTTCTGCAACTGACGCTGGGCCTCGCTGTTGGTGGAGTCTATTACCTTGTATTTTATCTCGTTGGTCATTGCTTATTTTAAGTTTTAAGTTTAAAGTTAAAGCTCGTAGAGGCGCACGGGCGTGCGTGTCTTTATCTGGTGGATTCCCCCACCCTCAGGCGCACAAGTTTTATCTTCGGGCCTGATACTTGCAGGATTGCGAGGCTGAAGCTGCCGTCCACCACCACATCGCCCGCTTTGGGGAAATCCTCGTTGAGTTTCAGGATATATCCTGCCAGGGTCTCGTATTCGTCGGTCTTGGGCAATCCAAGCTTGTATTTGTCGTTTATGTAGTCGATCTCGAGACGTCCTGCCAGCTCGAACTCGGTGGCTGATATCTGGCGCTCGGCCAGGTCCTGGCTGTCGTGCTCGTCCTCTATCTCGCCGGTAATCTCCTCAATGATATCCTCGATGGTAAGCATGCCAGCCGTGCCGCCATATTCGTCTATCACGATGGCCACGCTGAGCCTGCGCTTTATGAAGAGTTTCAGCAGCTGGTCGGCAGTCATTGACTCGGGCACCTCTATTACGTTGGTGAGTATCTTGTCGATGCTCTCGGGATTCCTGAACAGCGACAGGGCGTTTACATAGCCCCTCACCTGGTCGATGGAGCCGTCGCAGATAAGCACTTTGGAGAAATTGCTGTCAGTGAACTTGCGGGCCAGGGCCTCTATAGAATCTGTCCTGTACGCATATACAATCTCGTTTCGCGGCACCAGGCATTCCCTTATCTTTATGTTGGTGAAATCCAGCGCCTTTTTCAGGATTTTGAAATGGTTGGTCCTGAAATCGCGTTTCTCAGGCGGGGCCGGATTGTTGTAAAAGGGTATCAGCTCGTAAAACTTGTCCTCGCCATGCTTGTTGGCCCTGGCCACTATCGGGAACATCACTATATACAGCCACGGATATATGAAATTCGACAACGTGGATGCCCAGGAGGAAAGGCTGCGGATGGTGGCGTTGGGATGGCGGGCAAACATGGCCGATGGCACAGTCTTGAACAATAGCAGCGACGCAATGAAGGCGAGCATCAGCACCAAAAACCTCAGCATGGAATCCTGAGGCCCCCAAGCCGAGATGGCACAGAGGATGCCCAGCCCCAGTAAACAGGCCGAGACTATCTCTCCCGTATGCATCAGGGTAATGCAGAGACCGGCGTTGTCGTATGGACGGAACACAACTCCCTGACGGATAGAGCCGTTCTTGACATCTATCTCGAAAACCAGGCGGTCGCACACCGACATGGCAACCCGCATGCCCGAGAAAAAAACGGTGCCAAAGGTCCCAAACACGAGGAGTAGTATTGTGACTGCTATCATCTGTCGATTATTACTATTAACAAATCAGTCGCAAAGATAAGAATTTTTTTTTGGAAAAATGTAAAAGTAGCCTATTATTTACGGAAGGCTATGTACTGAGATATTATCACCAGGATCTCAGTGCAGAATGCTGTAAGGACAATCTTGCCAAGCATGGCCAGGAGATGCGAGAATCCAAACTCATCGAACACGAAATATACGAAATGATGTATCAGCACCAGCACGGCGCTGTAGATGAAATACCAGTTGATGCCCATGTCCATAAGGTAGGGGCGTTTTCCGCTCTCATAGCCGTCGCGGGGCGAAATCATGTTGAGCACCCAAGGCCGTGCAAATGCCATGGCCACCGATGCTCCGGAATTGAGTCCCGGGGTATCCACAAACACATCGATTGTATATCCCATCAGGAAACTGGACAGCAGGAGCACCCATCCCGGCATCTCGAGGGGCAGGGCCAATACAAAAAGGACATAGAGCATGGGAGTGATGCCCCAGGTGCCGATTACGATATTGTTGATAACCATCACCTGCAGCAACACGACAACCAAATACAAAACCACTACCTTGCCGTAAGCCCTTAAGTCCATAATCTAAAGTCTGCAAAAAAAATTATTGTACGAATTTGCTCTCCTGCGCCTCCAGCTGTCGGCGCTCGTCCTGCATGGAGTTGTCTATTATCATCACGTTGGACACACGCTTGAGGTCGTTGAGGAGTTTTACGTTGATTGAATAGAAATTATCCTCGCTGTTTTTCTCGAATCCGTCTATCACTGCCACGGGCAGCCCCGGAGGGAAAATGGCGGAATATCCGCTCGTAACCACAGTATCCCCCTTTGTGATAGGCACATGGTTTGGAATCTCGTCGAGCACGGCGTATCTGTAGTCGCTGCCCGGCCATGTGATGGAGCCATAGAAATTCTGGGACTTCAGCTTGGCCGACACTCCCACCTTTGAATTGAGGATCGACAATACCAGCGAGTAGTTTGGCGATACCGCCACCACTACACCCACCACTCCCGAGGCCGATATCACACCCATGTCGGGATGGATGCCATTGTTGGACCCAAGGTTTACGGTGATGAAATTGTTCTGGCGGTTGATGGAATTCTTGACGATGGTGCCGGTGATATACCTGTACATAGGCTTGCCAACACTGTCGTTGCGGTTACGGAATGCTGCGGTATCCAGAATGTAAGAGTTGCTGCGGCTGCGTATCTGCGATAGCTGACGCATAAGGTCGGCATTCTCGTCCCTCAGATTGAAGTAGGCCACATGTTTCCACGTAAAATTGTAGAGACTGCCTATCATCGAGTTGGCGGAGGTATTAAACACAGAATTCCTTCTGATATCGCTGCCCACCAGCAATATAACGGATATCACCTCGAGGACAATGAATATCAGAAGGAAATGTATCTTTGATAAAAATTTTAGAATCGCTTCCATTATCTAAGCAGGAATGGGAACTTGTCGACATTCTTGAGTGCGATGCCTGTGCCACGGGCAACGGCGTGCAGCGGATCCTCCGAAACCTTTACAGGAAGGTTGGTCTTCTCGGCCAGACGCTTGTCGAGACCTCGCAGAAGAGCGCCACCGCCTGTAAGGTGGATGCCATTCTTGAAAATATCAGCATACAACTCTGGAGGAGTCTGCTCCAGAACGTTGAGGATGGCGGCCTCTATCTTGCCGAGCGACTTGTCGAGACAGTGGGCAATCTCCTGATAAGATATAGGAATCTCCACAGGCAGGGCAGTCATCTGGTGAGGTCCGCGTACCATATAGTCGGCTGGTGGATCCTCGAGGTCGGTGATGGCCGAACCTACATTGATCTTGATGGCCTCGGCTGTACGGTCGAAAACCTTGATATTGTGCTGATGACGCATGTATTCCATGATATCCTCGGTGAAATCGTCACCGGCAATACGGATGCTTCGGTTGCAGACAATACCGCCAAGAGAGATAACCGCAATCTCGGTGGTACCACCGCCTATATCAACAATCATATTGCCTTCCGGAGCCTCCACATCAATGCCGATACCGAGAGCGGCAGCCATAGGCTCGAAAATCATATAAACCTCGCGGGCGCCAGCGTGCTCTGCCGAATCGCGGACAGCACGGCGCTCCACCTCGGTAGATCCCGAAGGAATGCCTACCACAATCTTGATGGCCGGATTGAAGAAGAGTTTCTTTCTATTGCCCATCTTTATCATGCCGCGGATCATCATCTCGGCGGCCTTGAAGTCGGCAATAACACCATCCCTCAAAGGACGGATGGTACGTATATTCTCGTGAGTCTTACCATGCATGAGCTGAGCCTTCATGCCGATAGCTATGGTTTTCTCGCTGGTGTGGTCGATGGCCACAATGGAAGGCTCGTCCACCACGATACGGTCGTTCATGATGATAACGGTATTGGCCGTTCCAAGGTCCATTGCCAACTCTTGAGTCAGGAATGAAAATAAACCCATTTCTATATTTTGTTTTTCTTGTTGTTTGCTAATAAAAAATTTTGACTTTTGGCAAAAATAGTATATTTTTTTGAAACAACGTATAAAAAGCTAACGTTTTTTTCAAAAAAAATAATTCCAAAATCTTAAAAGTCAACAATAATAAAAACTATTTTTCGAGAAGCATCTTCTTAACCTCCTCGGCAAGGCTGTCGAGAGGAATCTCCTTCTGCACGCGGGCCTTCCACTCGTTCTTGTCGGTGATGGTGGCAGCCAGCTGCTTGCCAAGCTTCAGGTTCTTTACCGAAGCCACGCCCTTGGCAGCCTCGTCGCCGCCAATGATGATGGCCAGAGTGCAGTTGTTGCGGTCGGCGTAGGCCATCTGATGCTTCAGGCCTCGCTTGGCTCCGTAGTAAACCTCGGTATTGATGCCGGCGGCACGCAGCTGCATGGCAGTTTTCTGATACAGCGGCATCAGGTCGTCATCGAAAACAATCACAATGGCTGGGCCATCCACCTGCTCTGGAAGCTGACCTGTGAGGGTGAGCAACTCGGCCAGACGGTCGACACCTATAGAGGCTCCTGATGCTGGCACCTTAACGTGGAGAAGGTTCTCCACAAGGCCGTCGTAGCGACCGCCACCGCAGATGCTTCCCACGCGACGCTCGCGCCCCTTCTCGTCCTTGTAGGTCTGAAGACTCTCCACCTCGTAGATAGGGCCGGTATAATAGCCAAGACCGCGAACCATACCCGGATCAAGGATGGCAACCTGCTCGTCGTAGCCAAGGTCAGCAAGTATGTGGTCGATAAGCTCAAGCTCGATAACGCCCTCCTTGTAGGTGCCGTTCTCGTAGGCAGGCTTTTCCTTAAGTTTGGCAATCACATTGGCTCTTGTATCGTGATTTTCGAAATCCTTGATGTAGTTGACAATCATATCAACGTGGCTGCTATCGAGACCAAGGCCAGGAATCTGGGCGCCTGAAACCTCGTCAACACGGCCCTTTCCGAGCTCCTTGGCAACATTGTCGATGCCAATCTTGTCGAGCTTGTCGATAACGCGCATAACGCACATCTCCTGCTCCTTGTCGGTAATGCCGGAGAATGCGAGAAGGCCGTTCACAACCTTGCGGTTGTTTATCTTGATGAGATAAGTACCACGCTTGAGGCCGATATTCTCCAAAGCCTGGGAGAGAATCATGCAGTTCTCGGCATCGGTAGAAACATCGTCGGAGCCCACGGTATCGAAATCCATCTGCCAGAACTCGCGGAAACGGCCTGGGTCGAGCTTGGCCTCGAAACGGAAAACAGGTCCATACTGATATCTGCGGAAAAGATTGGTCTTGCCCTGAATCTCGCCACGGAGATACTGCTGCCACATGCTCTCTGCATACACACGTGCCAAAGGGGCTGTAAGGTCATAACGCATTGCCACATAGTGGTTTTCCATAAGGACGTTGTTGTCCTGATCGCGCATTTCCTTGCCCTTGTCGTCAAAGATGGGCTCTATCTCAGGATTCTTGAAAGAATACACACCCTGAGCCACGCTGTCAGCATCAGGCAGATACTTGCCAAGACACTCGGCGTACTCAAGAATAGGAGTATCGAATCTGCTGAAACCGAAACGGCTGTACACCTCGGTAGCCTTCTTTATAATGTGCTCACGGAGAGCATTCTGTGTAAATGTGATATCTCTGAATCCCTTTACTTTCTGGGGAACTATACCTCTCATGATTGTTTAATGGTTTTAAAAATTTCGTACAAAGTTACATATTTTTTCATAATTGACAGCTATTTGTGTATATATTTTTCATTAAATAACATAAATTAGGTTTATGTTAAGTTGTAATTTTTGTAATTATCTACTCAACTTTTCAGGATTAAAATTCAAAGACCACCCACTGAAAACGGATGAAGTATTCAATAATAAAACTAAACAAAAAAACTCACACGGAAAATAAGAGTAAAAGAAAAAGCCCTTAAAACTCTTATCCTTCGTGTGAGAATTTTGTAGTGTTTGATTAATGCTTAGACTAAGCCTTCTTATTATTCTTGACCTTCTCCTCAAGTTTCAGAATCGTCTCCTTCAGGATTTTGATTTCATCTTCGATAGATTGTGGATCTTTATCCTCCTCAGGCTTCACGTCCTTCTCGTCGGCACGCACATCACCAACAGCATTTACCATGATACCTACTACAACGTTCAATACAAAGTATGACGAAATCACAACAAATGGGACAAAATATACCCACGCCCATGGGAAAACCTCCATTACTGGGCGCGATATTCCCATCGACCAGCTCTCCAGTGTCATAATTTGGAATAGTGTGTAGATAGTGTCGCCCAATGTGCCGAACCAGTCAGGGAAAGCCTCACCAAAGAGGTTTTGACCTGTAAGAGCAAAGATGTAAAATACTATCACGAGAAGCATAGACGCCCAAAACACACCCGACATTGATTTGATAAGTGCCTGAACTATTATTCTGAGCTCGCCAAGAGAAGATATCAACTTCAAGGTCCTCAGTACCCTCAACACCCTGAGTACTCTAAATGCGGACATTGAACCACCTGCGGGCACAAACGACATTGCAACAAGGAGGAAGTCGAAAACATTCCATCCGCTACAGAAGAATCTGAATTTGTACGCAATAAGTTTCAGTACAATTTCCAAAGTGAATATTACCAGGCAGATGTTACAGATTGTATCCATAACTGGACCTATGCTGGCTGTAAGATCCTTGCTGGTCTGCAAGCCAAGGATGATGGCGTTTAAAAGAATTACGCCAATGATAAAATTGTTGAATTTTTTGCTTTCAACAATTTGTTTACATATTTCAACAAGTTTCATTTCTGTTTTTATAATTTTACTTAATAGATTGCAGTTTTAATAAAATTCCATAAATTTTGATGCAAAAATACACAAAAAATTTAATATAATAAGTATGTCAATTGCAAGTTATGTGTTATAACAAGAAATTATGGCGCTGGT
>JAZLKG010000013.1:0-6991 GCA_045597465.1 Bacteroidales bacterium | reverse complement strand
GGAGTGCTTGTTGCGGTCGTACATATAGCTGACGCCCGCAAAAGCTTCTATCTTCTCGTGATTGGTCCAGCTAAGCCTTACCTCCTCGCTAAACTGCAATCCATTCTGTTTCTCGTTGGCTCCGATTATGGGCAAGAAAGTACCATCCAGGTCGTAGTGCTCGGCAGTGCGGTAGGCTCTCAGTGCGGTAATGCTGGAGTAGCTGATATCGTCGGTAATCTGATGGTCGATGCTGTAGTTGAACCCGCCCATGTCGCGCTTGGCGAAAAGATTGGGCTCGTCGAACTCGGCTGGGCTAAATGGCGATACGTCGTAACCTCCGTGCAATGGAGCCAGCGCGTTGCCCTTGTAGGATACAGACGGCTCGCTGTTGTGCTCGTAGTCTACGCTGAATATCATGTTTATATTATCGGTAGGCTTGTGTTTCAGGATATTACGGATCGAAACGGCGCCCTTGCCGCTAAGCGTGCTGTTGTCGGCAACATTGGTGTTGTAGCCATCGCGTCCGTTCAGGTAAAAGGAAAGACGGTTTTGGGTGCTGGGATTTATGGGAGTATTCACCATGCCCTTCAGAATCTTCTGATTGAACGAACCATAGCCTGTATACAACATGCTCTCGAAATCCTCCACAGGCTTCTTGGTAACATAGTTGATTGCGCCAAACTCAGCTCCCTTGCCAAACAATGTTCCCTGGGGACCTTTCACAACCTCCACACGCTGCATGTCGAAAAAGTCGGTACTGGCAGTACCCATGTGTGTAGTGGATACTCCATCAAGGAACACAGATATCCTGGGCTGGAAAAACGAGTAGCTGTTGCTACCGTCGGATGCCACGCCACGTATCACATTCACCGAATACACACACGACTGTGTCTGATTGTAATATCCCGGGGTGTAGAGACAAAGCTCCTGAGGCTCGTTCAAATTGAGCTTCTCTATCTTGGATTTTTCTATCAGGGAAATGGTGATAGGCACAGCGATATTGGTCTGCTCACGTTTCTGAGTGCTTACCAAAGCGATATTACTGATTACTTCCAGCTTGTTGGAAAACAGGGTAAAATCATGATACCTTTTCACACGGGTGGAATCGGATGGATAGCCAAAGAAGCTGGCCACCATGCTGTTGCCGGCATACTCCTCTGGAACCACAATCTCATAACGTCCCTCAGAATTGGTAAGTACTTTTATATCAGTACCTTTCAACGTCACCAAAGCACCAACCAGAGGCTCCTCGTTTTCGTTGGTTACCCTGCCGGTCATGTGGATCTGGGCCATAGAGCTAATAGTACCAAAGCACAGAATTGCAACAATTACAAGTTTTATGTATCTCATATTTTTATAAAAATCCTTGGTTATGGTAATAATTCAAGTTTCAAAAATAATGCAAAAAAATGTAAAAAAGAAATAATATCCACAAAAATAACAGGCAATGCTGCAGAAAAAAAAAAAAACACCGTAGAATAAAAATTCCACGGTGCAATATCAGCTAACTCTCCTCTCCCATCTTTGTGGTGCGGATTATCTTGTCGATATTAAGGCTGCGTGCGCTGGCATCGAAAATATCCTTGTAGATGCCGCCCTGCTTGTATACGTCCTCGGGGTTTCCGCCCTGCTCCACGCGTCCGTCCTTGAGGGCGTAGATCATCTCGCTGTCGATAATCTGCGATATCGAGTGCGATATTATCACCACGGTGCGGTTCTGCTTGATGGCGTCGATGGCGTTCTTTATCTGCTCGGTGGCCACAGCGTCGAGGCTGGCGGTGGGCTCGTCGAGGAAGATTATCGGCGGATTCTTCAGGAACATTCTGGCTATGGCTATGCGCTGCTGCTGACCTCCCGAGAGCTCGGCCGCGTTGGTGTTGAACTTGTCGGGCATGGTCTGGATGGCGTCGTAAATGTATGCCTTCCGGGCCGCCTCGCACACCTCCTCGAAGGTGGCATCAGGCTTTCCATAGCGGATATTCTCCTCCACGGTGCCGTCGAAGATATGGTTTTTCTGAAGCACGAGTCCAATATGCTCGCGCAGATACTGGGTATCCCAATCGCGGAGATCCACGCCGTCCACCTTTATGGAACCGCAGTCGGGCTCGTAAAACTTGTCCAAGAGGTTTACCACGGTGCTCTTTCCCGCCCCCGACAGGCCCACGAAAGCCGTAATCTTGCCGTGCGGAATCCGCATGTTGATATCGTGCAGAGCCTTGCAGCCGTTTGGATACGTGAAGTCGACACCCGAGATCTCTATCTCGCCCTTCACGGTGTCGGGCTTGTAGGTGCCGGTGGGCTCCTCGCTCTCCTTGCTGTTGAGTATGTCGAAATATCCCTCGGCATAGATAAGCGCCTCATTTACATCGTCGTAGATGCGGTGGAGCTGACGGATGGGCGCGGTAACGTTGGCGAAAAGCATCACGTGATACATGATCTTACCGATAGTCATTCCCGGATAATCGGTGAGCACGAGGTAGGCCGTAAGGATTATTATGAGCACGGTGCCAATCTGCTCAACAAACTGCTTGAGTCCGTCGAAGAGGAAACCCGTCTTGCGTGTGCCCATCTGATTGTCGCTAAGGCGCTTCAGGATCGAGGTCTGCTTCTCGTACTCTATGTCCTCGCGGTTGAAAGATTTTATAACGCTGATACTCTGCAATATATTAAGGACGCCGCTGCTCTTGGCCTCGCGGTATTCGCGCATGTTGGTGCGCCAGCTCTTGAGTTTGCCGGCCTGAATGGCTGTAACCCAGAAATATATCGGCACAATGCACAGGGCCACCAGACCCACGTACACGTTGGCCAGAAACATCAGGATAATGGCAAGGATGGCGCTGGTGCCGAGCGGAAGTATGTCGATGAAAAAGTTGCGGATGGTCATGGTGATGAAATCCACGCCACGGTCGATACGGGTCTGAACCTTTCCGGGCTTGTTCTCATCGCGGGTAAAGAATGCCACCTTGAAGTTTACAATCTTCCTGATGATGGCCGACGCCAAGTCCTGAGATATCAGCACCTTGATTTTCTCACCGTAGAATTTCTGAGCATAGTTGATGCCCAACACCATAAGCTCCTTTCCAAGAAGAATGGCCGATATCACTATGAGTATGTAGACGGCATCGCTCCATTCGAAACTTGGCAAATGTATCAGCTCGTTTATCTTGTCGACAGTTTTATCGAGCACCACGGCGTTTACCTGCGCCGCCAGAGAGCCCACAAAAGTGAGGGCCAAAGTAATCAACACCAGCCATCTGTAAGGCTTCACAAACGGCCAGATCTTGATGAATAATTGCTTTAATGTCATAGTTTTAGTAGTTAGTAGTTAGTAGTTAGTAGTTAGTAGTTGGTAGTTAGTAGTTGGTAGTTAGTAGTTGGTAGTTAACCTTACATCTTTTCCATCTTGTACCCCAGCCTGTTCAGCTCCACGGCGGCGCCTATCTGATATAGCACATACACACTGCGGGTGAAGATATAGAACGCCAACACGCTGCCGGCCTCTATCTGCTCGTGGCGGATGCGCTCCTGAACATAACGTGCGCACTTGCGGACAAAGTCCTCAGTCTTGTTGAAGTCTCCGCCCGAAAGGCCAAGAATCTCGCCGCGCACCACCTCGTCGAGGTAATCGAAACCACGCTTGTCGCGGAGGTGTTCATAGAGGTTCTGATGCTTGCCGTAAATATTCCAATCGAGGTCCCAGTAATGCGCCACGCCCATTCCCACATACATAGCCCAGCCCAGAGCCACTGTAGGATAATCGTTGATTTCGTGGAGAGCGTCCTTTATATAAGAAGGCGACATCGAATCCCATTTTTCGGTAATATCAGGAGTGCTCTGAAGCTTGCCACTCAGATAATTATCCTTCTGACAAATATTTACGAGAGCGTCCATAAGATTCTGCTCATAATTGTCCAAATATTCTGATTGATCCATATATTACATTTTTGAATTTTGATTTTCCGCAAAGGTAATAAAGAAAATCGCACAGATTACACAGATTACGCAGATTTTTTTTATAAATATCAGTGAAAATCTGTGTTATATGTGTTGTCTGTGCGATATATATAACCCGTGAGACGTGCCAGGGGCGTAGAGACGCACGGCCGTGCGTCTCTACAAAATCCTATTCAAATACCAGCCTGTCGTCCTTTACGTGGGCGATAATCTGAGGCTTCTTGCCCACCTTGCCGGAGATGAGGTCGGTGGCCAGCTTGTTGAGGAGTTCCTTCTGGATCACGCGCTTTACAGGACGGGCGCCAAACTCTGGGTCGTAGCCAAGGTCGGCAATCCAGTTGAGGGCCTCATCATCCAGAACAATCTCAATGCCCTGCTCCTTGATGGCCTTGTTGACGCTGCGCATCTGGATCTTCACAACCTCGCCGATTTCCTCGCGAGAGAGTGGCGAGAAGATGATAGTCTCGTCAATACGGTTCAGGAACTCGGGACGAATGGTGTTCTTCAGCATATTGATTACCATTGCGCGGGTCTTGTCCATCACGTCGTCGTGGTTTTTCTCGTTGAGCTGCTCCAGGTTCTGACGGATAACATCAGATCCCATATTCGAGGTCATAATGATGATGGTGTTCTTGAAGTTTACGGTGCGGCCCTTGCTGTCGGTGAGTCGGCCATCGTCCAAAACCTGCAGGAGGATATTGAAAACATCAGGATGAGCCTTCTCAATCTCGTCGAGAAGCACCACAGAATAAGGCTTGCGTCTAACGGCCTCGGTGAGCTGACCGCCCTCGTCGTAGCCAACGTAGCCCGGAGGCGCTCCAATCAAACGTGTTACAGCAAATTTTTCCTGATACTCACTCATATCTATGCGGACCATCAGGTTCTCATCGTCGAAGAGGAACTCGGCAAGAGCCTTTGCAAGCTCTGTCTTACCAACTCCGGTGGTTCCGAGGAAGATGAACGATCCTATTGGTTTCTTATTGTCCTGAAGCCCTGCCCTTGAACGGCGGACAGCGTCGGCGATTACAGATATAGCCTCGTGCTGACCAACAACGCGCTTGTGCAATTCGGTCTCGAGGTTCAGGAGCTTCTCCTTCTGAGTCTGGAGCAATTTTGTGAGCGGAATTCCGGTCTGCTTTGATACAGTCTCAGCGATATCCTCGTAGCAAATCTCCTCCTTGATGAGCGGCGACTCCTTCTGAGTGCTCTCAAGAGTGGCCTTCAGGTCGTTGATTTCCTGCTCGGCCTGCTGGATTTTTCCGTAGCGGAGCTCGGCCACAAGACCGTAGTTGCCCTCACGCTCGGCCTGGGCTGCCTGCTGCTTATAGTTCTCAATCTCAGACTTCAGGGTCTGCATCTTGGTGACGATATCCTTCTCGCCCTGCCACTTGGCCATAAGCTTGGCACGCTCCTCCTGAAGCTCGGCAAGCATCTTGGCGTTTTTCTCGATGCGGTTCTCATCGCCCTCGCGCTTAATGGCCTCACGCTCAATCTCGTACTGACGGATTTTGCTGTTGATCTCGTCAAGAGGCTCAGGCACCGAGTTCATCTCGATACGGAGCTTTGCGGCGCTCTCGTCTATGAGGTCGATAGCCTTGTCCGGGAGGAAACGGTCAGAGATATACCTGTTCGAGAGTTCCACGGCGGCAATGATAGCCTCATCCTTGATACGGATTTTGTGGTGGTTCTCATAACGCTCCTTAAGTCCACGCAGAATAGATATTGCCTCCTCAACCGAAGGCTCATCGATAACCACGGGCTGGAAACGGCGTACCAAAGCCTTGTCTTTCTCGAAATATTTCTGATACTCGTCCAAAGTGGTGGCGCCCACAGCCTTAAGCTCGCCACGGGCCAACGCAGGCTTCAGGATATTTGCGGCATCCATTGCGCCGTCGGATTTTCCTGCGCCAACCAGAGTGTGGGTCTCGTCGATGAAAAGGATAATCTCGCCGTCGCTGTCCACAACCTCCTTTACCACGGCCTTCAATCTCTCCTCAAACTCGCCCTTGTATTTGGCACCAGCCACAAGCGCACCCATATCGAGAGAGTATATAGTCTTGGTTTTCAGGTTCTCAGGCACCTGACCATTTATGATTCTATGAGCGATACCCTCGGCAATGGCTGTCTTTCCCACACCAGGCTCACCCACAAGAATAGGATTGTTCTTGCTGCGGCGGCTCAGGATCTGAAGCACGCGGCGGATCTCGTCGTCACGGCCAATCACTGGGTCGAGCTTGCCCTTCAAGGCCTGCGCATTAAGGTTTACGGCGTATTTTGCGAGAGCCTGGTAGCTGTCCTCGGCGCTCTGAGCCGTAACCTTGCCACCGCCACGCAGCTCCTTGATGGCCAGGTCGAGATCCTTCTCGTTGAATCCCGAATCCTTCATCATTGCCGATACGTCGTCGCCGGCATTCAGCATAGACTGATAAATATGCTCGATGGTAACGTATGCGTCGCCGTTTTTCTCCGCTGATGCCTGCGCATCAAAGAGAACCTTCTGTGCACCAGTGCTCAGGTATGGCTCGCCGCCCTGAACCTTGGTATATCGGGAGCAGATGGCCTCCAGAGTCTTCTGGAATGTCTGCTGATTGATATTGAATTTTCGGAAAATGAAGTTGGTGATATTCTCATCCGCCTTCATAATCGCCAGCAAAAGGTGTCCGGTCTCAATGGCCTGACAACCCTGCTGCTGACTGAGCTGGACCGCGTCCTGCACAGCCTTCTGGCTTTTGATTGTAAACTTGTCGAAATTCATAGTCTCTTAAAGTTTTATGTTGTTATGTTACTGCCCTGATACCATCAAAGGGCTTGCCAATCCAGTTTTGTGCCATTATGTCAGAGTCAGCTGACCCTAAACTATGCCAAAGACTGACAAATGTACGTAAAAAGATTATTGCTGCTGACAAAGATATGATTTTATTTTGTATATGTCCAAATTTTTCAATGATTTTGTAAGCACGTAGGTTCAACATTCAAGTGCAATTATTTAAAATGAGCGAAAAACATCTTTTTTGGGGTCTCGAAATTTAATTTTTTCCGAGGCCTGTTGTTGATC
>JAZLKG010000012.1:0-8282 GCA_045597465.1 Bacteroidales bacterium | reverse complement strand
GGCATGCAGCAGGGCCGTGTGCCCGGCCGAGTCACGGAGGTCCACCTTTGGGCGCTCGAATTGGAGCATCAGGTCCACAGTCTCGGGCTTGTTCATGAGCACAGCGGCGTGCAGGGCGGGCGGCTCGTTGTCGTAGAGGGGCAGGCAGTTGGGCTCGGCCCCATTGTCCATAAGGAGTTTTACGAGGTCGTTGCGCCCCAGGTCGGCGGCATACATGAGCGGAGTGTATCCGTTGTCGTCGTACTGGTTTACATCCTCGTTGCGGTGGATGTAGTGGGCCACGTTGTCGTAGTCGCCCTGTTTTACGAAGAAGTGCAGATTGTATGTCTGCGGATATGCGGCGGCTGATATCAGCACAAGCATCAGCCCGAGAATATATCTCCTCATATAGATTTCTGTCTTGATATTTTACATAAAAAACTCTACACACATATCTGGAACGCGTCGGCATCCAGCAGATATTTTTTCCGGTCCCTGATGGACCGCAGACTGCCGGCATCCAGATTGTAGAAACCCACCTCCTGCCCTACCGCCATCATAAAATCCTGACGCCCGTCGGCCAGGCATACCGAAGAACCGCCCAATGCGTTGGCATTTACCGTATATGCCACATTCTCCATGGCCCGTGCCGCCAGCATCAGGTTTCGGTCGGCGGCTCTCTGCATCGGCCACTGCGACACGCATATAAGCACATCGTAGGGGGTGGCAGCGCTGTTGCGGCACCATACGGGAAACCTGAGGTCGTAGCAGACCACGGCCCTGAATCTGAGACCATCTATCGTGAATTCAAGCAGATTGTGTCCCGGCTCCACTTTGGCTTTCTCGAAATCGCCAAACATGTGACGCTTGGCACATACATATTTTCTGCCGCCGCTTACAGCCATGAAGGTGTTGCTGTACCGTCCGCCATCCAGTTTCTCGTAATAGCTGCCGCAGATGGAGATGCCGTGACGGGTGTGCATTCTCTCCAGGAAACCGGGAACATCACCCAGTATCTGAGAATCGGGATCCGTGATATTCCACCCGGTATTGAAGGCCTCGGGCAATATCCAGAAGTCGCCGGGCTGCGAGAGACGCGATACCAGCTCCTCCAGTCCGCCCAGGTCCATGCTGCCGTTAAGGATATCAGTGGCCGATTGTACTAATGCAATTCTCATATTTAATTACGAATTACGAATCAAAAAAAATCAGATATCATCAATGCCGGCCTCCAGGGCAGCCCTTACCACTGCTATATCGCTGTAGGATACGGGGCTGGAGGTCTTGGTCATGATTACGCCGTCCGATGCTCCGGGATTTTCCAGAATGGCCATCTTCACGATGTCGTATGCCTCCTTGGTTATCAGCCTGAGAGGGTCTACTTCGCCGGTGGCCACGTATGCTGCCAGATGGCGGATTATGGTCTCGGCCTTGAGTTTCCGCTCGGCCACTATCTGCTCCACTGTCTTTCCCTTCTGGAAAAGGTGGAAGGATTTTTCCTGAGTCGACATGCTCTCGAACTCGGCCTGCCGGAGGGAGTCGGAGGATCCCAGGCCAAGCATCAGCCCGTTGGCCTGCATGTAGGCGTATATTATCTTGAGTATCTCGGCGCCGAATTTCCTGGCCTTGCCACCCATGCCCTTTACGCCGACAAGGGCCTTTATGTCGGTGGGCAGCTTGTTGCTCACGTCCACAAGGCACTGGGTGCTTACTATATCCTTGTCTTCCACTCCATGGCGGTGGGCCATCTCCTTTCGCCATTCTATGAGCTTGGCACACAGGTTCGGATGCTTGGAGAGGGTGCGCTGGGCCGCCGAGCCGAATGAATCGAGCTTGCGTTTTCTGGGTCCGGACTCTGATGCCGAATCCACAAGCAGCCTCGCCTTCTCGGCCATGTATTTCTTCAGGGTGAAGTTGTCCTTCATGGCCTGGAGCAGTTTCTTGCGGAAGTCCAGGTCCTGTATGAGGAGGTCCCACGCCTCCTGGATTTTCTGTTTCTTGGTCTTGTCGTCGCAATCGAAGCCGAAGGTCTTTACCGGATGCTCCAGCCGCTGTGCAATCTTCTCTATGTAATAGGCGCATCCCTTCTGAATACGCTGAATGAGAGCCTCCTCGCACTCGATGTCGGCACATTCGCGGTAGGTGTAGCGGATGTACTGCATGAACTTGTCGGATACTGTCATCAGGTCGGAGAATACTATGGAATCCAGGCCCTTGATGTTCTGCACATTGCCCACAAACGATCCCGAGTGCATATCGAGCAGACGCTCCAGTCCCTTTATGTCGTTGTATATGGGGTTGAAGTTGAACATATCCTCCACCGAGTCGAAGAAATAGTCGCGCTTGTCGGTTACCAGCACCGAGTTGTTTGGAATATTCTGCTCCACGAGCTGCGCAAAGCTCTCTACCTGGGGGTCGTAAATTATGTCGTTGGTGGACAGCGGCTTCAGCAGCACAAGGCCCTCAAGGGTCCTGCATCGCGAGAGCGCCACGTATACCTGGCCATGGGCGAAACTGTTGGCTGCGTTTATCATGAGCTTGTCGAATGTAAGACCCTGGCTCTTATGGATGGTTACAGCCCAGGCAGTCCTCAGGGGAATCTGCCTGAATGTGCCGCAGACTTCCTCCTTTATCTCCTTGGTGGCATCGTCCACTATATATTTGGTATTCTCCCATGTAAGGGGCAATACGCGAATCTCGTCCTCGCCGGCGCATTTCACAGTAACAACCTCGCCATCCAAGCCTGTTACGCGGCCTATCTTGCCATTGTAGAAAAGCTTGTCGGGCGATGGGTCGTTTTTCACGAACATCACCACGGCGCCCTCCTTGAGCACGAGGTCGCTCTCCACGGGATACGACGACTCAGGAAAATCGTCCTTGACCTCGGCGTAGAAATGACGTGGCTGAGATGTGAGCTCCAGCATGTGTAGGCTGTTGATGGAGTCGGCCTGGCGGTTGGTTGTTACCAGGGTCACGATGTCCTCGCCAGAGGGAGGCTCGTAGTCCGGGATGTATCTCCTGTTCAGCTGGGCAATGGTGTCATCGTTGGCCGTGCCCTCGCGTATGGCGTTCAGTATGGATATGAAGGTCTGGTCGGTCTGACGGAAAACCTGATTAAGCTCTATGCAGACATAGTTGGTCTTTTGCCATGCCAGACTTCCGAAAAAGTAATATGACTTGTAATATGGACGCAGGATCTCCTCGTCCTCGGGCCTTACCACTGGCGAAAGCTGCTGCATGTCGCCTATCAGGAGCAGCTGCACACCTCCGAAAGGCTTGTTGCTGCCCCTGTAGCGGCGCAATACAGCATCCACGGAATCCAGGAGGTCGGCCCTCACCATCGAAATCTCGTCGATGATGAGCAGCTCCAGGCTCTTGATAATCTGGATTTTCTGTTTCCTGAGGCCGTTGTTGGACTCCCTTGGCGAATCGGGAGTCTGCGGGCCGAATGGCAACTGGAAGAATGAGTGCAGGGTAACGCCTCCGGCATTTATGGCGGCCACGCCCGTAGGCGAGCACACCACGTTACGCTTGGGGCAAGTGGCCCTCAGGCGGCGCAGGAATGTGGTCTTGCCAGTACCGGCCTTGCCGGTGAGGAACACATTGCGACCTGTATAATAAAGATAATCGAACGCAAGCTGCAAACGCTCGTTCAGTTTGAAATCGTCCATCGATATTAAGTGTTGAAGTGATTGAAATGTCGGGATGTTGAAGTGCGGAAACACATCGACCTCTTCAATCACTTAAAAAAATTAGTCCAAAAGTTTTCCGGCGATGTCGGCCATGCGGCTGCGCTCTCCGTGCACCAGGTTTATGTGAGTGAAGAAATCCTGCCCCTTCATCTTGTTGGCCAGGTACGAGAGTCCGTTGCTCCTCATATCCAGGAATGGGCTGTCTATCTGCTCCACATCTCCCGTGAACACCATCTTGGTGTTCTGTCCAGCGCGCGTTATGATGGTCTTCACCTCGTGGGGAGTAAGGTTCTGGGCCTCGTCCACAATGAAGAAGGCGTTGTTGAGGCTGCGTCCCCTGATATAGGCCAATGGCGACACGAGCAGGCGCTCGTCCTTCACCATGGCGTCTATCTGCTGCGAGGCCTTGCTGTTGACCCCTACTGTCTGCTTTATCACATTCAGGTTGTCGAACAGGGGCTGCATGTAGGGGTTTATCTTCTGTTTCTCGTTGCCGGGCAGGTATCCGAGATCCTTGTTGCCGAGCGGCACAATGGGACGGCTCAGGAATATCTGCATGAACATCTTGCACTGCTCTATGGCGGAAGCCAGCGCCAGCAGCGTTTTTCCCGTTCCGGCCTTTCCGGTAATGGTAATGAGCTGGATCTCGGGCCGCATCAGGGCATCCAGGACAAAACTCTGCTCGGCGTTCCTTGGTGTTATTCCTGATGCTCGCTGCTTCACTACCTTGCGCACCATGTTGTCCTGGGCGCAGTAGCAGCAGAGGGCGTTGGTGTGCTCGTCGCCCACCATGAAATACTCGTTGGGCATGAACTCGGCGTTTAGCCCGCTCTCCGGCAATGGCACTGAGCTCTCGCGGTAAAGCCTTGTCACAAAATCGTCGTTGGTGTTCGGTATCATCCTGATACCCTGGAAGAGCCTCTCGGCATTCTCCACCTTGCCGGTCTGATAATCCTGGCTCTCCATGCCGAGGGTGCGCGATTTCATCCTGAGGTTGATATCCTGCGATACCAGCACCACATGCTTTTCGGGATAGTTTTCCTTCAGCCAGATTGCCACGGCCAGTATCTTGTGGTCGGGAATGGGCTCGCTGAACGACAGGCGCATGGCCTCACTGAAAGGCTTGCCGCCCATCACATAGAGAGTGCCGCGTCCCTCGCCGAGGGGCACACCGGCCTCCACGCTTGGGCAGTTCTCTGTAAGGCGGTCCAGTATCCTCATAAACTCGCGGGCCTGTATGTTGATGGTGTCGTTGCCCTTCTTGAACTTGTCGAGCTCCTCCAGCACCACGATGGGAACCACTATGTCGTTTTCCTCGAAATTGTATATACTCCTGAAATCGTGAAGGATAACATTGGTATCCAGCACAAAAGTCTTCTTGCTTTCCATAGGTCTTATAATTAAAAAACGTTGCATTATTAATGATACGCAATATTAAGAAAAAAATCCGTAATATAAAAAAAAGAATGAGCATCAGCCTGAAAAAAAATTTTGCGATATCGAATATATTGCCTATAATTGTAGTTGAAAAAACAATCCAAGCACCTTACACCATGTATATCGAGACCGACAAAGAAACCGAGCTCCTGCTCAGGATAAAAGAAGGCGAGGGCCTACACCAGGACTTCAAATACGCCATCACGGACAGCAAGAAGATAGCCAAGTCGCTGTCGGCATTTGCCAACACCGACGGCGGCAGCCTGCTGATAGGCGTAAAGGACAACGGGCGCATAGCCGGGGCCAATCCCGACGAGGAATACTACATGATAGAGAGCGCCGCCAGCCTCTACTGCCAGCCCAGGGTGGAATTCAGGGCCGTGCTCTGGGAGGTGGACGGCAAGCAGGTACTCGAGATAGAGATACCCAGGGGCAGCCATCCGCCCTACAAGGCCAAAGACCCATCGGGCAAATACCTCGCCTACGTGCGGGTGGCCGACGAGAATATCCTGGCCGACCGGGTGATTGTGAAATCCATGGAAAACATGCAAAACGGCATCAACACCATCATCAGCTACTCGCGCAAGCAGGAATTCGTGATGCAGTACATAGAGGAGAATGGCGCCGTAAGCGTGGACGAGCTGCAGAAATATCTCCAGATCAGCAAGTTCGATTCCGAAAACGTACTCATAGAACTGATGAGCGCCGGCATCATAGAACCAGACTTCAGCCAGAAAAACCATATACAATACAGGGCAGCTGACGGGGAGCAAAACAGCTGATGCAAAAAAAATCAAAAAAAAGTGCAAAAAAATTTGGATAATTCAAGAAAGTTTTTTCAAATTTGTGTTATGAAGCAAAACTAAGAAAGCTAATGGCAAAAAAGACAATAAACCTCACAACTTACTTGCACAAGTTTTTCGGATTCGACCGTTTCAAGGGCGAGCAGGAAGCCGTAGTAAAAAACGTGCTGGCCGGCCGCGACACATTCGTGCTGATGCCCACGGGAGGCGGAAAATCGCTGTGCTACCAACTGCCGTCGCTGTTGCTCGACGGCACAGCCATTGTTATATCTCCGCTGATAGCCCTGATGAAAAACCAGGTGGACGCCATGCGCAATATCAGCACCAACGAGAATATCGCGCATTTCCTGAACAGCTCGCTCAGCAAGCAGCAGGTGGCGCAGGTAAAGGAAGATATCAGCAGCGGAAAAACCAAGCTGCTGTATGTGGCCCCCGAGAGCCTTACCAAGGAGGAAAACATAGAGTTCCTGAAACAGACCAAGATATCGTTCTACGCGATAGACGAGGCCCACTGCATATCGGAGTGGGGACACGATTTCCGTCCCGAGTACAGACGCATACGACCCATCATAGAGGAGATAGGCCGCAGCCCTATCATTGCGCTTACAGCAACCGCCACACCCAAGGTGCAGCATGATATCCAGAAAAACCTGGGCATCCTGGAGGCAGACGTATTCAAGTCGTCGTTCTTCAGGGCCAACCTCTACTACGAGGTGCGTCCAAAGATCGATATCGACAAGCAGATAATAAAATTCATAAAGCAGAACAAGGGCAAATCCGGAATCATATACTGCCTGAGCAGGAAGAAGGTGGAAGACCTGGCCGAGATGCTGCGCGTAAACGACATAAAGGCCCTGCCATACCACGCCGGAATGGACAGCACAACCCGCAGCGAGAATCAGGACAAGTTCCTGATGGAGGAGGTGGACGTGATAGTGGCCACCATAGCCTTCGGCATGGGCATCGACAAGCCGGACGTGCGTTTTGTAATACACTACGACATGCCCAAATCGCTCGAGGGATACTACCAGGAGACCGGACGCGCCGGACGCGACGGCGGCGAGGGCCAGTGCATAGCTTTCTACAGCATCAACGATATCATGAAGCTGGAGAAATTCATGCAGGGCAAGCCCGTAAGCGAGCAGGAGATCGGCAAGCAGCTCCTGAGCGAGACCGTGGCATACGCCGAGACATCGATGTGCCGAAGCAAGATGCTGCTCAACTATTTCGGCGAGACCCTCGAAGAACCATGCGGCAACTGCGACAACTGCCGCCACCCCCAGAAGAAATTCCAGGCCAAAAACGCAATCATAAAGGCCCTGAAGGTAATACTGGAGGTTCAGGAGAAATTCAAGACCGAACACGTGGCCAGGGTTTTGGCTGGAGTATCAGACTCCCAGATAAAAACCTACAAGCACCAGCAGCTCGACTGTTTCGGATGCGGCGAGGACGACGGCGACGAGGACTTCTGGAACGCCGTGCTCAGACAGGCCCTGGTACATGGTTTCCTGATGAAGGACATTGAAAACTATGGACTGCTGAAGCTTACCGACGAGGGACACAGCTACCTGAAAAAGCCTTTCGAGATAGAATTTGTGAAAAACCACGACTACGACGACGGTGAGGACGACGACGAGCAGGCCGCACCACACTCTGTGGGCGGTGGCGCATCGGACCCCGAGCTTTTCAAGCTGCTGAAAGACCTCAGGAAAAAAGTGTCGAAGCAGAAAAACGTTCCGCCATTCGTGATATTCCAGGACCCATCGCTGGAAGACATGGCCGTGCAGTACCCTATCACACTTGAGGAACTTACACAGATAGTGGGAGTAGGACACGGCAAGGCACAGAAATTCGGCAAGGAGTTCGTGGACCTGATAAAACGCTATGTACAGGAAAAAGAGATAGAGCGTCCACAGGACATGGTAGTGAAGTCTGTGGTATCGAAATCAGGCAACAAGGTCTACATCATACAGAGCATAGACCGCAAGCTGGACCTCGAGGATATATGCGAGAGCAAGCAGATAGAGATGGACGAGCTGCTCAGCGAGATAGAATCCATCATAAACTCGGGCACCAAGCTCAATCTCGACTACTACATAAACAAGATAATAGACGACGAGCGCCAGGAAGAGGTCTATGACTATTTCGACCACGCCGAAACCGAATCTATAGACGCGGCAATGCGCGAGCTCGGCGAGGACGACTGGACCGAGGAGGAGCTCCGCCTGATGAGAGTGAAATACATTTCGGAAAAAGGACACTAAGTCTTTGCGCCAAGGCGCAAAGACAATGGACAATTGATAATGGATAATGGACAATGCATCTCAACGGGAAGCATTGTCCATTATCCATTATCCATTTTATTATAGTC
>JAZLKG010000011.1:0-3448 GCA_045597465.1 Bacteroidales bacterium | reverse complement strand
TCCATCAGCCGATATTGTGGGATAAAATCCTGAGTCTTTGATTTTTATATCAAGGTAAGAAGTCTCGTTGAGAGTAAGTCGGCTCGACAATGCGGGAAACTCTTTCTCGCCCGAAACATTACACAAAAAATCAAATTCCTCAGTTGCCCTATTGTAAGTAGCTGTATAAGGCAAAAGAGAAAAATTTCCCAGAGGCGGCACATTGATTTCGCCATCGAATGTTACGCCATCTATCCTGTTTTTGCTGATAAGCAATGCAAAATCTTCCAACGTAATATCCCATTGGGTGGAATCTGCATGTTTGCCTGCGCAAATATCCGAAGCCTTGGCCAAAACGGATAATCCCCAGCGGTCTATTACAAGATTTTCACACCTAATAGTAGTTCGGGTTGTGGTGTCTTTTGCAGACTTGCCCTTGAGTGCTTTGGGCAATTTTACTTCGGCTAATTTTACAGACAATCCTGTCCAAAGATTTTTATCATCACCATTCGAGAAATAATCACTTGGAAAACTTGTTGTGTTGGATGTATAAGACTCCGAATTGTCTATTGTTATATTTTCAAGATGAAAAATAAAATCATTCAATCCCTTGAACCCAAAATTGATTTGGTTTTCCAACTGGATTTCAAAATCTTTCAAATCATCGAAATAGGCCTCAAAATCTATAGTGGGAGAATTTTTCAATGGAGAATCCTTGTCATCATAAAAAATCATTTTGCTGGAGACAAACTTCAAGGAGGCTTTTACATAAAAACGGCTTATGCCATCGCAATCAAATTCGCAATAGCTGCCCTTTTTAAACTCAATCTCAAATGATTGTCCAAAACGCAGGGGACAAGCCTCTATAATATAAAGCCTTCCTGGCATCGACGGTCCACAATTTCCTGTAAACCTGCACTCCCCGTCAAAGGCCAAAGTACGGTTGTTCTCCAGAGGAATAGCACAACTCATAAAAATTTCTGTAGTAGAGTCGTTGTTATGACTAAGGCTACTAACTACCAATTTATAATTATTATTCTTGCTAGAAATTCCTACAGGAAGCGGAATTTGATTATTTTTTGCAAGTTCAGTTAGATTATCAATATAATTGTACATTTGCTCAACTTTGGCTAGTAAATTCTTGGCGGAATTTACCCTTCGCTGGGTAGATTCGTCAGCATTTTGGGTAATAGTGTCCGTTAATGCCAAAGTCTTGTTTTTTAGATTATCATAGCTCTGCGCAAAACTATCTACAGAGACAATGGTCAAAAAAATTACAATAAATATTTTAACTATCTTCTTCATTCTTCTTTTTGGTCGAGTTAATAATATCAAAATTGCAAGAATAATTCACGCTTAAGGTCCAGCGGTTCTTGAAACTCAATGCCAAAGGATTGCGCACGAAACAAGCGGAGAGTCCAAGATTGTGCTTTTGAAACATATTGTATGTTGCATTTAGTTTGGCATTGTGTACCCTTGATTTTATACTGTCGGTACGGGTATCGGCAAAGGTATATACACTGGAGAGCGAAAGTTTTTCAAAAAAATTACGGCCAAGAGTAATGCTGTAAGTCTTTATATCAACATCCTGAGCCTTGGTATCGGTTTTGGAATATCCGAAATTTGCAGAAAAGGATAATTTTGGGACGTTGAAAGTGGCGGAATATCCTGCATTGGCTCCCAACACCTTTGCAAGACTGCTTAAAGTATCATATCGCTGTTCATCGGAGGTTTTCTGCAGGCTGAATGATGTAAAAACACTCTGACTTACAGACTCATTTTGGGGCAACTGGTAATTAAGGCCAAATACAAAAGACTCACTTAAACGGCTGTATTCGTTGGTATCCAAATCCTCAAACTCGTTGACCTTGGTAACCTGAAGATAATTGTCGCGCAGATTAACATAATTTTGATCGTTGTTCATAGAGGCATTGAAGCTAAGGCCGTCTATGACACTACCGCTAAAACTCAGAGAATAAGCCATGGACTTGTTGGTAGTGATATTCTGTTCCTTCACGTTATCGTGCCGGTAGCCGATATCTCCTGAAAAATTAATCCTTTTAAGAATGCTGCTGGCAAAGGTAAGCGAAACCTGCTCCTCGTCCTCGCTGAAATAATAGCCGCCAAGAGTCTCGTAGTTTGGAGGGAGACGGTTGTAAGAAACTCCAACCGAAAATATTTCAGCATTATATTGAGCGCCAACCTCAAAAGCCTGATATATAATCTTTTCGTCGGGGAATTGAACGTCTGTTATTTTGTTTTCGTCTATCCTGGTTTTCATAGAACTGACAGCATACTCGCCCAAAACAGTCACATTGCTGACAAGCCTCAGATTAAAAGAAACGCTGGAGGCAAAGTTGTCTTCAGGATTAACATATTGGTCCAAGAAACCATCAAAACTCATAGAACTGCCATCATCTGCAATCTTGATAAAATTTGCAGAGACATCATATTTATCGCCACGATAACCAACCATAAGACCTCCGCCCATACGCCTGTATCCAGCCTCAGATGTAGTAGAATCGGGGGCGACAGCCTTGCGCAGCCGTCCATAAAAGCCAAGCACGCTCCAGCCCAGCTCGCTATCATAACCAGCGCCACCGCCAAGAAAATCGTGTCCAGAAAGAGTGTATTTGCTAAAACTGAGAGAATTGTAACCAATATACGCCTTCAATTGCTTGTAAGAGGGACTAAGAGAAAACCTGTTGAAAGGCATCGCCAGATTTTTTGTGAGAGTGTTGTCGGTGAAGGCAAACGATATTGGCACATCCACAATGCCGAAAAACTTTGTATTTACCGCACCATTTATATAATAATAATTGCTGATAGAATCTCCCAGTAAATCCACATTATCGCTCATCGAAAAATTGCCACCCATAGTTACAGGTCTGGCATTAATAATGGTCTCAATATTCTGGGCACTGGAAATGTTGTGTGATAAAATAAGCAAAATACAGGTCATCAGTATTTTGCTTATTTTAATATCCTTGAAACATATTGTAATTGGAAGAATCATTATTTAGTTCCCATTTTTTGATAACACAAAAGTAGAGATTTTTATGAATTTCTGCAAAAAAAATCATGGTTATTCATATAATCCGCACTCTGTTATTTCATCAGAAGAGAGTTTTATATCTTCCGATATTGTCCATCCTTTATTAGAAAAGTTATACTTAAAAACAACAAATTGCGGCAAATATTGGTAACACTTTAATATCAGGACATCATCTTCAATTTTTATGTCAATATCCTTTAGTCTAAGATTTGAAAATTGAGTACGTTCTGCTAATTCTTCTGTTGTCGGAACTGTATCCCAGGGTGTCTTATCTACATACGAACCATCTAATTTAACCTTATGTATTTTCAAAACTGCATAAGAATAATGTAAGAAATAAACAATACTATCATTGCTATTAAATACAAATTTTAATATTTCTGGACTAAATCTATGTCTACGATAATAATCATC
>JAZLKG010000010.1:0-71477 GCA_045597465.1 Bacteroidales bacterium | reverse complement strand
ACGGTTAATAGTGTGTCGGTCCTGAAGCCGCTGATTCCGAAGCTGAACCATACGGCGGCGGTATTGAGGCTGTCCTTGCCGGGAGAGAATGTCAGGGTGTTGGTTCTGTAATAGTAGCTGTATTCGCCAATGTTCTGATTCTCTAACGTGTCTATGATATGTATCTGCGCTTTGCAGGCAAAGGCGGCTGCCCAGAACGCAAATATTAAAAGGTATCTCATTTTTTTGCTTTTTTGAGTTCAAAGTTAAGTATTTTTATTACTTTTGTGAAATTTTAAATCCAATATTATGCGAAAAATTTCACTTTTAACGATTTTCTTGTTGCTTGTATGTGTATCTCAGGCTCAGGAATACAGGGCCAAAAACGGTATGCCGGGCCCAGGCTATTGGCAAAACAAGCCAAGCTACAACATAAAAGCCGATTTCAACACCCAGGATGGTGTTATTACTGCCAGCGAGTCAGTCACCTACACCAACAACAGTCCCCAGACTCTCACAGAGATTGTCTTCAATCTATACGAGAACTACAAGGAACAATCTCCATTCGAGATCCGTTCTATAAGGCAGGGCAAGAAACCTGTTCCTGAGTTTAAGATTGAAGGCACCAAGATGACAGCCAAACTCAAGAAGCCTCTGGCATCTGGAGCTAGTGTAACGCTGAATATCGACTACACTTTCAGATTTCTCCAATCCAACTCCAGCCACAATAGGTCGGGCAAATACGAAGGCAATTATTTCGTGGGTTACTGGTATCCGCAGATTGCGGTATATGACGACAACGGCTGGGATATGGTGAATCACACCGGAATGGAGGAATTCTATTATGAGCTGGCCGATTATGATGTCGACATTAAAACTCATGACAACTATTATGTTTATGCATCAGTGCCAACAGCAGACGGAGCAATTCCCGACTACAAGGCAAATGCCGACAACAACTGGCATTTTATTGCCAATGGTTTCTTCGACTTTTCTTTTGCAGCTTCCAAGGATATGAAAGTAACAAAAGACGTTGTACCAAGTGCTTCAGGTGAGGTTCAGTTGGTAATTATGTCGAGGGAAGGTAATTTTATAAAGGATACCAGGGAGCCTGCCAAGTCTTTTATCAGAGGCATCCAGCCTATTTTCAGCAAAATTGCATTCCCTTATAAGCAGATTGTTCTCTTCGACAATGGGCACCAGTCGGGTGGAATGGAGTTTCCCGGAATGGTGAACCTTGGCATTCGCTGGATGGACGATGAATCATCTCAATTTGTTGTCTGTCACGAGCTTGCGCATCAGTACGCACCTTTTGTGGCAGGTTTCAATCAGGCCAGGGAAGGTTTTATGGACGAAGGGTTCGCCATGCTTCTGCCATATCTTGTGAAAGGCCGGGATGTAATACACAGCAAAAGCAATTACGTTGGCTTCTGCTATATGGAGATGATGGGTCCCACAGGTGAGCTGGATGAAAGTGTTAGTTATACTGAGGGAGTTGTATTCACTCCTTCGTATTCATTCGCCTCGTCCAGGGATTATAATTCTATCTCTTATGATAAGTCTTTCTTGGCATTATACATGATGCGCGAGGTGCTTGGCGCTGATAAGTTTGGTAATATGATCAACGATTTCTTCGCTGCGTGGGCTGGCAAGCATCCCAAAGCCGAGGATTTCCTGAATGCCGTACGAACAGCCTATGGCGACAATCTTGATTGGTTTATCAATCCCTGGTATTATCAGCCAAAGTGTCCAGATCTCTCCATTGCAGAGTGCGGCCAGAAGGATGGCAAGTATTTCGTGAAAGTGAGAAACGACAACGGCATTCCTGTTCCGGTAAAACTGATTGTCGGAAATAAGTTTAAAGAGGATGACTGCGGATTCCGTTTCTGCAATGACAAGCATTTCTACTTTACACCAGAGGTTTGGAAAAGCGGTGATGATTTTTTCACTATTGAATTTGATGAACTTGAGTTCCCATTCTTTGTAAGGCTTGGCTGTGACGAGATTCCCGACCAGACTTACAATTCGCTTTTGGAATTCAAATCCGAGGAAGACTTTGGCCCTATAGTTGAAAAGCAGTAAGCATCAGGCCACAAAAAAATAATAGCGGATTCGCCATTTTGAAGTGAATCCGCTATTTTTATGTTTAAGAGTAAGTGTCTGATACTGCGGCTTACTTTACCAAAGCCATTGTATCCTGAGCGATTACGAGCTCCTCGTTGGTAGGAACCACTATAACCTTCACCTTTGAGGTAGGCTTGCTGATTACCTTCTCCTCGTCGCGGAGGCCGGTGTTGATGCTGTCGTCGAACTCTACGCCGAGAGCCTCGAGGTTCATGGCAACGCCACGGCGTGTGGTGTCGCCCTTCTCGCCGATACCGCCTGTGAAGATGATGGCGTCGCAACCGTTCATGGCAGCCATGTAGGCACCGATGTACTTCTTTATCTTGTAGTCGTACATCTTGAGAGAAAGGGCAGCTCTGTGCTCCTTGCGGCCAAAGCCTGCCTCCTCTACATCACGCATATCAGAAGATACGCCAGAAACGCCGAGTACACCGCACTTCTTGTTGATGAAGTTGTCCATATCCTCTGGCTTGAGAGCGCCGTTCTGGAAGAGGAATGGGAAAACGGCTGGGTCGATATCGCCGCAGCGTGTACCCATCATAACGCCCTCGCAAGGTGTGAGACCCATTGTGGTATCCACAACCTTGCCATTGACGATGGCAGCCAAAGAAGCGCCGTTGCCGATGTGGCAGGTGATGAGCTTGGAGTTGTTGTAATCGAGACCGAGCAACTCGCATGCACGCTTTGAAACATATCTGTGGCTTGAGCCGTGGAAGCCGTAGCGACGGATGTGGAGCTTCTCATAGAGCTCGTAAGGAATGGCGTACATGTATGCGTAGTCTGGAATTGTCTGGTGGAAAGCTGTATCGAATACTGCTACCTGTGGCAACTCTGGGAGGATGGCCTTGATGGCGTAGATACCCTTGAGGTTGGCCTTCTGGTGGAGAGGTCCGAGTGGAGCGAGCTCCTCGATCTTGGCGATTACATCGTCGTTGATGAGGACAGACTCCTTGAAGATCTCGCCGCCGTGCAATACACGGTGACCAGCGGCGTCAATCTCCTTCAATGAAGCGATAACGCCAGTCTTAGAATCTGTCAAAGTATTGAGAACGAGCTCGATAGCCTCCTTGTGGTCGTTCATGGCTTTCTCAATCTTTACCTTAGGCTCCTCACCCTTCTGATGCTTCAGGAATGAGTCAGCCATACCAATCTTCTCTACACCGCCCTTGGCGAGTACTGTGTCGGAAGTCATATCGAAGAGCTGATACTTCAGAGAAGAGCTTCCGCAATTGATAACTAATATCTTCATTTTTTTATATACCTTAATAATATATCCGAAAAGAGTTTTCTTTACGCCAGCTATGCTGGCTTTTTCCTTATCCAAAAAATTAAAAGAATTACAAATAAATTAAAAGAATGCCTTTAAGCCGTAATTCTTTTAATTCTTTCATAATTCTTTTAATTTATGTATAAATAACTTTCACCGAAGGTGAAATGGTTACTTAGCAGCGGCCTGGAGGGCTGTGATGGCTACTGTATCGATGATATCCTCTACGTAGCAGCCACGTGAAAGGTCGTTTACAGGAGCGGCCATACCCTGGAGGATAGGACCTACTGCGCTGGCGCCTGCGAGACGCTGAACGAGCTTGTAGCCGATGTTGCCTGCCTCGAGTGATGGGAATACGAGAACGTTGGCCTTGCCAGCTACGTGAGAGCCAGGAGCCTTGAGGTCGGCCACCTTCTGTACGAGGGCGGCGTCGAGCTGAAGCTCACCATCGATCTGGAGCTCAGGAGCTGCGGCCTGTGCGAGCTTGGTAGCCTCTACCACCTTGTCGACAGCCTCGTGCTGTGCAGAGCCCTTTGTAGAGAAGCTGAGCATTGCAACCTTTGGATCGATGCCGGCGAGAGCCTTGGCGGTCTTGGCAGACATTACAGCGATATCGGCAAGCTGTGCGGCATCAGGAGCGATGTTTACTGCGCAGTCGGCGAAGAGGAACACTCCGTCCTGACCATATTCCTTGTTTGGAACTACTACGATGAAAGCACCTGAAACTGTCTTTACGCCAGGAGCTGTCTTGATGTACTGGAGAGCTGGGCGGATGGTATCAGCTGTAGAGCAGATGGCTCCAGCCACCATACCGTCGGCGTCACCAGCCTTAATCATAAGTGTACCAATGAAATAAGGGCTGTCGAGCTGCTTGAGAGCCTTCTCTACGGTCATACCCTTTGCGGCGCGGATCTCTGCCATTATCTCGGCGTACTTCTGCTTCTTGTCGAAAGTCTTGGTATCAACGATTGTAGCCTTGCTGATATTGCTGAGGCCCATAGCCTTTGCGTTGTTGGCAATAGTATCGGGGTTGCCGATGAGCACGAGCTGTGCAATTCCCTCACCGAGGATTACGTCAGCGGCCTTCAAAGTGCGCTCTTCCTCGCCCTCAGGCAACACGATTCTCTTGTTGGCCTTCTTGGCATTTTCTCTGATTTGTTCCAGTAATGTCATGGATATCAATATTTTAATGTTTTAACTTCAAAATTAATCAGATGCAAAGGTAATAATAATTTTTTAAAGGGTAATATTTTTTTGTGAAAAAATCACCACTTCTCTATCTTGCAGAAATGTTCCTTGCTCTCCTTGTTGTAGGAGATTCCGATGAAACGGGTGTTGCCACGGTATTTCTCGAGGTTGAAGCCGTATTTCCTGGTGTAAATCTGATTGATTGCTGTCTCGGCAACTGTGTCGATTTTCAACTCGATTACGAGGGCGGGCTTCTTGCATTTGTAGGGAATCAGCACCACGTCGGCAAAACCGTCGCCCGTGGGCAGTTCCATAAAGACGGTGTAATAATCGCGCGCCGCTATGAACGACAGCATTATCGCCGACGCGAAACAAGCCTCGTTGTTGTATTGCAAATTGCTCATTACCAACGAGTGAGATCTCTTGAGCGAATCGGCAACGAGACTGTCGTCGCACTTGATTACGGCGTCCAAAAGGTCTTCCGATTCCTTTATGATTTTATGAGTCTCGCTGTATTGTGGCAATCCTATAAGCGCCTTCCCCCATTGAGAATTCACCTCGTAATTTGGGATTTTGCAAGTCTTGTTTTGAGGCACGTATGTAAGGTAGCCCAAGTGTATCAGGTATGTGAACACGTCGTCCTTCGATTTGAAATCGTCGAGAGTGTTCAGGTATGTTGTAACGTCCACTTTTACTTCCTGACCTCCAATAAGTTTGGCGACGTCTTCCTGAATGCCGAAGAAATCGAATTTTATATAGTCTGATACCGCCTCATAACTGCCAGTCTGTCCCCAGTAACTTCCGAATTCCTCTCTCAAAAGAGCATTCACCACCGAATTGGAATTATAGAGACTCTCGTTGTTTATCTTGTAGCCGTCGTACCAATGCCTCATACCGTTGGCAGACATTTTATATTCCTTGCAGAGAGCCTTCACCTCGTCCTTGGTGAATCCGATATATTTCTCGAAAGGCTTGGCATTCAGCATTGTATATTCCTTGAAAGTATTCAGTTTGCTCTGGATTTTGTCCCTTACAATAGGCAGAATACCTGTGAGATACGCCAATGAAATGGCAGGAGATAAACTTGCATTCTTGAAGAGACTGATGAGTAATTCCAGGAATTTTTCAAATGTGTCCTTATCAACTTGATTTCTTACAAAAAAGTCATATTCATCGATAAGGATTATGAAAGTCTGATTTGTTTCTGCATATACTTTTTGAATGCATTTAGATATTGTATCGCAGTTTTCAAAATTCAAATCAGGAAATTCTTTTACAAATTCCTCTGAAATGGTTTTATGTAATGCGTCAAAAAAGTCTTCCCCTGAAGCCAACATTGCCTTAAATCCGTTGAAATCCATAAGTATGACATTGAATGCATTGAGGTTTTTCTGATACTTTTCAACGTCGTTAGGGTCTGCAAGTTCAGTAGAAATTTTCAGATTGCTGAAAATCTCTCTTGAATCGCACCCCTTTGAGTAATAGGCTGTCACAAGACTTTGGAGCATAGTTTTTCCAAATCTGCGTGCCCTTGTCATACATATAAACTTGTCGTTGGTATCCAAAAGGTTATTGAACTCCTTTATTGCCAATGTCTTATCTACGTAAATTTTGGATCTGAGAGCCTGCCTGAAGTTCTCATTCCCTGGATTCAAGAACATTCCCATTTTCTGAAAGTTTATCGGATTTCTGTGCAAAGATAAGGAAAAAATCGGTAATTCACAACAAACGTTATTTTTCTCGCTTTACCCAATTCTCGATTCTTATATTTTCGATATTCTCAAAATCTTTAAGGTTTTCTGTAACCATAATCATATTATTTACTACCGACGTAGAACCTATTAATAAGTCAAAATGATTATGCAAAGGTCTGCCGATATGTTGAAGTCTTGCAGTTTCTTTAGCAAAGAAGTTTATGGAAGAAGCTATTGATAATATCTTGAATGGTTTGCATAATTCATCCGTCGGAGTTTTTACGGAATAGCCTTTCTGTTTTGCTATTTCGTCTCCGATTTTTAGTTCAGCAAGTGTAATTTCTGAAATGTAACAATTATTTACGCCAACTTTTGCTATGGCTTCTCTTATATCGTATGCATTTCTTGCATAGTGTATTATGATATTGGTGTCAAGCAAATACTTACTCATATTCAGCAAATAATTGTTTCAGTTTTTCATCCTCGTTGTCTTTCAAAACTTCTTCCAAATCAGAAATAAACTGGTCGGTAGGATATTCTTCCTCTGGCCAATCCCACGAGCCGCAATATCTGTTGAAAAGGATTTCGCGTTCCTCGTCGGTTAAGGCTTCATTGGGCTTGGATTCTAAATTTAATGTCTCTTTTTTTGTTTTGGATTTCTTTTTTGCTGGATGAGTTATTGAATGTATAAGTCTTGTGATTACATTCTCTTTTGCCTCAATGTCCAAATTATCCAAGAAATCCATAACGGAGTTGAATGTCATTGTTGCTTCCATTTTGTTTCAATTTTCTGCAAATATAAATTATTATTTTGAGAAATAATTATTTTTTTTGAGAAAAACGGGTGATTATTCCATTTCCCCTACCTCAGCCAATACAATCGAAACGCTGAGGTCGGGGACGTGTGGGACGTTCGGGAATAGTGGAAAAAAAAGAGCAAACAAAATATAATCTCGTTTGCTCTTTTTTTAATTAACGGATATTATCCATTGTCCATTAAACAATCTCCGATTGTTTAATTACATCTTCTCCAATACATTTATTCCCAACATATTTAGACACTTCTTGATGATTCGGCCTGTGTTCTCGGCTATTGTGAGACGGAACTCGCGGATCTGAGCGTCTTCCTCGTTGAGCATTGGGTGGTCGTGGTAGAAGCCGTTGAACTGCTTGGCGAGTTCGTAAACGTAGTTTGCTATCTGTGCTGGGCTGCAAAGGTTGCAGGCGTCGGCGATTGCTGACGGGAAGGACGCAATGTGCTGAACCAGACTTGTCTCGGCCTCGGTGGCCTTGTCGAAGTCGGCAGAAAGCGCCTCGCGGGCCATACCCTTATCGGTCAACTTGCGGAAAATTGAACAGATACGTGCGTATGTGTAGAGCACGAATGGACCTGTGTTTCCGTTGAAGTCGATACTCTCGGCAGGGTTGAAGAGGATGGTCTTTCTTGGGTCAACTTTCAGGATAAAGTACTTGAGGGCGGCCATAGAGATTGTGGTTACGGTGAGGTCCTGCTGCTCGGGAGTCATCTCGTTGAGTTTTCCGAGTTCCTCCGAAGTCTTGCGGGCGGTCTCCTTCATCTCGTCCATAAGGTCGTCGGCGTCCACCACTGTGCCCTCGCGCGATTTCATCTTGCCGTTAGGAAGCTCCACCATTCCGTAAGAGAAATGTGTGATACCGTCGGCCCAGCTGAAGCCCATTTTCTTGAGCACGAGTTTCAGTGCCTTGAAGTGGTAATCCTGCTCGTTGCCAACCACATAGATAGCCTCGTCGAAATTCCACTCGCGCTGTCTCATTGCGGCTGTTCCGAGGTCCTGAGTCATATATACTGTGGTGCCGTCGCTGCGGAGAAGCACCTTCTGGTCGAGGCCGTCGTCGGTGAGGTCGATTATTGTTGCGCCGTTCTCGTTCTTGGTGCAGATACCCTTCTCAAGGGCGTCGAGCACGTACTGCTTGCCCTCAAGGTAGGTCTCCGACTCGTGGTAAATCTTGTCGAACTCAATGCCCATACGCTTGTAGGTAACGTCGAAACCGTCGTAAACCCAGTTGTTCATAGTCTTCCAGAGCTCCACGGTGTCCTTGTCGCCCTGTTCCCATTTCTGGAGCATTTCGTGAGCCTCAATGATTGAGGGAGCCTTCTGCTTGGCGTCGTCCTCAGTCATTCCTTTCTCCATAAGTTCCTTGATCTCAGCCTTGTAGTGCTTGTCGAACTCCACGTAGTATTTGCCGATGAGGTGGTCGCCCTTCATTCCTGATGAGGCTGGAGTCTCGCCGTTGCCCCACTTCTGCCAGGCCAGCATCGACTTGCAGATATGGATTCCGCGGTCGTTTACCAGGTTCACCTTTATTACATTGTTTCCGCCAGCCTTCAGGATCTTGCTGATAGAGTCGCCTAAGAAGTTGTTTCTCAGGTGACCGAGGTGGAGAGGCTTGTTGGTATTTGGTGACGAGAACTCAAGAACGATTTTCTTTGACTTCTCGGTTACGGGAGTGATTCCAAACTTTGGATCCTCATTGATTTTGAGGAGCATATCGGTGATTGCCGATTTCTTCAAAACGATATTCAGGAAGCCCTTCACAACGTTGAAGCCCTTGCAGTTGCTCCAGTTTTCGGCGAGGTAGTTGCCCAGCTCGTTTGCGAGTTCCTCGGGCTTCTTGCCAGCGAGTTTCAGGAGTGGGAACACCACGATTGTGAGGTCGCCCTCAAATTCCTTCTTTGTTTTCTGTATCTGAACCTGTGACTCATTGGCGTCCTTGCCATACAAAGCCTTAACGGCTTCAATCACAGCGATTTTCAAACTGTTTTCCATTATATTTTGTGATTTTTATGTTCGTTTTTTGTCCGTATGTTAACCGCTCTGAAGAGCGTTGAACATACGGTTATTGATACTTTGTCCCCGTCGGGGACTTTACACGCACGTCTGTGTTGTTTTGTTATAATTACACGCACGTCCGTGCGTCTCTACGAGCGAATCAGCGTTCTCTCCTCTCTGATCTCTAAACTCTCCTCTCTAATCCCGCAGTGCTCGTCATTATCATTTGTGGGAGATTGATGAACGAGTCTACCTTTGGTTTCAGGAGCTCGGTGTCGTAGAATCTATCCACGTCCACGATTTTGTTGCCGTTTACAACCTCGTTGATATCAACGGCGGTGTAGAATCCGTCGCGGAGGGCGGTCATCATTCCGTGCTTGTCCTGAAGTATCAGGTCCATTGCAATGTTGCCGAATGCTATTGGAACCAGCGAGTCAGTGGCGTCTGGATAGCCTGTACGTACCAGATAGCCAAGGTTTTGCACGATAGTGTCAACACGCTTGCCGTTGTTGAATTTTGCCGAGGCCTTGCGGAGTTTCTGCGCGATAGTCTCGCCGATTCCGCTCTTGCGCTCGGTCTGCTCCATTCCGTGAAATCTTGCGCCCTCCGATACCAGAACGGTGGAGAATTTTCCACTGCTTGAGGCTCGGTCCATTACCATAAGTTCGGCGAGTTGGCTGATATGGAACTCGGCCTCGGGAATCACGCACCTGTTGGCTACTCCAGCCAATGTAGGTAGCATTGCCGTAAAGCCCGAATATTTGCCGAAAACCTCTATCACGAGGAATCTCTCGTGACTACCGGCCGAGGCGCTCAGGGTATGTATCAGATTGATAGTGCGGGTGATACAGGTGCTGAAGCCTATGCAGTAATCGGTGCCATATACGTCGCCGTCCATAGTTTTGGGTATGGCGATTATCTTGACGCCCTCGTTGCTGAGACGGCCCGCATATTTTATGGTGTCGTCGCCTCCTATAACAACTAAGTAATTGAGTTGCAGGTATTCTATGTTCTTGATTACCTCGGGAGTAAGGTCGTTTACCTCCTCGTTGTAGATATCCTTCAGGTGCTCAGGGATATCGTCCTTCTTAATGTTGGAAGGTTTGGTTCTCGACGAGTGCAGAAATGCCTCCTCGTTTATAAGTGTCTGACTGATAAGTTTTTTGGTGAATTCCTCAAAACAGTCGGTATTGTCGGCATTGCGGTCGCGCCTCATTTCCACAAGGCCCGCCCAGCCACGCTTAATGCCAATAACCTTGTATCCCTCGTTGATAGCGCGTCTCACGAGACCTCTAATCGCGGGATTCAGGCCAGGCACGTCGCCGCCGCCAGTCAATATTCCAATTACTTTTTTTGGTTTGGTAGGTATCATCGTACGATAAAAATATTTGGGCGCTAAGTTAGAAAGAATTTTTGGAAAAACATTGATTTAATAAATATTATTTTATATCTTTGTCGCAAAATTATTTATTATATGGATAAGTATTGCGAAATAGAGGCTTGGATTCAGGAAAACCAAGTATGAAAAAGGATACGAACAAGGTCGCGCAGAGGAAAAAATCCGAATGGCCCAAGAACTTAAGGCCGACGGTCTTTCTGTAGAAAAAATAGCGAAATACACAGGTTTGCCACTGGAAATTATCCAGGGATTATAAAACAAACAAAACAGCCATTCTTGATTAATCAGGAATGGCTGTTTTTTATTCTATTTTTTTTTCACGCACGTCTGCGCATCTACGAGCGTCATTTCTCCTCGTACCTCATCCAATCGATATCTACGAATCCCTTGTTGCCCTCGGCGAAGAGGCCGAGCATTACGCCTGTGAAGCCTCCGATGGTCTCGGTGCTCAGGTAGCGGTAATCCATTTTGGCGAGTTGGGTGAATTTCTTGTTGTCAGCTGATACCGAGAGATAATAGAAATCCCTATCGGAGCTGATGCGGAGGTAGGCAACGTTAGAGGACAAATCCATAACATTCTCGATATGAGATACCTGACCCACACGGATTCGGGAGATGGCTTTCAGTTTTCCCTTCTCACGCGTAAGGGCGATGTCGTAGTGATTGAGCGCGGCGGCGTAGGCCGTGAGTCCCGCGATGGAGCCTTCGGAGAGGTTGCTTGCGTCGATGACGATGGTGGCCTCGAAGTTGAGCTGGGTCTGACGGCGGGCTACGAATGTGGGCGAGGCTACCTCGGAGAGCGTAACTTTCGATGGCCTCAGGCGGAGGAATCCTTTTCGCTCTGTGAGCGAGTATCTTGAAGCATCAGGGATACACAGATAATGCCAGCCAAGGGGCATATCAGCGCCCTCGAACTCCTCCTGAACGGGATCCTTGGGCATTGCTACCTGTGGAAGTGTTGGGCAATCCATATCTATCTGAATGGTTCCGTTGCCGTTAACGACAGGCCAGGCGTTCTTGTCCCAACGGACGGGGGCAAGGAATGTCTCGCGTCCCATTACGTGCTGAAGGTAGCCACTTGTGCGGTATCCGAGGCATATCATCCACCAACTGCCGTCGTTGGCCTGGATGAGGTCGGCGTGACCAAGGCCCTGGATGGGGTTGTTCTGCTCGGCCATACTGAAGTGCGAGAGTATGGGGTTGGCTTTGTTGGCCTCGTAAGGTCCAAAGAGCGAGGTGCTTCTAAGGATGTTGACGTGGTGGCCGTGCTCTGTGCCTCCCTCAGCGAGCATCAGGTAATAATATCCGTCTTTCTTGTAGATGTGGGGACCCTCGGGGTAGCGTCCGCCAAGGCCCACGCCAAGGTGATGGATCTCGCCGAGTTGCTTGCCGGTCTCCACGTCGATCTCGCAGATTTTGATGTCGCCCTCTTTCCAGAGGAAGTAGCATTTGTCGTCATCATCGAAAAAGAGTGTGGGATCGCAACTGCCGATGGCAAAGTCGATTATGATGGGCTCCGACCACTGGCCCGATGGGTCATTGGTGGATACGTAGAAGTGTCGGCGCGATGGGAAAACGGTGGTCACCATATAGAATTTGCCCTTGTGGTGGCGGATGGTGGGCGCGTAGATTCCGGCGTTGCCGTCCATATTCGAGAGGTCGCACTGTGATTTTCTGGTGAGGCAGTTGCCGACTTGCTCCCAATTTACGAGGTCTTTGCTGTGGAAGACTGGCACTCCCGGGAAATACTGGAAGGTGCTGTTAACGAGGTAGAAGTCGTTGCCCGCACGGCATACCGACGGGTCGGCGTGGAAGCCTGGGAGTACGGGATTGGTGAATCCCTGTGCGCTGGCGGTGATGGTGGCGAGCGCAAAGATTGCTGATGTTATAAGTTTTTTCATTGCTTGATTTTTTTTGAACACAGATGACGCAGATCGGACAGATTTGCGCAGATTTTTTAATTAACGTCAGTTCGATGATTTTTTTTGTCTCTAAGAGGGTAAGAGAGTTAAGAGCGTCACTTAATTTTAAGAGACGTAATTTTTTTACAAAAATTACTCAAAGAGTTTAAGAGCTTCTCAGCGGAAGGACTCTTAAACTCTAATAGGAGTTTTCGAAGGAAACTCCGCCTTTTGAAGAGAAAACTCTTATATCTCTTAACCTCTTAGAGAATATAAAAATTAGTAGAACTTACGTTAATTATTTTTACCTTATTCCGTAATATGTTGGGTGGTCGTTGTCGGGGTTTAGGATCAGTTTCTCTACCACGATTTCGGGGTCTATCATCACGATTTTTACGGTGTGGAGGCCTGCGGTTGGGATGTCGATGTTTACCGACAGCCAGCGGATGTTGTCGAAAATCTCGCTACGCATTGGTTGCCACTTGGTTAGGTGGAGGTTGTTGTCCTTGGCTGGCAATGGCTTGAGCACCTTGCTACGGGCGATGTTCTCGGGTGTGTATTCGCTGAAGGTATCCACGTAGCCCTGTCGCGCGTCTATCACCTGAAGCTCGCCGTTGTCGATGCGGACTCCAAGGCGGAGACCTCGGGCTGGATAGATGTCGTTGGTAGGCAGGATTCCTACCGCAAGTTTCTGAGAGCCTGATGCCTGGAACTCGATGTCGTATTCCAATGCGGGGCCGTTGCCGTCGGGGAAACTTGGCGATGTAACGGGCTCTATTCCCATATTTCCCTTGCCTCGTCCAAGGCCTGGCAGGAAGGTCCATTTGGCAGTTTCGGTCTGGCTGATACGGCTGTAGTCATGGGCCATAATGTCGATCTCGGAGGTCTCGATGTCGTCCCAATATTTTTCGGCAGTAAAGCTTGCGTCAGATTCCGTATCAGAGACACTAACCTCCTGCAACTCAGGGAGAATGTTCCTATCGGGCATAAACCACTGGGAGTATCCGATGTGCTTATCGAGCATATATCCGTCCCACTTGCCGTTGGAGATTTCCTTGTTGTATTTCTCGGTCATAACGCTGTCACGCTCAAAGAGTTGACGTGCCATATCGGCGTATTTGCTGGCGAGAGGATTGTTCTTTTGGGCGAGGTAGTGGTTGATGGTGGCATAGAGGTAGATCTTGGCCACTCCTGCCGACGCAACCGCTGGATACTCAACGAGTTGGTACCAAGCGTCTCGGGCATTGTCAGGAATATCCTTCGATAATGCGAGGGTTCGGCTTTCGAGGCTGTCCCAACGGTCGGCCATTCGCTGAGCCTCTCCCGTGGATGCGCTGTAGATGCCAACACGCTGAACCTCAGGCTTCCGCTCAAGATTTAGTTTGGAATATTCGGTGATGATATCAGCAATCTCCTTGGCGTGCGCGGGTCCGAAGATGGATTTTGCCCAATTAGTAGTCCAATCGTCCACCTTGTCGGCAGGGATTGCGTCGGGGTCCCAAGCGTAATCCATTATGAAATCTATCGGCATTTCCTTGGGTTTCAGGTCGCCCACGTTGATGATCCAAATACGGTCGATTCCCGTCTGATACGCGATGTTGAGTTGCTCGCGGATTTTGTGTGGCGTGGTGGTGTTTACCCAACGGTCGTTCCAGGGTCCGCCGTTCATATCGATGTGGTAATACATTCCCATTCCGCCTTTTCGCTGTCGGGCCTCGGGAGTGCCTGCGCGACGGATGTAGCCCCAATTGTTGTCGCAGAAGAGGAGTGTTACGTCGTCGGGCACGGTGAAGCCCGCGTCGTAATATCTCTGAACCTCAGTGAAAATGGCCCAAAGTTGGGGGATTTCTGATGCTGGTTTCTGATACACACGCTCTATTATCTGGCGCTGACCCTCCACCACGCTGGTTAGGGTTCGCATATTCTCCTCGTCGTCGCCATTGCCCATAGCCACGTCGCCGTCGCCACGCATTCCAATGGTTATCAGGTTGTCGTACTGGCAGTTGCGTCGGAGTCCGTCCTCAAAGAATTTGTCGAGGTTGGGCTTGTTAGTAGCATAATTCCAAGGGCCGATGGAGTCGCGACGGGTGGTGTATTCCTTGTGGGCCCTCATCATCGGCTCGTGGTGAGATGTGCCCATTACGATGCCGTACTCGTCGGCGATTTTGGGCGAGAGTGTGTCGTCCTCGTTGAATCTCGACGCCCACATTGCCGGCCAGAGGTAGTTGCCTCTGAGGCGCAGTATCAGCTCGAACATATTGGAATACATTTGGGAGTTGACGCCTCCGAAATGGTTGTTGCACCAGGTGCCGAAGGATGGCCATTCGTCGTTGATGAAGATTCCGCGGTATTTCACTTTGGGTGACGGCTGTAGCTTACGGCCTGACTGCCAAGTGATTGTGTTCTGATGCTGGATAGGTGCGTCGGCATACCAATACCAGGGCGATACTCCGATGGTCTCTGATACCTCGTAGATTCCGTAAATGGTTCCGCGCTTGTCGCTACCCGCGATTACGAGGTTGCCGTCGATGGTCTCGATTACGTAGGATTCCCACTCACCGCGGATTCCGTCCACGTTTAGTCGGCCGGCTGATACAAGGCTGTCGATGAACTGGCTCTTGCCGATGGTGCCCGCGATTATCTGCGAGCCGTTAGGGACAACCGAGTTTATTACTTCGGCTTTTCTGTCTGATACCCTCTGGATATCGAGGGCGAGGTCTTGTACGGCGCGGGTGACGCCTTTCCAATCGGCGGTGTCAACGCAGATCTGGGCTACGTTTCCGCTATTGTCAACAATCTGGAAATCAGCCTCCTTGCACTGCGCAAACAGCGAAATTCCCAATAAGGGAAGGAACTTGAATGTAGTTTTCATCAATTTGTTAGTTTTATATTATAAGTTTTCGAGGGGTAAAGATAGGAAAAAATTTTGTTTTGAGATGTCGCTTCGCTCGAAATTGGGTGAAAAATCTGCAAATTTGAAAAAATCATAGTTTTCTTTTGTTTCAACTGATAATTTTAGTATTTTTGAAGCCTTAAAAGAATTTATTTAGTATGGAACAAATTTTTGACAAGGCTATTAAGGACGGAATTATCAGTTTTAACGACGATATTTCCAAGATTACATATATTAAATTAAATAAGTCCCGAAACTTCAACAATCCAGAGGAGAAGGTTCAGGCTTATACTTACCTTTCGTTGATATACGTTTATGAATATCCTGTGGAGCGCATTGATATGTTTGTGACCGTTCCAATGGGCTCTTCTACTAAGGAGGCTGATATAGTTGTATATCAGGATGATAAGCGTTTGTCTCCATACATAGTTATCGAATGTAAGAAAGAGGATATTTCTGAAGCTGAATTCAAGAATGCCGTAGATCAGGGTTTCAGTTACGCATACGCATTGCCTGGAACTACCAAATATGTTTGGGTAACTTCCAAGTTGAAGAACGAATATTACAAATACGACAAGGAAAGCCTTCGCAAGGATACCATTACTAATATTCCCTCTTGTGGCAAGCAGACACCATTATTCAAATATGCCAAGGGTGGCAGAATAGGAAATGAGAATCCTGGCTCGGATCCAATCAAAGTAAAGCATTTTGATTTGGAGGAAATTACAGAGGCCGATCTCTCAAGGATTTTCCGTCAGGCTCATCAGTCTCTATGGGCAGGTGGTCAGTTGAACCCCTCGGAGGCCTTCGATGAATTGGATAAACTTATATTCTGCAAAATTTGGGATGAGCGCAAGCCTCGCAAAAAAGGTGATCCATACGATTTTCAGATTGTGGATATTGAAGACAAACAAAATATCTTGTCTCAGGAACAGAAAGAAGAACAAATTACCCTTGACCTTTTTAACCGTATCAGAAACTTATATGAGGAGGGAAGGAAAAAGGACAGAGAAGTTTTCAAGGACAATATCAGACTTACTCCTCAGCGAGTAAGGACTGTTGTATCATATTTGCAGGGAATCAATTTGTCAGATACCGATCTTGACAGCAAAGGTCGTGCTTTTGAGGCCTTTATGGGTTCTTATTTCCGTGGAGACTTCGGACAATTCTTTACCCCAAGAAATGTTGTGAAGTTTATTGTATCCTGTCTGCCTATCACAAACGAATCAATGGTTTTGGATTCGTCTTGTGGTAGTGGAGGTTTCTTGCTTTATGCTCTCGACAAGGTGAGAACCCTTGCAGGAGAGTACTACAAAGAGGGCTCAATTCAACACTATAATTTCTGGCACGATTTCGCCTCAAACAATCTGTTTGGTATCGAAATCAATGAGCAGATTGCGCGCTCAGCCAAGATGAATATGATTATCCACGACGACGGCCATACCAACGTGATTTCTTGTGATGGACTTGTAAAGCCCGAAGTGATTGAGTCTCGTACAGGAAACAAAGGATTCAAGTATGGCACATTCGACTTTATCATTACAAATCCTCCTTTTGGAAGTTCTGTAAAACAGACAGAGAGCGCATACCTCCACCAATACAAATTGGGAAACAGGGATGTGGACTGGCTGGACACAAAAAACTCTGCCGTGAAAAACCGTGATTCTCAGAGTACTGAGGTATTGTTTATTGAGCAGGATTACAATTTCCTGAAGGAAGGTGGTATCCTTGCCATTGTAATTCCAGATGGTATTCTTACCAATTCGTCCTTACAATATGTTAGAAATAAGATCCAACATTGGTACAGAATTATTGCAGTGATAAGTCTCCCACAGACTACTTTCAGCGCCAATGGCGCTGGTGTGAAGAGTTCAGTAATGTTTCTGAGAAAATGGTCCAAGGAGAAGACTGAGCGGATAATATCCAACCAGGAGAAACTTCAAAAGGAACTGAAGTCGGCTTATAAGTATGTGGAAACTATCGAGAATTGGGAAAAGGAAAAGAAAGAAAGACTAAAAAAACACGATGGTTTCGAGAATAATACTGGCAAGACAGACCGCAAGGAGATCGAGTCAACTGATGCTTTCAAGAATTGGAAAAAGGAATTGTCCGATTATTACAATCAGAACATTTCTGATTTAAGAGATAAATTGCAGGCACTATATGAAGAGAAAATATCTTCTTTGCAGGAGGATTTTGATATTTTTATGGCCATAGCCGAAGAAATTGGTTTTGATGCTACGGGAAGGGCTACCCCTGTTAACGAACTTGATACAATAGCCCCAGAATTAGAAAGATTCATCAATTACATAATTGAGAAGGAGGCATATTAATGAGTGATTTTGTCTTAGGCGATAAAGTGGATAACAACAAGGTCTTTTTTATCAAGAGAAGTGATTTGCTTGATAGGTGGGATTCAACGTATGTTTTTAACTTTATAAATAACAAAATTAAATACAAATTTAATACATTCAAATTTTCAGATTTGGTTCGATCATATTCGGGAGGAACACCTTCTAAGAATCATCCTGAATATTGGAATGGTAATATTCCTTGGGTATCTTCTAAGGATATGAAATCCTTTTATTTATATTCAACAGAAGATTCCATTACGGAATTGGGATTACGGAATTCTTCTTCAAAAATTGCAGTAAAAAATTCATTGTTGATGGTTGTCAGAAGTGGCATTCTTTTGCATACTTTGCCTATTGCCATTAATAAAACAGAAGTAGCAATAAATCAAGATATTAAGTTTTTTGTACCGATAATAGATAATATTTTGACTGAATATTTAGGTTTTTTCTTTGTTGTATTTAATGATTATGCTTTAAAATTATTGGTTAAACATAGTACAACAGTTCAGAGTGTTAATACCAATGAATTACAGCATTTGCCAATTCCTGTACCTCCAATTCAAATGCAACAAAAAATTATAGATTTGATGAATTCTGCATATTCATTACGCGCCGATAAATTACGGCAGGCTAATGAATTGTTGGATTCTATTGACACATATTTACTTAATGAGTTAGGGATTACTATGCCTAAAACTCATTATGGTGGGATTAAAGATAGAATGTTTATTACAAAGTTTAGTGAGGTTGCAGATAAAAGGTTGGATCCTTCTATTTGGTCTAAAAGAATAACAATTTTTTCTAGTTGTTATCCTGTTTATTCATTAAGTGATTTGTTTTTTGTTGATCCAGCCACAAATTATGGCTCAGTCCAAGAGATATCTTTTATTCCTATGGATGCTGTTGATGAGAGATTTGGTGAAATAAAATATTATTCCACCAAAAGTATAAAAGAAATTCAAGGTCTAACAAAATTTCAAGAAGGAGATATACTATGGGCTAAAATAACTCCTTGTATGCATAATGGCAAATCCACCATAGCACTAAATTTGAAAAATAATTTTGGATGTGGTTCAACCGAATTTTTTGTGTTGAGAGTTAAGGATTGTAATATTGCATTACCAATTTTATTTTTATATTTTTTACGTAATAAAACTATTTTAAATTTTGCGAAACTTTATTATGGAGGTTCGGCAGGACAACAACGAGTACACAAATCATTTTTTGATGAATTAAAGATTGCATTACCCCCTCTTGACAAACAAAAAGAAATAGCAAATACTATTTCTTCTATGCGTCAACAAGCCAAGACTCTTGAACTTGAAGGCGAAAAAATTCTTGAAGATGCCAAGAGGGAGATTGAGAAAATGATATTGGGATAAAACAGAAAAGGCAGTGGGATCAACTGCCTTTTTCGTTTATTTCAGAGTTTCTTCAAAGTCTAATGTTTTGGGAGAATGCAGGAAGCATTTGTATTTCTTTTTTAGTTCATCTACCTTGCTGGTAAAATCCTTTTTCAATATTTTGGGAACACCAGTAGCTACTATTCGAGCATTCAGTTTGTCAACTTTTATTTTTGGCGCAACTATTAATTGTTTTATAGTTGATTCAATCTGTTCTGTAGCATCGTTGATGTGTTTACCTTTGAACTCAACTAAATATAGTATATCATTGGTTTTACCATTTTCCGCAGAAACATAAAGTGCCTTATCACATTTTGGAAGACTGTTTTTTAGTATTCCACCATCAATGTTATAGGCAGTAAGATGTCTGGCTGAATTATTAATCAACCTGTATGTACAACTATTACCCTTGTCTTTTAGTATGGCGATTGGTCTGGCATCGTCATATTCTATATAATCAGGGTCGCAATATTTTTCTTTGAATGTAGCCATATTATTCCAAGTCAATTAGTTGGTCAAATTCGTTACCTAACAAATTAGAAACCTCATCTATCCTCTCCGCGGCAATTTGATAGCCTCCGTCTATTATGTCTTCAATTTTGCCGTCAACAACAATATATGCACTTATTTCATTAGGGCTTACAAATACGTCGTTCTTCATTATCTCACAGACCTTGTCTTTGTTGATAGGATTTTCTTTTATTGACTTGTCTGCCCAAAGAAGATTGTTGAACGAAGTAAGAATGTAAGGACTGTGAGTTGCAATGAACAATGAATTTTTTTTGCCATTACCCATTGTATGCACCATCCATTTTACCAATTCATATTGAGTCTCAGGGAAAATATTTTCCTCGGGTTCTTCCACGAAAATTGAGCAGTCAGGATTGTATTGTAAACGAATCTTTTCGTCATCAACAGCCTTTTTTAATTCTTTGGCGTCTTTTATAATGTCGCGGTCTATCAAAAACTTAAGTACGTCAAAAAACTGTTCACTTTTCAAGGAAAGAGGCATTGAGGAATTCAAATAGTAATCCATTAGAACACAAATGGGTGTTACAGATTGAAAACCACTAGCGGCATTCTCGAAATGAATATTTTTTGCTAATCCATCTTTTTCGATAGTAAGAAAACTATCTTTCTGTTTTTCATCATAAAAGTAAGATATGTTTAATCCAAGAATCTTAAATTTACTTTTTGATGTATGCTTAGCCTTTACAATTTCGAAATCACGAACAAATTTTGTTAAACAAGGATTTTTTCTAAAGCCATTATCAGATGGATTGATTGCAGATAGCACACAACGCTCTGTTGGTATATACGCAACCTTTTTGGGAGAGTGATCCTCTCTTCCATCATTGATTGTAATCCATTTTTTGTTTTTTGAGTTGAAATCTAACCAAATATTTAAATCTAAATCATTAGAATAATATATTTTTGAGTATTGGTTTTCCTTGATTTCAGCAAAATCTGAAAGTTTATAAAATTGCAAGAAATGTATTTCAAGAAATTCTTTATCTGAAAGATTTTTCTTAATCTCATTGTACTCTCCTGAAATGTACACTTTCTCGAGCCACTTGCAAAAAGAGGCTATTTTGAGGATACAACTTTTTCCTGAGCCCTGAGGCCCTAAATTATGTTGTATTTGCGGAGTTCCAGTTCCGCATATATAATTGGTCCGAAGTTTTCTATTCTCAGTTTGTCCATTTTGAAATATTTTACTGCAAAAATAAATAAAAAATATGGTTATTGGGATAAATATTGGGTAATTTTTTTTGATTTTTCATATACCATAATCCCCCAACAAAGCCACCTTCCCGGGTGGCTTTGTTGTTTCTATTCCGTAATAGTCCTTTCACTCGTTTGTAACAATTTTGTAATATCCTTTCCGGAATTTTGTGGCAGAATAAATCACTTAATTCTTTTTAAAAGTATGGAAAGTATATTTCTCATTATCATTGTATTTTTGATAGTGTTGGCGGTGTTTGACCTCTTTGTGGGTGTCAGCAACGACGCCGTAAATTTCGTGAACTCGGCCGTGGGAAGCAGGGCGGCGAGTATCAAGACTATTCTCTGCGTGAGCGCTGTGGGTGTGTTTGCCGGCGCGGCCCTCAGCAATGGTATGATGGATGTGGCGCGTCACGGAATTTTCACGCCTGAGTATTACTCGTTTTACGATGTAATCTGCATTTTTCTGGCCGTGATGATTACCGACGTGATCCTCCTGGATGTGTTCAACACATTAGGTCTGCCGACTTCAACTACCGTAAGTATGGTGTTTGAGATGCTGGGCGGTGCGTTTGCGGTTGCAAGCGTGAAGGTGCTGAAATCGAGCGAGATGGAGTTCTCGCAGGTGGCCACTCTCCTGAATACCGACAAGGCTATAAGCGTGATTATAGCGATTTTCGTGTCGGTGGCCGTGGCGTTTGTTTTCGGTAGTCTGGTGATGTGGATTACGAGGTGCGTGTTTACTTTCACGTATCAGGACAAGAAAGTAAGTACAAGGATTAAACTTGTGATTTTCGGCGCGATAGCAAGCACCTGTATCCTCTATTTCCTTTTGGTGAAGGGCCTCAAGGACAGCAGTCTGATGACTCACGACCTGAAGAGTTTCATATCAGAGAACACTTTCTTTATCCTGACAGGTATTTTCGGAGTATCAGCCACAATAATGCTGGTGCTGTCAGCTACAAAAATAAATATACTGAAGGCCGTGGTGCTGATGGGAACTTTTGCGTTGGCGATGGCCTTTGCGGGCAACGACCTCGTGAATTTTGTGGGTGTTCCGCTCACAGGCCTCGATGCGTTTATGGATTTTCAGGCCAACGGAAACGGCAATCCCGAGGGCTTTCTGATGAAGTCGCTTCAGGACAGCGCTCACACTCCGATATGGTATCTTCTCGGCGCGGGCCTGGTGATGGTTTTGGCGCTCTTCCTCTCAAAAAAATCGCGTAATGTTACCAAGACTGAGGTCGGCCTGGGCAGTCAGGACAATGCCGACGAGATGTTTGGATCGTCGGGAATCGCGCGTGGAATTGTGCGTGGCGCTACTAAATTGGCGATTGCGGTTGATAAGGTGGTGCCCGAGAAGGTTGCGAATTTCATTGACAAGAGGTTTAATGTCTATGAGACGAGGAATCAGAATGGCAAGGCTTTCGACCTTTTGAGGGCAAGTATCAATCTGGTTTTGGCTGGTTTGTTAGTGGCGTTAGGAACCTCTTTGAAACTTCCGCTCTCAACAACTTACGTTACTTTTATGGTGGCGATGGGTTCGTCTTTGGCCGACAGGGCTTGGCAGAGGGAGCGCGCGGTATTTAGAATTACGGGCGTGTTCTCGGTGATTGGCGGATGGTTCGCTACCGCCGTTGTGGCGTTCCTGATGAGCGGTATCGTGGTGCTGATGGCCTGGTTTGGCGGTTCGGTGGCTATGATTGTGATGATCTTGGTGGCCATTTTCGTGATTGTCCGCTCCAACCTGAAATTCCACAAGGACGAGACCGAGGGACCCGAGAATGTGCTTATCAGTCAGATTATCAAGGGTGAGAACAAGGCGAATAATTTTGTTCTCCTTGGCAAGCACGTTGTGATGACGAATCTCGACCACATTGATTTTGTGGCTCAGCAATACAGGACGATTACTGATGCGTTTTTCGCGCAGGAATACAGGCAGTTGAAGCGTAGCGCTAATGTGATTGAGGACCGCCGTGTAACTTTCAAGCAGAACCGCAGGAAGGAGATTGTGGCGATGCGCAATGTGGATCCGATGATGGCATTGGAGAGGAACACGTGGTTTTATCTCTCGAACAATTCGTGTCAGAGGATGATTTACTGTCTCAAGAGTATCAACGACCCTTGCCGTGAGCACGTAGGCAACTCGTTCCTGCCTGTTCCACGTGAGTTTGTGGGCAAGTTCATTGATTTCAGAAACCGTGTGGTTGACTGTTTTGCCGATGGCAGTGCGCTGGTCAAGGACATTAAGGCTGATGGCGTGGAGGTGTTCAGGGCCAATGCTCAGGAGCTTCAGGATTCGCTGTCGCTGTTCAGAAAGGAGATCCTGGACACTCTGCAAAACAACGAGGCCAATATCGAGGCTATGATTCTGTTTATCAATATGATTCAGGAGTCACAGGAACTGGTGGGCAGTTTGAGGCACGCCGTGAGAGGTATGGCGAAGTTTGTGGAATAAAGGACGGAAAATCTGACATAAATCTATTTTGGGAGCCACCTTGCGGTGGCTCTTTTTTGTTTTGGGAGGGAGTCGCTTCGCTCAAAATCTGCGGAAAATCTGCGGAAAATCTTCTTTATTTATGAGTTTGAATTTGAGGGCAAAAATTGGGTGAAAATATTTTTGTACATTTGGAGCGAGGGTTACGAATTTGGGAGTTTTTTTCTGAGTTTTTGTTTTGTTATTAATTGTTTTTCCTATCTTTGTAGCGGATTTTTATACTTGTAATTATGCTTGTTAAATTTGATTATGCGATGAAGACCTTGCTGAGAAACAAGGCCAATTTTGATGTTCTGGAGGGCTTTATTGAGGTCTTTCTGGGCAAGAAATGCACTATCATCAACTTATTGGAGAGCGAGGCCAATCAGGAGGACGAGGAAGACAAGTATAACAGAGTGGATATCAAGGCCGTAGATGAAAACGGCGAAATCTTTATTGTGGAGGTTCAGACCACGAGATATACTTATTATATGGAACGTGTATTGTTTGGTGTTTCGAAGGCCGTGGTAGAGCAACTTGAGAATGGCGATGATTATGGCAAAATCCACAAAATATATTCTATATCAATAGTTTATTATGATTTTGGAGTGGGTGACGACTTTATCTATGAGGGCAAGACAAGTTTCGTTGGTCTCAATAAGAACGACACTCTGAAAATATCACGCAAGGAGGATCTCACTCTTGAGGAGATTGAGCGCAACGACAACCGTCAGTTCAAGTTTACCAAATTTGATGCTGGCGAGATAATGCCTGTTTATTACATTATCAGAGTGAAGCAGTTCCGAGAGAGTGCCCGCAATGCTATGAACGAGTGGATGGAGTTTCTGAAAAACAATTCAATCCGTCCCGATACTACTGTTCCTGGTCTCGAGAAAGCCAAGGAGAAACTTCAGTACGAGAAAATGACTCCCGAGCAGAGGGCAAGATATGACCGTCACCGCGAATCGCTCCACAACGAATACGACGCTATCCGTTGGGCAACAGCCTCAGGCAAGGTGGAGGGACGAGCCGAGGGACGAGAGGAAAGGTCAATCGAGATAGCCAGATCTATGAAATCTGATGGTATGCCCAATAATGTAATCGCCAGGTACACAGGTTTGCCCGAGGATGTGATAGAAGGATTGTAAAAAAAATTGTAAATTTGCAGAAAGTATTTATCGGTTATGACAGACAATTTCAACATAGATCAGTTAGGCGAGCGTTATGCGAATTTCTATACGGATTTCGCATTCAAGAAATATTTTGGAACTGAGGCTAACAAGGATTTGCTCATCAGTTTCCTTAATGCCTTGTTGTCGGGTCAGGAGGATATTGTGGATATCAAATATCTTCCTACCGAGCATTTGAGTAGTGCCGTAGAGGACAGAAGGGCAATTTTCGATATTTATTGCGAGAACAAGAATGGCGACAAGTTCATAATCGAGATGCAGAAAACTGAGCAGGATTATTTCAAGGACAGGGCCGTCTATTATGCCTCGTTTCCTATCAGGGAGTTTGCACCCCGTGGTGAATGGAACTACGAACTTAAGCGTGTATATTGTATCGGTATCCTAAACTTCAAGTTCGATGATAAGAATACTGATGTCAAGACGGTCGTTAAACTTATGGATACTAAAAAGAAAACCGTTTTTTATGATAAGTTGACTTTCATATTCCTTGAAATGCCTAATTTCAAGAAGGCTCTTGATGAACTTGATAATATGTATGAGAAATGGTTGTTTGCCATAAAGAACCTCAACAAACTCTTGGAACGCCCAGCAGAATTGTCCGAGAAGGTTTTCCTGAAACTTTTCGAGACTGCCGAAATAGCAAAGTTCTCCCCAGAAGAGCGACGCGACTATGAGGAGAGTATGAAAAATTTTAGAGATTTATATGCCTCTCTTGAGACAAAGTACAACAAGGGCGTTAAGGATGGTGAGGCTCGTGGTCTTAAGAAAGGCCGTGAAGAAGCCGAGGCCAAGGCTCATCAGGAGAAATTGGCTAATGCTATGAATCTTTATTCTTTAGGTGTTTTGTCTATAGAGCAGATTGCCCAGAGTATGGATCTTGATGTAAACGAACTGAACGATTATATCAAGACCAATTCCACCAAGGCATAAGATTTTTATTTCATATTTATATATCGAAAGCCACCCGAGGGGTGGCTTTTTTCTTTCGTGTATCCCACACGGATACACTTTTTTTATGTTTATATCTTTCTTTTCTCTTATCTTTGCACTGTAATCAAAACACGGATTGTTATGGAAAATAAGTTTGATTTGGGAATGCTCATCAGGGATGAGATTGCGAGGCAGAAGATTCCTGTAACGAGGTTTGCGGATATGATTTTTTGTCAGAGGGCAAATGTATATAAGCAGATCAAGAACAGGAATATTGGTTTGGAGGCGTTGACGAATATTTGCAAGGCTCTCAAGAGGAATTTCTTTGCCGACTTGGCCGATAATTTCCAATCGATTTTTCCTGATTCGATTAATCCCAATGCGATGAATGGCGAGTCTTTGCTCTCTGCCTGCGCCGAGCCGAGTGCCGACGATATCTACGGTTTGTTCCTTGAGACTGTGCCGAATATCCTTAGGAAACTCGGCAAGAAGGAGGATATATATTTCCCCGAGGGTGTAACCGACGAGGATTATATTCCTGATTTTATGCTCGATGATTATCCGATAACATTCACAATCGGAAACCGTTTTAGCGACCGTCTTGGAAAAAATATCTACGCTGATATCGAGACTTTGCAAAGCGGTGACGGATTGGAAGTGGAATTGGTAAATATTAAAATATCAGGAAGCAAGATTATCAACGTGCCTATTATTGAAGATATGTCGCAATGGAGCAGGCTGATGCGTTTCGCTTTTGAATGTGCGGAGAAATCCCAATGCAAAATTATTCCATTGAAAAATGGCCGTGGTATGTAAAATAATATTTATATTTGTAGTCTGAATAATTAAAAAGAATATATAATGAAAATACAAGATATCATAACCGCAGATGAGTATTCTGCAATTTCAAAGACTTTTACCCAAGCAGAAATCGATTGGCTGAACAATCGTTTGCAGGACAATCAAAAGGCCGTTTGCATTAAGCGAGGAAAGGAGATTGACATTCAGCCTGAGGAGGTTGTGCGCCAGTTGCTTACTTATCGTCTTACCAACAAAATTGAAGACGGCGGTTATGGCTATGATATCAAGAATATCGAGTTTGAACTTTCGGCTACCTATCACGGCAAATCCCAGGTGAAGAACGACAGGATTGATATTGCCATTTTCAACAAGAAGGGCAAAGAACCACGCATTATTATTGAGGTTAAACGTCCAAGTATCAAAAGCGAAGCGGAGCGAGACGGTGAGGAAAGTTCCCCTTTGGAGCAGATGCAGAGTTATTGCAAGGACAAACTCGCTCAGGTAGGCTGTATTTTCAATGGTGGAAATATCTGCAAGTTTTATCTTCCAAAAGAGTATAACGAGCCTTTGTCTGTCAAAAGCGGACGAGGATATCGAGGATTGGGCCAATAAGGATTTCACCCTTATTGAACTCATAAAGAATGACTTACTCCAAAAGGAAACTCTGAAAACTGTTTTTGAGAGAGTGGAACAGCGTTTTGGAGCCAATGAGGCAAGCGACAAGGCTTTTGACGAGATTTTCAAACTCATATTTACCAAACTATATGATGAGAAGAGAACAAGCAAGGATGCCATTATTATAGAAAATAAAAAACAGGATGGAATTACGCTTGATAAAATTAACAAAAGCAAGTTCACTACCCTCAAATTTCGTGCATTAGTGAATCAGAGTCCAGAGGATGTCTATAACAAGATCAATGATTTGTTTCGTGAGGCTCAGGATAAGTGGGAAGGTGTTTTCCCGAAGGATTCCAAATTGGACATTCAGCCGGCCACCTGCAAATCCTGTGTTAGGGAGTTGCAGAATGTTAAACTCTTTAATTCCAATCTTGATGTAGTTGACGAGGCTTTTGAGTATCTTGTAAATAAGAATCAGAAGGACGATATGGGCCAGTTCTTTACTCCACGATACGCTATTGATATGTGCGTGAAGATGCTGAACCCACAACCAGAGGAATATGTAATTGACACGGCCTGTGGCAGTTGCGGATTTCCTATGCACGCCACTCTCCATACTTGGAAGTTGATAAATCCCAATGGTCAGGAGGTGTTCACTACCGAGGACAGGGGTGAGGATGAGACCAACTATGTAAAACACAAGGTGTTTGGTATCGATTTTTCTGAAAAGAGTGTGCGCGTGGGTCGTATGCTTAATATCATTGCGGGCGATGGACATACCAATGTAATGTACCTGAATACCTTGGAATACGACAAGTGGCACAAGTTTGCAAAAAATGAGCCTTGGCAGAATAAGTATAAGAAGGCTTTCAACAATCTGAAAGACCTGAGTACCGCAAAGTATGCTCCTGAGGATAGCGATGAGAAATTCAAGAATTTCAAATTCGATATTATCCTGACAAATCCTCCATTTGCTGGAGAACTAAATCAGCAGGACAATAATTTCAAACTCTATGAGTTGGCTAATGGCAAAAACAAGTTGGGTCGTGACGTGCTCTTCATTGAGCGCAATCTCAACTTCTTGAAGCCAGGAGGAAGAATGGCTATTGTTTTGCCACAAGGAAAGTTCAACAATTCTTCCGACAAGTATATCCGTGAGTATGTGGCAGACAAGTGCCGTATCTTGGGTGTGGTGGGTCTTCACGGAAACGTATTCAAGGCAGGCAAAAACGGAACTGGAACCAAGACCAGCGTTCTATTTGTTCAAAAATGGACTGATGAGAATTGCGGTTATCCTAATATCTGCCCAAAGAAACCGCTTCAGACCATTTGGCACAAAAAGACTGGAGCGCAATATTCTTGGGAAGAGTATGAGCAGTATATCGCGAGAATCGAGTATCGTAAATATGAATTGGAGAATGATATTCAGAAGGAATATGTAATCAGCGAATTGGAATACAACAACCTTACCGATGGCAAGGAGAAGGATAAATACGTCCTTATCTCAGAGGAAGAGAGAAAGAATTTGTTCAATATTGTATTAGATTACAATATTTTCTTTGCCACTATGCAGAAGGAGAGCAAGGACAATTCGGGAGAGAAGATTTTTGTGAAGGAAGATTACGTTACTGTAACTCACTATACTTTTGAGAACAAGCGTATCTATATCAGAAGGGATAATTACGCCCAAGTATCAGAGGAGGAATACAACAATGATATCGCCATTGTGGAGTATCAGAACAAGACAAATGCCGGTGATGTTATTTCAGCGGACGCATACAATGCGCTTGATAAGGATGCAAGAAAACCTTACAAACTTATTGACCGCAAGAAACTCTATATCGTTGATATCAAGAAGGAAAAGAAATCTGAAACGATAGTTGACCACAAGGAGAAATTCATCGTTCTTGAGGATGAAGGTCCTATAGATTCGTTCAAGAAGTTTATTCTCGACAATGTAGAGTTCAAGAGCAAGAACAATACAATCTCTGCAAAAGACTATCTCTTGCTTGATGCCGATTCTCGCAAGGATTATAAGAAAGTTGATGCTGTGGGCGTGAACACCAATCCTGAAATCTCGTTCGAGGAATACAACGCCCTGAGTGCCGACGACAAGAAACTCTATATTCCTTCGCAGGTAGTAAAAGAGGAGCAGGAACTCATAAAGGATTCTCACGGACATAGTTTTGTGGATCACGACCTCTACAATCACGATCCAAAACTCAACGAGCGAATGGCAGAACGCGACCCAAGACTCAAAGACCGTTATTGTCGTGACGGCATTTTTGAGGCTTTTTGGCAGTTTGCCCTTAAAGAAGGTTTGAGTTTCGCCAAGGACAAAAAGCACCCTCGTTTTTTTTAGGTAGCCCCAACGTATTTAATGAGGTTAAATACAAGGAATTGTTGGGGCAATTGGAATGCAGTGAGATAAGATTAAGGCAATTAAATGAGGAGTTAAGAATTGAGGCTGAATATTGGAAAAAAGAAAATATTAGATTGTTCCATTATTTGTCTTGCTTAAATTGTGTTCGAATAGGTAATTTATTTAAAGTTACAGATGGTGAACACGGGTCTGTTTCATTTATAAATAATGGAATAAAATATCTAACAGCAGAAAATATTAAAAATGGATTTGTAGATATTTCAAATGTTAGATATGTAGATGAACAAGTCGATAAAAGAAATGCTCGTTCAAGAGTTTCTATTGGAGATATATTAATATCGATTAAAGGTACATTAGGCAATATTGCTATTGCAACAGATAATATTTTGCCTGCAAATATGAATAGGGATGTTGCTATTCTTAAACCTTTGTCATCTTCTGTCGTGTCAGAGTACTTCGCGATAGCCTTAATGACAAAATTTGGTATCGCTCAAAGTTCTATTCATAGTTCAGGGGCGGTTCAGAAAATGATAACCCTTGAGAATTTAAGGCAATTTCAAATACCAATTCTCCCAGACTCATTCCAGTCTCTTATAGCCGATATGGTGAAGTCTGCACATTCTAAATTGGAAGAAAGCAAAATGCTTTATCGTCAGGCTGAGGAGATTCTTGAAGAGGAGTTAGGTATTGACTATGATGCAATAGAGCAGAAAAAAGATGTTGAGAGTTCTGTGCGCAGTTTCAGGGACGTATCTTGCGGTGATATGAGGATTGATTCGGAATATTACTTGACAAAATATGATGAGATTGAGCAGAAGATAAAGGCGTATAATGGAGGTTGGTTTAGATTTGGAGAAAAAGTTAAATACTTATTTACTGGCGAATATTCAGAAGAATATTTGACTCAAAATGATGATTTGAAATTTTATATCCGTTCAACTAATATGAAAAACGGCAGAGTTGAACAAGATGACAAACATTTTGTAAATCCTTCAAAATTTACAAAGTTTGTTAAAACAGGAGATATTATAACTGCAAGAGTTGGCACATTGGGCATATTTGCTGAAATTGACGAGTCTTTAGATAATGCTATTTGCTCTGACAATGTAATGTGTTTTAAATTCAACTTTGACTATAAATCAGATGTCTATACTTTGTTGATGAATAGTAAGCCTATTTATGAATTAATTGATAGATTGGCGAGGGGGTCCGTTCAGCAAAGACTTAATCAAGAGACACTTAAAAGTTTGGTTTTGCCTATAATACCAATTGTAAAGCAACAAGATATTTCAGATTTGATTCAAGAATCTTTCAAATTGAAATCTGAGAGCAAACAACTTTTGGAGAATGCAAAACGATTGGTTGAAGAAGAAATCGAAAAAGGAGGTGAGTAATGAAAGATTTTTGGAATAAAAATATAAAAACTATATTAACTTGTATTTTTGTAATTATTACTATAATTGTTTGTTCTATTATTGGTTGCAAATCCAATAATAGCATTGAGTTGTGGAATTGCAAAAATATAAATACAACAGTAACTGTCAAGCCTGATTCTTGTAATGCTTTTTTTGTTAAGACAACAAAAGAAATCAAGACGACAGAAGAAGTGTTAAATATTAACTCTTCGGTATTAGTGTTTTCAATTTATGTTTTTGCGGTACTAATTATGTTTGGTATCATATATTTTAATGATAAAGATAATGGCCGATAATATAACAACGACGGAAAAAATGACTAACGTAAATGGTAATTTCCCAAAAAATCCTTTGGGAATTATAGCATTGTTCATAACACTTTGCGAGGCATTTGCAACTATAGTTTTAACAGTGCCTAATCCCGAATTAACTAATGCTCAGCGTTGGTTGCTTTTGGTGTTTGTTGTCGTATTTCCTTTTGTGGTTTTGCGTACTTTTAAACGCATTCTAAAGGAAGATTATGCGAAATTTTTCGCACCAGATGAGTTTGGTGATAATATATCTATGTTTTTCCAAAAAAAAGTATCTGAAAAGGAAAAAGTAGAAGTTGAAAAGAAAATTGAGGAAAATATCAAGGTTGAACAAATTTCTAATGATGGGGGTGTTTCAAATTCGGAAGGTGGCAAGGTGATAAATTTGACAGATTTTTATTTAAAACCTGACTATTTTAGAACTGCCCCAAAACAACTTATAATTGATAATATTATTTCAAAAATTGAGGAAGATTTTTGTATTAATTATCAAAAAGACTATAAATTTAAAGGCATTTGTTTAGATGGAGTAGCAGTTGAAATGTCTCAAAATAGAAAATGTTTTAATGTTATTGATGTTGTTTTATCAAGTCGTTTAGATTCGATTTTAACTCATATCAATCGTTTGTTATTCTATTTTAAAGATCATAAAGTTGAGTTAAATATTTGTTTTTTGGTTGAAGATCACGCTGAAATTTTTGAAAAAATTTATCAGAAATACGTAGAAGACAAATATCCGTATGACATTATCTATATATGGGGTTATAATAGAAAGGATGTAGAAGGTAATTTGAAATAATTCGTTATAAAGATTTTATTATGAAAGGCTACGTTTACATACTAACAAACCCAAGTTTTGATGGTTGCTGGATAAAAATTGGACAGGCTGAGAATATGCAAAACCGTTTAAATATTTTAAATTCCGGTGTGCCATATAAGTATAATATTTATGCAACTCTTCAAACTGAGAGGTTTAAAAAAGTTGAGAAATTTATACATAAGTTACTTCAAAATTTTTGCAACGTTCCAACTGCGGATAGCAAAGAGTTTTTCTTACTTGATCCTGAAAAAGCATTAGATATGTTTTATCTAATAGCGAATATTGTGGATGATTGCAAAATTGAAATTTATGACCCAAACGAGCGAAAAAAGCGCAATCATAATTTCAAATTTTTTATGGTAGGACTGAAAGAGGGAGATAAAATAACATTCAAACCTGCCAATATAGAAGTCGAAATCTCTGGTGATAATAAAATATTGTACAAAGGTAAAGAATATACTCTGTCGGGTTTTTCCAAAGAATTTATGCCTGGAGATAGGAAACAAAAAGAATTCCAAGGTCCGCAATATTTCACTTTCGAAGGCGTGACTTTGGTAGAAATGCGAAAAAAGATTGAGGCGGAGAATCAGGTATCGGAAACAGAGGTAGAGAAAGAAATTTAGTTTCCTTGTGCCTGTCGCCACACCCAATCCCCCTGTCTTTTTCAGCGCAACGCCTTCTTATTTTCCCTCAATATCAGCTTTGCGAGGTCGTTTTTCTGGCGGGCGGATTTTTTGAGCCAGTATTTTGCAAGCATCAGGTTTTGCTCCATGCCCACGCCCTGACGGAAAAAATCGCCCAGTGCGCACTGAGCCATGTCGTTGCCGCCGTGGGCCGCCTCCTTGTATAGCGCTATGGCCTTTTGGGTGTCCTGCGGCAGGTATTCGCCATTCTCGTAAGCCTCAGCCACCTGATACTGCGCATCGGCGTCGCCAGCCTCGGCCGCCTTCAGATACCATTTCATGGCCGTATCAGGGTCCTCGTCCACCATCTCGCCATACAGGTACATATCGCCCAGCAGCGCCATGTAGGTGGCATCGCCGCTGTCGGCCAGCCTTTCTAGGTATTCCAGAAACTGCCTCTGGCCAAGGCGTGAATAGATTTTCTGATACTTGCCGCTCATGTAGATATACAGCAGCAGGGCCATTGCCTCCAGGCTTCCTTTCTCTGATGCCTGGGTAAGATATTCAAGGCCAAGGTCACGGTTTTTCCTGATGCCTGCGCCATAAAACAGCGAATAGCCCATCTCGCAGAGCTCCTGAGGGCTGGTGTAGGATACCTGAGCATCAGCCAAAACAGAAAGCATCAGCATCAGGACTATGGGGAAGAAATGTTTCATTGTTTAGTAATACTTTGTTTGATTTCTGTGTGCAAAGGTAGCAACTTTTTGTGGACAAAGCCACTTAATTCCTAATATATTTATTATCTTTGTGAGCAACAAAACCGCACGCAATGGCAGACAACAAGTTGTATGCCATTGCGTGCGGTAAAGGGCCTGATGCTGCTTAATAACTTGCAATAACTTACAATAATATAATTACACTAAGAAAAATGAAAAGAGCAAAACTGACAATCCTCGCCTCGCTGGCGATTGCTGCTGCGGCGTGCAACGCGCCCAAGCAGGCTGACGAAAAGCCTTTTGAATCCACCGTTGTAAATGCCGACGGCACGGTGACTTTCTATTACAAAAACAACAACGCCAAGAGCGTTCAGGTAGACGTGCAGTTTGCCGGCCGCAACGACATGCAGAAAGACTCGGCATCAGGCATCTGGACAGCCACCCTCGGCCCCGCCGACCCCGACATGTACCCATACTGCTTTGTGGTGGACGGCGTCAGCATCATGGACCCCGAATGCTGCGAGTGGTTCCCCAACGAGGGCTTCAAAAACTCGCTCCTCGATATTCCCGGCAAGGACGGCGCACTCATCCACAGCATTCAGAACGTTCCCCACGGCGACGTTCATTACGAGACTTATTACTCCAAAACCCTCGGCTGCTACAACCGCGCCTTGGTTTACACTCCGGCCTCGTACAACAATTCCGCCGACAGCCTTCCTGTATTCTATCTTATCAGCGGAACCACTGATACTGAGGAGGTTTACTTCAAGGTTGGCCGTATGAACTATATCCTCGACAACCTCATAGCCCAGGGCAAGGCCAAGGACATGATAATCGTGCTCCCATACGGAAACCCAAGCAAGCTCCTCCCACAGGGCAGCAACATTGCGCCTATGCCTCAGATGGGCGACCTCTTCGGCAAGGATTTCATCAGCGACCTGATGCCGTACATTGAGGCCAACTACCGCACCATCAACGACCGCGACCACCGCGCCATCGGCGGCTTCTCCCGTGGAGGCAACCAGGCTCTCTACAACGGCCTCAGCCACCTCGACAAGTTCTCTTACCTATGCTCGTACAGCTCGTTCACGATGACCAACATTCCCGGCGTTTACGACAACGCCAAGGAAACCAACGACAAGATCCACCTCTTCTGGCTCGGCATCGGCACCGACGATTTCCTCTACGGCACCTCACGCGATTATCTTGAGTTCCTCGACAGCAAGGGAATCACAGCCATCAAGGAGTTCACAACAGGAAAATTCGGTCATACATGGATGAACGCCAAGTATTTCCTGGCCCGCACCATGCCAATGCTTTTCAATCCTGAGGTTTCAGCAAAGGCCATGGCTGATGCGCAGCCCGCTCCCAAGGCCACCGGCAACGAGGAGCCCTTCACACCCGGCGTAATGGCAAGGCTCTTCCCCAAACCGATAGTATCGCCTGAGTTCCTGGGCAGCGATTCCGTTACATTCCGTTTCAAGGCCGAGAATGCCGCCGAGGTTTGCCTGGAGATAGAGCAAGCATCAGCCCCGATAAAAATGACCAAGGACACCGCCGGAATCTGGAGCGTTACCCTGAAGCTGGAGCCAATGGTGTATTGCTATGATTTTGTGGCAGATGGCACTCATTCGGCCGACCCTACCAATATGTATCTGGCCTACGACGGCGGCCTCAAGCGCAGCATCCTCCTGATGCCCGGCAACGAGTGCGACCCCAACCCCGGCAACATGAAGTATCTGCCAATGACCTACAAGACCGCTCCCGACGGCGAGAGGTACGCTGTTTGTGGGCCAGTGTCTGATGCTGCCGCCAATATCAGGACCATAAAGCTGGAGGCTCCCAAGGGCTCCACATACGAGAGCTGGTTCAAGATTCTCAACGTCAATGTGGTTATGAGTCAGATGATTGAGGCCCAGAAATGCCAGCCTTGCCGCCTTGTGCTCACCAACCATGGCAGCAAGATTGCCAGCGACGCCGATATGGTTTTATCCACCGACGATGCCGCTTCGTGGAGCGACAGGCTCAATCAGTTGAGACTTGCTTTGGGAAGATAAAAATACAGATTGCTATCTTGCTTTCTCAAACAAGTCGTCTGCCACCACATTGCACCTGATTGCGGAGGCGTTCTCGTTGTCTGCCAAGCCTTTGGCGGTAATCATGGTGGGGTAGAATGTGTAGCTGGATTTTTTCGACAGTTGCTACAAAAAATATTTCAATATTGCATCGCCACAAGTATATTTTTTTTACTACTTGTGGCGAAGTAATAAATTTATTGCATCGCCACAAGTATCTGTTTTTGTATACTTGTGGCGAAGTAATAATTTGAGAAATACTTGTTGCAGGTATTTGTAATGTGGTTTTTGCGATAGAAAATGCTTGTAAAAATACTGTTTTTTGGGAATAATCTCCTACAGATTGCCCAACATTGCTGTAATAGCAAATGCAAAATATGAAAAATCGCCCGCGGCTATCGTTGAATCTAACTTAATTCTCAGCACCACGCCGTCCTGAAAAAATGACACGGCAAAATTTTTTATATTGAGATTTTGACAGGAGCTTTTTCTACTGAGTGAAAAAAATTGTTATGAGCTTCGAATAAATTATGATATTACAATCATCTGTTGTATTTTTGTAGCCGGTAATTATTTTATCAATCATACAAACAATTTATTTATGAAAAGACTACTGTCAATTATCTCTGCTGTGGCTATCTCGGCCTCGGCTGTGGCCCAGGAATACCCATTCCAGGACACGAAACTCTCCAACAAGGAGCGCGTTGACAATCTCATCTCGCTGCTTACTCCACAGGAGAAAGTTGGACTTATGATGAACAAATCAATCTCTGTGGACCGTCTCGGAATCCCCAGCTACAACTGGTGGAGCGAGGCCTGCCACGGCGTGCGTCAGGGCGGATACACCGTTTATCCTCAGCCTATTGGAATGGCTGCATCCTTCAGCGAGCAGCTCTTCTACGACGTGTTCTCTACCGTTTCCGACGAGGCCCGCGCCAACTGGAACCGCAGCGACCACAACGTTTTCAACGTGCCAATGGGCGTTACCTATTATCCTGGAAATCCAGAGCTTACATTCTGGTGTCCTAACGTGAATATCTTCCGTGACCCAACATGGGGACGCGGTCAGGAGACTTGCGGCGAGGACCCATACATGAACGCCGTTCTCGGTGTACAGACCGTTCTCGGAATGCAGGGCAACGACTCCAAATACTTCAAGACCCACGCCTGCGCCAAGCACTACGCAGTCCACAGCGGTCCCGAGCCACTGCGCCACACCTACAATGCAAAGGTGTCGATGCGCGACCTCTGGGAGACATATCTTCCAGCCTTCAAGGCTCTCGTAAAGAAGGCCAACGTGCGCGAGGTAATGTGCGCCTACAACCGCTACGAGGACAAGCCTTGCTGTACCTCCGACCGTCTCTTGGTAGACATTCTCCGCAACAAGTGGGGCTACGACGCCATCGTACTCACCGACTGCGACGCCATCAACAACTTCTACAACAAGGGTCAGCACGAGACCCACAAGGATCCGCTCTCGGCATCTGTCGATGCCGTTTTAAACGGCACCGACCTCGAGTGTGGAAAGGTTTTCATGGTTCTTACTGAGGCTCTCGAAAAGGGTCTCATCGACGAGAACATTCTCGACTATCACCTCCGCAAAACCCTCCTCGGACGTTTCGAGCTCGGTATGTTCGATCCTGCTGAGAATCTGCCTTGGGCTAATCTCGGTCCTGATGTTATCAGCTGCGAGAAGTTCAACGACCTTGCCACCCAGGCCGCCCGCGAGAGCATGGTGCTCCTCAAGAACAACGGCGTGTTGCCTCTCAGCAAGGGCGTTAAGACAATAGCCGTGGTAGGTCCAAATGCCGACGACGTGGAGCTCCTTAACGGAAACTACGGCGGCACACCTACCGACAACCACAAGCACTCTCTCCTCGAGGGCATCAAGAACGCCGTTCCGGGCGCCAACGTTATCTACAGCAAGGCCTGCACCCTCAACGACGACTACAACACCATCAGCCATATCAAGGACTTCAACGACGGCAGGGGCCTCAAGGTAGAGTTCTGGAACAACAAGGAACTCGCCGGCAATCCCGACGTCACCAACTACTACAACGAGCTCAACTTCTCCACATTCGGAGGCTGGGGCTTTGCACAGGGCATCAGCACCGACAAGATATCTGCCCGCATTACAGGTAAGTACAAGGCCACATTTACCGGTGATATGAAGTACACCCTCTCTTCCGACAACGGATATATCCTCAAGGTGAACGGTCAGGTAGTGGAGGACGCCAAGCCAGCTCCATTCCGCTTCGGTTTTGGCCGCAATGTAGAGTACAAGTCGTTCCCTGTAAAGAAGGGCAAGACCTACACCATCGAGATAGAATACCGTCGCGGCAACGGCAACTTCGCAATGCTCCGCGGCGATATCTGTGAGCGCAACCTCGTAGACTACACCGACCTCATCAATCAGGTGAAGGATGCTGACGCCATCATCGTGATAGGCGGCATCTCTGCCCAGATGGAAGGCGAGGGCGGCGACAAGGCTGATATCGAGCTTCCAGTGGTTCAGCAGCGCCTCGTAAAGGCCATGCACTCTACAGACAAGCCAGTTGTAATGGTAAACTGCTCGGGCTCGGCCATCGCTTTCGGCAGCATCGAAGACCAGTACGACGCTCTCATCCAGGCATGGTATCCAGGTCAGGGCGGTGCCAAGGCTCTCGCTGAGGTTATCTTCGGCGACTACAACCCATCGGGCAAGCTTCCTGTTACATTCTACGCATCCAACAACGACCTTCCCGACTTCCTCGACTACAGCATGGAAAACCGCACCTACAAGTATTTCAAGGGCAAGCCTCTCTACGCTTTCGGCTATGGAATGTCTTACACCACATTTGCTTACGGCAAGGCCAAGATATCAGCCAGCAAGATGAAGAAGGATGGCAAGGTTACAATCTCTATCCCTGTCACCAACACCGGCAAGATGAAGGGCGAGGAAATCGTTCAGGTTTACGTAAAGGCTCTCGACTACAAGGATGCTCCCATCAAGTCGCTCAAGGGCTTCAAGAAGCTCTCTCTCAACCCCGGCGAAACCAAGATTGCCGAGATTACCCTCGATAGCGAGTCGTTCGAGTATTACGACGAATCTATCGACGAGCTCTCTACAAAGGCTGGCCGCTACAAGATTCTCTACGGCTCATCGTCATTGGATGATGATTTGTGGGGCTTGGATTTCGTAGTGGAGTAATCAATGCATCCGCAGAGATGCGCTGCTGTGCGTCTCCCAAAATCGATCCACCGGATAAATAATAAATATCCCCGGTCTCGTGAATATAGGCCGGGGATATTTTTATAAATAAAAATACATGAATAATGTTCAATAGAATCAAATCCCTGAAGCTCCGCAACAAGATCATCCTCAGCGTCTTGATGTTGCTCCTGATACTTGCGGCCCTCAATTTCAGCCTGCTGAAATATGCGGCACAGCAGGGTCTTGGTCAGCTGCGCATGGTGCGCGAGGCCGTGCCTATTGATACTCTGCTTGGCGATCCTCGGTATCCTGACTCGCTGAAGACCAAGCTCTTCCTGATAAAGGAAATAAGACGCTACGCCATCGACAGCCTTGGCCTTCACGATTCTCCAAACTACAACGCCGTCTACGACCTCAATGGCAAGCCCACGGCCTACGTGGTACAGGCTGCCGAGAGATACCGTGTCAGGAAGTACCTCTGGAAATTTCCCGTGGTGGGGGCGTTGCCATACAAGGGCTATTTCGACGAGGCTGATGCCAAGGCCGAGCAGGCATACATGGAGTCTCAGGGCTACGACACCCGCATAGCCCATCCCGCAGGATGGAGCACAATGGGATGGTTCAAGGACCCGGTGCTGTCGTCGATGCTGATGCGCGACGAGGCTTCTCTCGCCGAGCTCATAATCCACGAGCTTACACACTCCACGATATTCATAAAGGACGATTCCGACCTTAACGAGAACATTGCCGACTATGTGGGCGAGAACGGCGCCAAATGCTATCTGGCGTCAAAGTACGGTCCCCAGTCGTCCGAGCTTCAGAGATATGCCAGCCTTATCTCCGACAACGAGCGTCTGGCCGACTATTACCTCTTGGGCGCGCATCAGCTCGATTCTGTGTATCAGACCGTCGCGTTCATGAACATGCAGGTATGTGACAAGGATTCGGCAAAGAGGGCTTTCATACAGCAGATTGTGGACAATGTGGACACTCTCAGCCTTGAGGTTGTGAATCCATGGAGGCTGAAGGACGGCCGCCTCAGAAATATCAACAACACATTCTTCACCGGCTATATGACATATTACAACAAGAAGAATCAGCTCCGGAAAGAATGCGCCGATGCGTTTGGCGGTGATTTTCTCCGGTTTCTGGCTTATCTCAAAAACAAATACGGCAAATAATAATACATGAAAATATGAGAAGATTTTTCATTCTGATGCTTGCGTTGGTCCTGGCGTGCGCTGCCAGTGCCCAGGATTTCAAGAAATACGGACGCAAGGCGCCTGCCCTGGTGCCCGATGGCTGGACGGTGCAGGAGAGCCGCGGCGACCTCAACCGTGACGGTGTTGCCGACCTGCTTGTGATGGCTTTCCCAAACATCGACAGCCTTATGTTTTTCGACGAGGATGGCCGGTGGCATGATTTCAACACCCCGCGCATAGCCGTATACTGGGGCAACGGCTCGGGCATGTACAGCCTCTACAAGTCATACAATTATTACGAATCGCTCAGTCACGATTTCGCCTACAGCTACAAGGCCGAGATTACCGCCCGCGGCACCATAAGGCTGCAATGCGATATGCAGGCCGACGGGCATCGGCAGACTGTGGTCGAGATTTACCGCTGGCAGAATGGCGATTTCCTGAAGATAGGCAATTCCTGCGAGAGGTATCAGCCCTCCAGCGATTCCACTGTCCTCTATTCCAGGAATTTCAACACCGGGCAGTTGCAGTATCTGAAGTATCAGGGCCACGATGCCGACAGTCCCGGTAGGGTAGAGGAGTGGTCCGGTATGGAGGTGGATGGCCTGGAGCCGCTCAGGTGCTTCTCCTATGGTTATGAGTAATTATAAAAAAAAGAGTAAGATTTTTCGGGAATCTTACTCTTTTTTGTTTATCTATTAATAATCCTCATCGTCGTCATACGATTTGGGAGTCTCTGGTTCAGGAATCTCCACCTTGGTGGCAGTTATCCTTGGACGGCGTCCGCGGCGTTCGATGCTGCCGTCATTAGGCTCGTCGGATGGCTTGTCCATAGGCTCGCTGTGGTCCGAGAAATATGTAGTGGTATCCACGGCCAGCTCCTTCTGCTGGAGAAAGAGGAAAGCCTCGTTGTTTGGAGTGCCCTCCATTTCCTTCTGGAGATACTGCATGGCCTCCACGCTGTTGCGTTCCGAGAGCTGTTTCTTCCTGAGCTCCCAGATAATGTTGAGCATGTTTTTGTCCAGGAGCTTGTCGTCGCGGCGGGTTGACGACAGGTTGATGTCCACTGCGGGGAATATGCGCTTGTTGGCCAGTTTCCTGTCGAGCTGGAGCTCCATGTTGCCGGTGCCCTTGAACTCCTCGAAAATCACATCATCCATTCTGGAACCGGTGTCGGTAAGTGCTGTGGCTATGATGGTGAGCGATCCGCCGTTCTCTATGTTTCGGGCTGCTCCAAAGAATCTCTTGGGCTTGTGGAGCGCGTTGGCGTCCACACCTCCGGTGAGCACCTTTCCTGATGCCGGCTGTACTGTGTTGTAGGCGCGTGCGAGTCGTGTTATCGAATCCAGGAGTATTACCACGTCGTGGCCACACTCCACCATGCGCTTTGCCTTCTCCAATACAATGTTGGCCACCTTTACGTGTTTCTCGGCGGGCTCGTCGAATGTCGACGAAATCACCTCGGCGCGTACCGATCTCTTCATGTCGGTGACCTCCTCGGGGCGCTCGTCTATCAGCAATATTATCACGTATACCTCGGGATGGTTGTCCACTATGGAGTTGGCTATATCCTTCAGCAAAATTGTCTTACCGGTTTTTGGCTGAGCCACAATGAGGCCGCGCTGACCTTTGCCTATTGGGGCAAACATGTCCACGATGCGGCACGACAGGTTGTTGCCGTGGCGTCCGCCTGTCAGGTTGAATTTCTCCTCGGGGAACAGTGGGGTCAGGTAGTCGAAATTCACACGGTCGCGGATATAGTCGGGGCGTCGTCCGTTTATCTTCAGGATATTGATGAGGGGGAAATATTTCTCGCTCTCCTTTGGTGGGCGTATTGTGCCCTCCACCACGTCGCCGGTCTTCAGGCTGAATCTCTTTATCTGTGTTACAGACACATAGATATCGTCGGGCGAATTGAAATAGTTGAAATCGGCGCTGCGCAAAAATCCGTAGCCGTCGGGCATCACCTCCAGTACGCCCTGGTTGGTGATTACTCCATCCTGGTCGAAAATCGATGGTGGCCTGTTGTTCCTGATGTCGTCTTGCAGGTTTTCCTGGTTATCAATCACATTCGGCTGATTGTCGGGATAGTTGCTGATGGCAGGCTGCTCGTATGGGGCCATTGGGTCCTGCACATTCTGCTGATACTGAGGCGTCTGTAAATCCTGGGCCTGGTTGTCCTCTATGCTGTTGGTGTCGGACTGTGGCATGGCCTGGATGGTGTTTTCGGATTGCTCGGCTGGTTTTTCGGCCTGCTGGCTTTCGTTTGCAATATCCGATTTGCGTCCGCCCAATACCAGCTTGCGCCTTCTCTCCTTGGGCTTTTCCTCTTCGGTCTTTGCATTGTCCTCCAGAGGCTTGGGCTCTTCCTTGTTTTCGGCTTGTTTATTTTTTCTGGTTCTCTTGTCGTCTTTGGGCTGACGCTGTATTCTCTCGCGCTTTTTGCGCTCCTGTTTCTGCTGGGGCTGATCCTCGCTGGATTGCTGCTGAGCCTGCTCGCTGTCGGCAGTCTCTTGCTCTGCTGGCTGGGGCACAGTCTGTTGTGGCTGCTGGGCCTGATGCTGCTGTGTATTGTTGTTTGCCTTGTCGGCCTTGCGTGGGCGGCCTCTTTTCCTTGGTGCCTGTGGCGCAGGCTCTTGATTCTCTGCGCTGCTTTCGCTGGTGGAAGCCTTGGCTGCGTCTGACGCCTGCTTCTCCACTATCTCCCAGATCAGGTCCTGTTTCAATAATTTATCTGTCTTGGGTATGCCAAGAGATTTTGCTATTTCTTGCAACTCTGATACCAGCTTTTGTTCAAGCTCGTTTGTATGATACATATAAAAATGTGTTTGTTGAATATTTTTATTTTTCTCGTCCAATTATATAAAACGGGCACGGATACACTTATCGCGGATTTGGCAATAAGCGGGCGCCGTTTTTTTATTAAATTCGAAAAATATAATTCTGTTGAATCCTAAATGAATTAATTTTTTTGAATTTTGTGGGAAAAGATTATTCCCAGAAAAATATCCGTATTTTCTTTGTTCGAAAATCTACGATGCGAAATTACTCAAATATATTGAAAAATCAAATTTTTTTTGTCTTTTTTATTGCTATTTCCTCAAAATTAATTTCTTGATCACAGTCTGGTCGTCCTCGAAAGTGATTTTGGCGTAATAAGTGCCTGGATTGCAGCTTTTCAGGTCCAGAGTAATGTCGTCGTATATCATGTGCGGGTTTAGTTCCTGCTGCACGCATTTGCCTATCATAGTCATTATCTCGATGCTTTTTATCAGTATCGATGATTTTATCTTCACTACCTTCCCTGTGGCGGGATTCGGGTATATGACAGCCTCGTGCCTGTTCTGGTTCTGGTTGATTATCAGAAAGTCGGGGTTCATGGCCTGCCTCTCCTGGGCATGCGCGTGGCCCGCCCATAGGGCTGCCATGGCCACGCACATGATATATTTATGTAGTTTTCTCATTTTGTTTTTCAGTTTTTATTTGTACATGTCTTTATCTTCCACACTTTTATGATATTCCCCTATATGCAATTATTGTGCCTTCCGTGTGGATTTTTTGTCTTAGTCCAGATCCATGGTGTCCAGTATCTTCTGCAGGTCGGCTGGGGTGTCCACTGCCAGGCCCTCGAAATCGGTCTTGCAGATCTTTATCCTGTATCCGTTTTCTATCCATCTGTTCTGCTCCAGTTTCTCTGAGAGCTCCAGGCTGCTCTGGGGCAGCAGTGTTATTTTCTGGAGCACGTCGTATCTGTAGGCGTATACTCCTATGTGGCGGTAGTATGTGAAATTGGAGTGCCATTCTCCCTTGTCCTTGCCGCGCATGAAGGGTATTGTGTTTCTGCTGAAATATATGGCCTCGTCTTTCAGGTTGAAAATCACCTTTACGGCGTTCTCGTTGAAAATCTCGTCTTCTGACGCCTCTTTTATTAGTGTTGCAATCTCCACGTTCTTGTCGTTGAACAGGTTGCCAAGGCTCCTGAGCTGTTCGGGCTGTACGAAAGGCTCGTCGCCCTGTATGTTTATCACGGCGTCGAATGATTTGCCGCTCTGCCTGCAGTAAGTCGTGGCGGCCTCGGCGCATCGGTCGGTGCCGCTCTGGTGGTTTTCGGATGTCATCACCACATTGCCGCCGAATTTGGTTACCTCGTCGAATATGCGCTGGTCGTCGGTGGCCACCACCACATCGTCGAATGCCTTGCTGGCCTGCAGGTATACTCTGTGTATCATGGTCTTGGATCCTATCATTGCCAGGGGCTTGCCTGGGAATCTTGTGGATGCGTATCTCGATGGTATTATTCCTAATATTTTCATTTTGTGTATTGTATTTTATTCGTTATTGATATCTTGTGGCTGTTTAGCTGTTTTCCGTGTCTATCCTCTCGGCCAGGTATTTCTCGTTTACCTTGGCGTGGATTGCCTGCACCTTCTGCTTTATGTAGCGGTGGGTTCTGTAGGCTGATACCCACCGTATGCCGTATGCCGTGCTTGCCAGGAAAATCTCCGAGCATCTGTCCATGTCGGCCATTCCTATATGCTCGTTGCACTGGGTTTCCATGCCCAGCTCCCGGGCTGCCTCCATCACCTTGCGCCTGAACACGTCGTCTATGCAGCCGTCGCATAGGGGAGGGGTCATCAGCTTGTTGCCGCATATCAGGAACACATTGCCGCCCATTGCCGCCTCCGACACATGCCCGTCGTGGGTGGTCATTATCATGTCGTTGAGGTGCCTCGACAGGCAGGTCTTGCGTATGATGCTGCGGGTGAGGGTTTCGTTGTGGGTCTCGTAGTTGGCGAATGCGCCGCAGTATTTGGGCTCCTTGTCGTATATGTCCAGTTTTATGCCGGTCTCGTTCAGCTCGTATCCCAGATAGTTGAACGGGGTCTCGCATACCAGGTACTCTATCCTGTCGGCCGAGTATTGCTGTGTGGAGGCCGCGCGGTACACCATTATTGTGGCGTTGGCGCTCTTGAAGACCCTGTTTTTGCTCATCAGCTTTGATACCTCGTTGTAATAGACATCGCCGATGTTGTTGAATTTCTCGGGTATCTGCATCTGGGCCAGTTTCATGCCCTGCCTCAGGTGCGCCATGTGCTCGTCGAAGAAGCAGAGCCTGTCGGCGCATGTGTGTATCGTCTCGCAGATACAGTCGCCGTGGCTCAGCGCCCTGTTGTAGAGGTTGAATATGTTGCTGGCCTCTATGTGGTAGCTGCCGTTCAGTAGCAGGTATTTGGTGCTGGTTGCCATATCGTTTTTTGTTTTTCTTGTGTTTCCTTATGCTCTTGTGTTCAGTCTATCAGTCCGTGTTTCTGGAGCTGATGCAGCAGGTTTCCGTTTGGCTCCACCTTGTAGGTGGCTATTCCCGCGGCCTGCCCGGCCAATACGTCGGTGTCGGCGTCGCCTATGAAGATAGTGGAGCCGCAGTCGGCTCCGGCCTGGGCCATGGCTTTCTGCAGCAGCAGGGGCTTGGGCTTGCGGCACAGGCAGTTGGTCTTGCTGGGATGGTGGGGGCATACGTATATTCTCCCTGGGTCTACGCATCCTCCGGCCCTGGCTATCTCGCCGCACATCCACAGGTGCAGTTCCTCTATGTCTGATACCGTGTACTCGCCTTTGGCTATTCCGCTCTGGTTGGATACTATGGCTATGGTGTAGCCGCTGCGGCAGAGCCTGGCTATGGCCTCCAGCACACCGGGGTTGAATGTGAATTGGTCTTTGCGGTATACATAGTAGCATTGCGAGTTGTCGTCTATGACACCGTCGCGGTCCAGTATGGCCAGTTTGGTTTTCATTTTTTTTCTTGTGTCGTTTTTTTTATCTGATGCCCAGTATGTGCAGAAACACGGCGAATATCGCGGGTTTCAGCGCTATTGGGAACAGGAATCCGTATATGGCGCCCACTGCGTGGGCTGTGTGTCCTATGTTGTCGCCGCCGCGTCTGGCCATGTAGAAGCAGAAGGCCAGGTACAGGATTCCGAATACCCATGCCGGTGCGGGTATGGGCAGTATCAGCAGCGATATCCTCATCGATGGGTCGAAGAGGATTCCGGCAAAGAGCACCGCCGATATCGCGCCCGATGCTCCCACGGCATTGTAGTGGGGCATGTCCTTGTAGCGTATCAGGTCTATGCTGGATGCCACTGCCAGGGCTGTTATGTAGAGCGCCATGTATGCCAGCTTGCCGGCCACGGGGCCCAGGTATGCCTGCATGTATTCGTCCACCATGTTGCCGAAAAAGTGGAGCGTTATCATGTTGAACGCCAGGTGGAGGAGGTCGGCGTGCACCAGCCCGTGGGTTATCAGCCTGTAGAGCTGCTTGTTGTGCCATGTCAGGTAGGGGTTCAGTTTCAGTTTCTGCATCCACTCGGGCCTCTGCATCATTTCCGGCATTATGTTCTGCCTGTCCATGGCGGCCAGTGATATCACGCTGGTGCCAATAATAATAAGTGTTGTGGTGCTTATCATCCTGGTGTGTGTTTATTGCTCGGGCCCGTTCTTGAATCTGTAGTAGAATGCGCCCTTCTTGCTCGACATTGTTTCCTTCTCGTTGAGTTTTTCCAGCTGCTGGGTTGCCAGTATCTTCTTGCGGAAGTTGGCCGAGTCGAATGTCTTGCCGAATATCACGCTGTATAGCTTGTGGAGCTGCGAGAGGGTGAATTTCTCGGGCAGCAGCTCCCGGCCTATGAGGTCGGTGAAGGCCACCTGCTGTAGTTTCCTGAGCGATTCGTCCACCATCTCCTGGTGGTCGAATATCAGCTGTGGCAGCTGTCCTATCTCCCACCACTGCGCGCCCTTGCTCCTTACCAGCCTGCGGTCCTGCTCCGATATGCGTATCAGGGCGAAATAGGCCTGGCTTATCACCCTGCCTCCGGTGTCGCGTCCGGGCTCCGAGAATGTCCTCACCTGCTCCAGGTATATGTTCTCGAGGCCTACGGTGCTCCTCAGCACCCGTGTGGCGGCCTGGTTGAGGCTCTCGTCGGGCATCACGAAACCGCCCATGAGCGACCACGCGCCATAGTTGGGCTCCACCTGGCGCGGACACAGCAGCACTTTCAGCTGTTCGTTCTCGTAGCCGAATATCACGCAATCTACCGACACCAGGTAGCGGGGGGCGTTTTTGTATGATTCCATTGTGTAATAATTCTTTCGGGGTTTCAATCTGCAAAGATATATAATTTTTGGTTTGGTCAGTATTTTTTTTGTAGCAATTTTTTTCTATCCGTGGCTATTTTTTTCAAGGAAGTTTATTATATTTGCATTTCAGAAATTATCAACTAATACAATTTGTAAAAGTATGGAAAATAATAGTCTGATCTCTATCACCGATTTCTCTACCGACGAGATACTCAGGGTATTGGAGATAGCCGCGGATTTCGAGAAAAGGCCCGAGCCGCATCTCCTGGACGGCAAGGTGGTGTCCACTCTGTTTTTTGAGCCCAGCACCCGCACCCGCCTCAGTTTCGAGAGCGCTGTAAACCGCATGGGCGGTCGTGTGATTGGTTTTTCCGATCCCAATATATCCAGTGTTTCCAAGGGCGAGACCCTGAAGGACACCATAAGGATAGTATCCAACTACTGCGACCTGATAGTGATGCGCCATCCGCTGGAGGGCAGCAGCAGGTATGCGAGCGAGGTGGCCACTGTGCCGGTGGTGAATGCGGGGGACGGCGCGCATCAGCACCCTACACAGACTCTGCTCGACATGTATTCTATAAAGAAGACTCAGGGACGGCTCGACAATATCAACATCTTCATGGTGGGCGACCTCAAGTACGGACGCACGGTGCACTCGCTGGTGCAGGCGATGGCCCCGTTCAATCCGGTCTTCCATTTCGTGTCGCATCAGAAGCTCCGCATGCCCGAAGAGTACAAGCAGTATCTCGACAGCAAGGGCGTGAGGTATTTTGAGCACGAGCAGTTTGCCGACCTGATACCCGAGGCCGACATCATATACATGACACGTGTGCAGAAGGAGAGGTTCACCGACCAGGTGGAATACGAGAAGACAAAGGATTTCTATGTATTGAAAAACTCGATGCTGGCCAACGCCAAGCCTTCCATGAAGATACTGCATCCGCTGCCACGCATCAACGAGATTAGCCAGGATGTGGATGCCAACGAGCATGCCTACTATTTCGAGCAGGCCATGAACGGAGTGTACGCGCGTCAGGCCGTGATATCATACGTGCTGGGCCTCAAGAAGTAGCATGGACGGCATAAGAGTACTGTTTTTTTGTATCACCATTATTCCATCATTACCATGAACGACAAGAAGGAACTTATTGTGAGTGCCATAAAGGACGGCACCGTGATCGACCATATTCCTGCCAAGGACCTTTTCAAGGTTATTAAGATTCTGGATTTCGAGCACATGCCCAACCAGGTGACATTTGGCGGCAATCTGGAGTCCAAGTCTATGGGCAAGAAGGCCATCATAAAGGTGGCCGACAAGTTTTTCGCCGGCAGCGAGATCAACAAGATAGCCCTGATAGCCCCTACCGCCAACCTGAACATAATCCGCAACTACGAGGTCACCGACAAGAAGCCTGTGGAGCTGCCTGATACAGTGGAGGGCCTGTGCAGGTGCATCAATCCAAAGTGCATAACCAACTCGGAGCCCATGTCCACCAAGTTTGAGGTGCTGAAGGGCGACTCAGTATCCCTGAGGTGCCACTATTGCGGCAAGATTACAGACAGCGAGCATTTCATCTTATTGTAGCTGATGCCTGGATACGTCCGGGCATGGATAGATATCATTAAGCCTTTGCTGAGGCGCGGGAGAGGCATGGATTTTTTTATATCCATGCCTCTTTTTTTTATTATTTTTTTAAACTCTAAGCCATTTCGTTAGTCAATTATTTGTTTTCGATTACATAACCATTAATATTTATTATAGAACAATCATCAAAATTATGAAAAAGTTATTGTCGTTGCTTGTCATGATCTGCGGCCTGTCGGTATGCGCATGGGCCCAGGGGGACGAGCCAACAAGTCAGAAGCTTCAGGTAAATGCAGAGGTGAAGGACTTTCTGTCGCAGAAAGCCGTCGACACCATGATAGTTGAAATCATTAAAGACGGACGCTGCATCGACACGGCCGATGTGCGTATATGGGGCTGGGGAAACCGCCGCAACAGCAGTTTCTCATTTACTGTAACCCAGACCGGCGATTACCAGATACGTATCTGGGCGCCCGAGTTCAAGGTTAAGTACGTCAATTTCAGTTTGGACAAGTTCCACAAGAACGAGAAATTCCGCAATCTTGATGTGATATACATGCAGAAGGAGACCAAGCTGGACGAGGTTCAGCTCGACGAGGTCACTGTAACGGCCACCAGGCTGAAGTTCTATACCAGCGGCGACACCCTGGTGTACGACGCAACCGCATTCCAGATGGCGGAGGGTTCCATGCTCGACGCGCTCATAAAGAAGCTGCCCGGCGTGGAGCTCAAGGACGGCGGCGAGATCTACGTGAACGGCAAGAAGGTGAGCGAGCTTCAGCTCAACGGACGCGAGCTCCTCGACCAGGACAAGGAGCTTTTCCTGGAGAACCTGCCGGCATACATGATAAAGAACATTGGCGTGCACGAGCAGACTCCGCGCGAGTATGTGGGCACAGCCATGGAGGATCAGGTGGAGAAAGAGACTGTGATGAACGTGAAGATGAAGCGAGAGTACTCCAAGGGATGGATCTTCAACCTGGAGGGCGGTCTGGGCGCATCTATGTACGACGTGGAGAGTTTCGAGGCCGACAAGTATCTGGCCAGGCTTTTCGCATCGAGATTCTCCGACAAGTCGCGCCTGTCTATTTTCGCCAACATAAACAACCTTAACGATTACCGCGATCCGGGCGACCAGGGCAGCTGGACTCCTCTGTCCCAGAGCACTGGCCTCATGGAGACCTACAAACTCGGTGTTACCGGCAACAGGTATTCCGAGGGCGACATCATGAGGTACAACGGCAGCGGAAATGTAACATACTCCGAGAGCACCAACAACACCTGGGGAAACAGCACCCAGGAGATTTTCGACCAGAAATCGCAGACCACCAACTCCACTTTCGGACGCAACTACAACCTTAGAAACTCTTATGACACCAGGGTGCAGACTCAGCACAGGTTCAACTACAACCAGCGCACTAGGCCGGTGCTAAATACTTTCAAGAATGTGTTTGCTGATGCCAACGTGAGCGCCAGCTACCACAAGTACGAGAACAACTCCATAAACGCCTCGGCCAACCTCGACAAGGACATTCGCGATGAATGGGGCAAGCAGTGGCTCGACGAGCTGCTGGATCCTACAGCCAGCGACCTCCTTACCATGTATGCCATCAACCGCACCGTTACACGCGCCGACGGAGAGGGCCACGAGTGGACCATGAGGGCCAATGCCCGCGCCAACGCATCGCCTCTCTACAACGACAGGGTGATGTTCAATGCCAACGCCAGCTATGATTTCAGCGACAACAGCACTCCAAGCTTCGAGCACTACCTGCTCGATCAGCCAAAGAATGGCACCGGCTCCGACAACATGCGATACAACAACAATTTCTCCAACTCCAACAAGGCAAGCGCTACTGCTGGTGTAAACTACACGCTCGACGAGGATATGAAACATAGTGTATCGGCCAGCTATTCATACAATTTCAGCAATACCGAGACCAACCAGTCCCGCTATTTGCTCGATCTTGTAGAGGGATGGAACAATGGCGACCGCGAGCTTGGCATGCTGCCATCGGTAAGGGAGCAGCTCCTGAACAGCAAGGATATCACCAACAGCGCATATACCCACACCACCATAAACACAGGCACACCCGAGCTCAGCTATGGTTTCAGGCTGAGGGCCCAGCAGGGTGGTTTCACCAATATCAGTCTCAGACTCTCGGTGCCCACCAAGGCCGAGAACATCGATTACCAGAAGGGCGGTGTGGATACAGTGCTCAGCCGCACAACGACTTTTGCACAGCCAAGCATCAATTTCATGAAAAACAACTGGCAGAAGGGTCAATCGATAAACATTTCGTACAGCCTCAATTTCAGCTCGCCAGAACTTACCCAGACGGTGGACCTGGTGGATACACGCGACCCTCTCAATATCACTCATGGTAATCCTAACTTGGAGAACTCGGTATCGCACAGACTGAATGCCCGTTACCGCGACAAGTTTGCCGACAGGTACCAGTTTAATTCTTCGGTGGAGTTCCAGGCCTCCAGCAACGACGTGGCGATGGGCTATGTGTACAATCCAACCACTGGTGTTAGGGTGCGTACTCCACAGAATGTGGATGGCAACTGGAGGTTCAACTCATCCATTGGCGCTTCTGTCCCATTAGACAATGATCAGCGCAACGTGGTGAATGTAAATGCAAGCTATGGCTTTACCAACAGCGTGGACCTGTCGAGCTCTTCTGCCTCGGCAACTGATCCTGTGCGCTCGGTAGTCGGCAGCCACAATACACAGGGAAGTTTGAGATACGACTGCAAGCCCAACGGCGTGTTCCAGTTTGGACTTAGCTCTACTGTCAGCAACACCAAAACAAAGTCGGAGCGTGCCGGTTTCCAGGCCCAGAATGTGTGGAATGTAAACTACGGTGGAACACTCCAGATTCAGCTTCCTATTGGATTCCAGCTTTCGTCCGACCTTACAATGTATTCGCGCCGCGGTATGTCGGGCGCCGAGATGAATACCGACGAGCTGGTGTGGAACGCCCGTTTGAGCAAGAGCATCTGCAAGGGCAAGCTTACCCTGATGCTCGACGCCTTCGACCTTCTCCACAACCTGAGCAATATACGCTACACTGTAAACGCTCAGGGCCATACAGAGACATACAGCAATGTGATACCATCGTATGCTCTCTTGCACGTGGTATGGCGTTTTACCAAAAACAAGGGTGACAAGGGCAAGGCTCCAGAGGCAGGCTCAGATGGCGGATTTGGTCCCGGCAACGGCGGCGGATTCGGACCCGGCAATGGTGGCGGTCGTCCAGGTGGCAACGGCGGCGGTGGATTCGGCGGGGGTTTTGGTGGCGGACGTCCTCCTATGAGATAGTTTGATTTTTCAGGAAATTATATAAAATATTTCCCCGGCTTCGGAAATGTTTTTCCGAGGCCGGGGAAATTTTTTTGTTGTTTTGTATAGACGCACGGCCGTGCGTCTATACGTGCGAATGCGTATAAGTGGTCTTCCTTACTTCACCAGTCTTACCTCGTAAATCTCGCCGATCTGCTTGTTGGGCTTGGCGACGAATTTTACGCGGACCTGACTCTTGCCCTGAAGCACTGAGGCTGGGATGTCGTAGGTCTCGGCCTTGAACTCGCTGATACGGTATTTGCCGGTGTTGTTTACGGAGTGTACCAGAACGTCGTCGATCATGATATCGAACTCGTGGCTCTTCCACTCGCCAACGCCCCAGTATTTGAGGCGGATCTTCAGGTCGGTGAGGCCGTCGGTCTTCATCAGGTAGCTGAAGTAGTGACCGTTGTTGGCGTCGCGCCAGAAACAGTCGTTGGTGTTGCCGGTGTAAGAGTTGTCGGTCTCCATGCGGTGGTCGGTTTCAGGCTGCTGCTCGCCGGGCTGAACCTTGTCAGCTGTTCTGTCTTCCAAGTCCTTGCGCTCCTGCTCCTTCTTGGCCAGGTCGGCGAGGTAGTCCTTGTATTTGTTCTCTGAGAGGGCCAGCCAGTAAATCATGTAGCGGCTGTCGTGAATCTCGAAGAAAGGCTGAAGCTCGTTGTCGATGGCGTTGATGGTCTTGGTCTCCAGGCGGAAGTGCAGAGGCTTGCCGCTTACAGGTTTCAGCTGATTCGCAATCTGGCTGGCGTCTTCGTTGATGAGGATTGGAGCCTCGTTGATGGCGAGTTTCTTGCCGCCTGCATACTGACCAAAACGGCTGTCGTCGGCGATGAGGCTTGCGAGGTCCTCGGTGCCGGTCTTCATGCCAAGGAGGATTGGTCCGTGCATGATGGCGATGTACTGAGGCTGGTTGGGCAGGTACTGAATGCTGTTGTGCATAGGGAAGTTGATGTCGATCCTATCGCCCTTTTTCCACTTGCGGCTGATGCTGATGTATGACGATGGGCCGGTAACGATCTTTACTGGCTGACCGTTTACCTTCACGCTCATCTTGCCGGGAGCCACCCAGTTTGGATATCTCACGTTGATGGTAACCTCAGATTTTGGAGCGGCGTCCACTGTAATCTGGCTGGTCTCCGAGTAAGGGAACTCTGTGGATTGAGTAAGCATCAGGCCCTTCTCCTTCCAGTTCAACGAGGAGGCCACGAAGAGATTTACAAACAATGTGTTGTCCACGTGTGTGTAGATAAACTGACCGTATTTTCCGTGGTTTTCCATACCTGTGCCCACGCAGCACCACATGGCCATGTTGGGAGCCGAGTAGTTTCTGTAATGGCGTGGACGAGCGGGAGTAAAGTAAACATATCCGCCGTGCTCAGGGTGCTGGCTGGAGAGAATGTGGTTGAATGTGGCCAACTCGTAATAATCGGCATATCTGGCCTCGGGATTTCTGCGGTGGAGATCCTCGGTGAGTTTCAGCATGTTGTTGGTGTTGCAGCTTTCGGGACCGTCGATGTCGTTGATGAAATCCATGCAGCCCTCGGCCGATGGGAAATGCTCGCGGCGGCTGTTGCCTCCAAATGCGAGAGATCTTGTGTATGTAACATTCTCCCAGAAATATGATCCTGCCTCGTGGTAGGTCTCGTCGCCGGAGAGCTCGGCAATTCGCTCAAAACCAATTGCCTTGGGCACCTGAGTATTGGCGTGCATGTTTGTAAGGGCGTCCTGATGCTGACTCATTGGAGTCATGAGACGCTTGTGACTGAAACGCTTGGCGCAGTCGAGGTATTTCTGGTTTCCGGTGATGGCGTAGGCATCAGCAATAACCTCGTTCATGCCGCCGTGCTCGTTGCCAAGCATGCCTTCCATCTGCTGGTCGCTGAGGTTGGCTGTAAGGTCGCAGGCCCAGTCGCAGAACTGGAGGAAAAGCTCCTTGGCCTTCTCGTTGCCGCAGTAGAGCCATGCGTCGCGCAGGCCGGCGTACATCTTGTGGAGGTTGTAGAACGGAGCCCACGATCCCCAGTAAACGCCGAAGTCGCCCTTCTTGAAGTTTTTCCAGATGTTCTCGCTGTTTGGCATACCGCCCATGTAGCCCTTTCCCCAGTCGGGATGGTTCTTGTTGTTGGCCTCGGCGCACTCTGCTATCTCGCTGATAATGTACTCCATGCGGCGGCGGCACTCCTCGTTGCCGGTGGCGGCGTTTATGGCCATGGCTGTCAGGTAATGACCACCCACGTGGCCGTCGAGACCGTCCCAGTTGGGATAAGTCTTGGCCTTTGGCTCCAGCCCGGCCTCCTTGCGGTAAGGCGCCATCAGGCGGTCGCAGTCGTATTTCAGGAGAGTCTCGATGTTGAGGTCGCGGGCGTGCTTCAATACGCCGCTGTTGATGGTTACGTCTCCGAGTGGAAACTCGTTGGAATAGAGTTTGTCCTGAGCGTTGGCTGATATCGCCATAGCCGCCAGGGCAATTGTCATAAGTTTTTTCATATAAAATATTAGTTTTAAAAAGTTTTCGGTCACAAAGTTAGGAAAATAATATTTAGGTTGCAATATTATTTTTTATCTTTGCCAGGAAATCTGTAGAGACGGACCGCGGTCCGTCTCTACCAATCAATAATTAAATAATTCCCCTATGATTACAACGATTTTTGTTATAGCAGCCATTGTGGTGTTTTTGCTTGTGATTCTGCTGTTTGGCGGCATTATGTGCTATTGCAACCACGAGCCCACTTATACCTACGATCTCGATAAATACGCCGGCGTATATTACTATCCCGAATCCAAGGGACTGGATTATTTCGTTTTCAACGCCGACAGCACGTATCAGCACTTTTACATTAACGGGGCTGATACTGCCTTGGTCACCGGACAGTGGATTACGGGCCGCGAGAAGACTTACGCATTTTCGATTCCCGCTATTGACTTTTTCTATGTCAACGATTTCAAGTGGGAGAGCGGCGAGCTGGATTACGCCTTGGATTCCCTGGCCGCCATCGAGGGCGACACCTTGGCAATAGACGAAGAGCCTTTCCTCATGAAGGCCTACGACTGGAATATGCAAATGGTGGAGCTGCCTATCCAGAATTACCGCCGTCATACTATCGGTTTCCTGAGAGTCAGGGATTTGGAGATGGCTGATTCTGTCGGTATAAAAATAAAGGAAGAGGATTTTGTTCCCCTTCCTTCAAAAATAGATAGTTTGGATTTCCGCCGTATGAGAGTGGATTACAACTACTGATACGGATTTCGTAATTGTTATAGAATCCTCATCGCGATATATGCGCATGCCTCGGCGTCGGCCAGGGCGTGGTGGTGGTTTTCGAGGTTGTAGCCGCAGAGCGCTGATATCGTGTGCAGCTGATGGTTGGGCACTGTCGGCTTGGGGAATGCCTTCTTGGCGGCCTTGCACGTGCAGTGGAACTCATAGTCGGGATAGTCCATCTGATAGGTCCTGAAAACGGCCTTCAGACAGCTCTCGTCGAAGGCTGCGTTGTGGGCTACGAGGGGAAGCCCCTCTATCTTGTGCGCAATATTCTCCCAGACATACGGGAAAACCTCTGCGCTGTCGGTATCAGCCTCCGATAGGCCGTGAACCATCTGACAATGGTAATTGTAATAGTTTGGCTCGGGCTGAATCAGCGAGTAGAAACTATCCACAATCTCACCGTTTCTTACTATAACGATTCCTACGGAACAAACGCTGCTGCGCTCGTTGTTGGCCGTCTCGAAATCTATTGCTGCGAAATCCTGCATTATCTTACCACCTCTGTGAATTCTGCCTTGGCTCCGTTGGCTACTGTCACGTAGATTGTTGATGAGGCCTCGCTGCCGTCGGGATTCTGAGATTTTGCCTTGAAAACGTAGTCTGTAGAGGTCTCGGTCTTGCGCATTCCGAACTCAGCAGGTGTGCCGAGAGGGAACTGGTAATCTGAGCAAGCCTCGTTGAAGATGGCGGTCTCAGCCTCGGTAACTGCCTGCATGTCAGAGTAGGCTGGGATAGGAGCCATCTCGCCCTTCACGTAGCCCTGCTCTATGAGGAAGCGTTTGATCTCAGCTGGAGCGGCAGCGATTCTTGCTGTGCGGATTCCGAAATACTTGGCTATCTCAGCCTTTGGGAGAGCGGCCTTCAGGTTGCTGATGCTTGTGTTGCCGCCGCTGCCGAATGTCATGAAAGGCACCACCTTCTTGCCCTCGAATGTCTGATTCTTCAGGTAGCTGGCCACTGGCGATGCGTACGATCCGCCCCAGATTGGATATCCGAGGAAAATCACGTCGTAGTTGGCTACGTTGGCCTTCACCTCCTTTATCTCGGGAAGCTTGCCGTCCTTCATCTCCTGCTGCCAGCGCTGTATAGTGGCGCCGAAATCGCCGTCGTAAGCCTCAGCGCACTCTATGTACTCGAGGTCGGCGCCGGTCTGTTTCTGAATCTCCTCGGCCACGGTCTTGGTGGTTCCGGTCTGAGAGTAGCAGAGTATCAGGGCCTTGGGAGCTGATGCTGCCTCCTCTGATGCTGCCTGTTTGCTTGATGATTGTGGGTTGCACGCTGCAAGTGTGCCGGCCGCGAGGGCCATTGCTAAGAATTTCTTCATTTTTGTTTTTTTGATTTTTAATTATTAATTATTGATTATTAATTTTCTTTGTTCTGTTTCACTGGCTAATTTCTCATCATGTCAGCCAGTCTAACCTCTTTCTGAACCATTCCGCTGTATTGGTTTTTCTTTACGCCGTTGCTGGTTATGAATGTGAGGTGGATTTCGGCGTTGGGGTCGTTTATCAGTTCCCTTACATTGTCTATCCGCTCCTGAAGCTTTTCGGCGTATTCGTTGTCTATCTCGAATGGCTTCAGGGTAAACTTTATCTCGCATAGGTTTATGATGTGGTCGTTTCTCTTTATCACCATGTCCATCTGCGATCCCGATTGTTCGCTGTTTCCCCTCAGCAGCATTGCCGATTCGTGCGATAATACGCCGCCTATCTTGAGGGCGTCCTTTATCTGGTCGATGTGGCTGAAACACAAATCCTCGAACGATAGTCCCCTCCAGGCGTTTACAGAGCCAAGATTGCGGCTGTTGTACCAGAAGTTGTGGTCGCCGGAGGTGTTGCCTTCCACAAATCTCAGGTAGAATCTGCAAAATGGGTCGGTAAGCTTGTAGAGACATTCGTTGTTGTTGTTTCCCAGGGGGATGTAGTGGGTGATAAACTCACTGCTTTCCAATGTGTTGAGCATTTCGCTGAAAGCGCCTCCGCTTGTTTTGCCTATTGCTTTGGCCAGTTCGGTTCTTGATAGTCCCTGCTTGTTTTCGCTTAGCTTCCTTATTACGTTTTTGTATTCCTCGGGTTTGGCAAACAGCGATTGGAACAGCCTGTAGAACTCGTTGCCCAGTTTTGCCCTCTTTGCAAACAGCAGCTGGTCGATGTTTTGTGCCAGGCTGATGCCTTTGCTGAAATAGTTGAGGTAATATGGAATGCCGCCCAGTATCATATATGCCTCGGCCACGTCGTAGTCGCTCAGCATTATGTCCTTGCTTTTCAGGAATTCGCCGGCCTCCTTAAGTGTAAACGGCGACAGGTGTATCTCTCTCGTTACACGGTTGTAGAGTCCTCCGTGGCTGTTTATGATGTTGTTTAGCATCCACGATGTGGCGCTTCCGCATATCACCATTAGGATGTTTCTGCCGTTGGCCCATCCGTTCCAGAAAGATTCGAATGCTTTTAGGAAACCTGATTTTGGGGTGTCCATCCATGGAAGCTCGTCTATGAAAAGTACCTGACGCTTGCCGTTGTCGAGTTCCTCCAGCAGTGTTTCCAGCATGTAGAAAGCCTCCAGCCACGATTCTGGGCTTTTGCCTTCGTCCAGACCTGCCCTCAGCATCGAATAGTAGAACGCCTGTATCTGGTCTTTGGTGGAAGTCTTGTGGTTTTCGTCGTCCAGTGGCGATAGTCCGGCGTGGTAGAATGTAAACCTGTCCTGAAGCGTCTGCTTTATCAGAAATGTTTTTCCTACGCGTCTTCTGCCGTATACAGCAAGCAATTCGGCGTTTCTGCTTTCGTAAAGCTCTTCTATCTCAGCTATTTCCTTTTCTCTGCCTATTATGATTCTTTCCATGGTGTTGGGTGTTTGGTATGGTGCAAAGATATTATTAATTTCTCTAAAAACGAAATTTTTTACCGCATTTTCCGCCAAAACCTATCAAATTTACATACTTTTGGCGGAATATAGGGGGTGATATTCCGCCAAAACCTATCAAAATTACATACTTTTGGCGGAATAGCCTCTATTTTTTGCGGAATATCAGCGCAAAAAGCAAACCTACCGCCAGCGCGTAGGCGGCAAATATCAGCCACGATGTCTGCCAGCCTTCCCATGCCTCCAATGGAGTCTCCTGAAGGTTCACGAAATGGCTCACAACGGCCTGAGCGCCCATCATTCCGAAAATGGAGCCTATTCCGCTGCTCATCATCATATATAGGCCCTGAGCCGACGACCTGATTCCCGGCTCACATTCCTTGTTGACGAAGAGCGAGCCCGATATGCTGAAGAAATTGAACGCCACGCCGTATATCAGGCAGCTGAGTATCAGCATCCAGACACCGCTGCCCGGATCGCCAAAGCCGAAGAGCGCAAACCTCAGCCCCCAAGCCACCATGGCTATTATTACCACGTTCTTGAATCCGAATTTCCTGAATGCTATGGGTATCAGCAATATGCATACGGCCTCTGATATCTGCGACAGCGATATCAGGATGTTGGCGTGCCTTACTCCGAATGTGTCGGCAAATTCCTCCATGGCGCCAAAGCTGGATACGTAAGTATTTGCAAATCCGTCGCTTATCTTGGTGCATACACCCATGAGCGCGGCAAAGATGAAGAACACCGCCATCTCCCTTCTTTTGAAGAGACTTAGCGCCTTAAGTCCCAGGCGCTCGGCAAAAGTCCTGTTGTCGGTATTTGGGGAAATCTCGCACCTGGGCATCGATAGTCCATACAATCCGGCTGAGAGGCTTATCAGTCCGCTCAGCAAAAACTGCATTCCTGATGTCTGATATCCAAGCAGATCCACAATCCACATGCTGGCCACAAAACCCACCGTGCCCAGTGGCCTTATCTTTGGGAAAGTGGCTATCGGATCCATTCCCGATTTCTCCAACGCATTGTAGGATACAGAATTGCAAAGCGATAGCGACGGCATGTAGAACATTATGGCTGTCAGGTAAAGAAAATATATCTTTGCCGTGTCTCCTCCTCCAAAAGTTTCGGTGTACAATCCCAACGATGCCATGGCTATGGCGCAGATTATCTGACAGATGCCGTAGAGCCTCTGTGCCTGAATCCACCTATCGGCCACCATGCCCATAAGCGCCGGCATTATCAGCGACACCAATCCTATGCTGCTGAAAAACAGGCCGATGCTTCCGGCCAGCATGTGGCTTGATAGAAACCTGCCTATACTGGGAAGATACGCTCCCCACGCCGCAAATTGCAGAAAATATAAGAGTCGTAATTTTGTCATTTTTGATTTTTGATTTTTGATTTTGGATTTTTGATTTTGGATGGGACGCGGATTACGCGGATTTTTAGGGATTTACGCGGATTTTTTTATTATTAATCAATAATTGATCAATAATAAATCAATAAAAATCTGCGAAAATCCGCTCAATCAGTGTCATCTGTGTTCCATATTGCCATATATCAGCCCTCCAACCACAGCCGTTATTGGAGCTGTTAGCACCAGGCCCAGGCTGCCTACTATGGTGTGGAGTATCTCGGCGGAGATAAATGGCGTGTTTACGATGTATTCGAAAGGCATTCCCTTGCTCATGAACGCCATGAAAGCGAATATGAAACCGCCTGAATATGCGAACAATAGGGTAGTGGTGGTGGAGCCTATCACGGGGCGCGCTATCTTGAACCCCGATTTCATGAGCTCGCGGGCCGATAGACCGGGCATGCGGCTGTGCAGCTCGTCGATGCTGGCTGCTATGTCGGTGGATACGTCCATAAGTGCGCCGCTGGCCGATATGAACACCGCCGCCAGGAATATTCCCGAGAGGTCGAGCTGGAAACCGCTGTATATCAGCGCCTCGCTGTAGTCCTGCACTGTGCCGGGAATCTTGAACCAGTGGCTGCTGATGGTGGCCACCACGGCTGTAAACGCCACTCCGCATAAACAGCCCGATAGTGCGGTAATGCCTTTCCGGCCCACTCCCGATACCAGCAGTATCACCACGGCGGCGGTGGCGAACGATACTCCCAAACCCAGCGGCACGGGAGCCCAGCCGTCCAGCAGCAGCGGCAGCAGCACCTTCCAGAAGCACAGCGCCGTAAACACAAACGACACTATGGCCTTTACGCCCGTAAAGCCTGCAAAAGCCAGCAGCGCTATTACAAACACTGCCGCCAGTATCAGCTCTATGCCGCTCCGGTAATGGTCTTGAGCCCTGATGCTCAGGATCTTGTCGTGGGCGTGGTCGGTCTTTATCACCGTCAGGGCCATATCGCCGGGCGCGAATATCTTGTCGATGTTTTTGTGTCCGTTAAGTACGTTCTCGGCCTGGAGAACGTTGCCGTCGAACTGTCCGCCCAGTATTTTTATCTTAAGTTTCTGGTTGCCAATGGTAACCACCGATATTGTCTGAAGCCCGCTGTTGTCCACCTCCAGCACCTCGGCCTTCTGATAGAAGGTGTCCTCGGTGAGCGACGGGTTTTCGTAGCCGGTGGGCATCAGGGCCATGGCAAGTATCAGCACGCACGATACCGCCACAAATATCAGGTTTCTGCGGCTGATGTTTCCAAATTTCATGTCAGATTATTTCCAGCCCTTCAGCTTCATTATTGTTTTGGGGATGTCGGTGTTGTCGAAATATCCCTCCAGCAGCTGGCTGCCGCATCCTATGGCGTATACAGGCACTGGCAGGGCTGTGTGGGAGAAGCTGGCCCACTCCACGCCGCATTTGTTGTCGAGTATGGTGGTGGCGGTCACGGTTACTGGCTCGTATCCGCCGTAGAATAGCGATCTCTCCTCTTTGGAAATGCTGGCCTGTGCTCCCTCGCGCGAGGTCTGATAAGCCTCCTTCAAGCGCTTGGTCTCGTATGGCGATAGGGCCAGAGGTCCGTCGTTGCCAAGGCCGAAGTTGTCCTTAAGTTCCTGAAGCACTGCCTCAAAGCTGTTTCCCTTCACAAACTCGCGCATGTAGGCGCCAAACTCCTCGAATGATCTTTTCTGGTTTTTCATCAGCTCGAAAGCCGATTCGTAGTGAGTGCCTGCAAAGCCGAGAGTAAGGCCGCCGCACTCGTGGTCGCCGGTAAATACAATCAAGGTCTCGTCGGGGTGCTCGTTGTAGAATCTCAGGGCCACGGCTATTGCCTGGTCCAGGGCTATGGTCTCGTATACGTTTGATACGGCGTCGTTGGCGTGGTCGGTCCAGTCTATCTTGCCGCCCTCGCAGAACAGGAAGAAACCCTTGTCGTCGTTGTAGAGCAGCTCTATGCCCTTCTCCACAAAGTCGCAGAGGGGAATGCGGTCGTTGTCGTCGGTCTGCTCGTTCAGGTCGATGTTGTATGGCAGGCTGTTGCCGTCATGGCACTCGCTGAAGTTTTTGCTTACTGATGCTATGGCCTTTCCGCAACCCGGCTTCAGGGCCTCAAAATCCTTTACGCCCTTTGCCACTGTGTATCCGTTGGCCTCCAGCGAATCCAGATACTGCTCCAGCGTGGTTTCCTTGTAGGTGCCCCATTTCACGAAGCCTCCGCCAAAATAGTCGAAACCGCTCTTCAGCAGCCATTTGCCTATGGTCTCGTAGTTTTCGCGGTCTTCGGTGTGGGCGTAGAAACAGGCCGGTGTGGCGTGGTCGATGCTCACTGATGATACTATGCCCACCTTCATGCCGGCCTTGTGGGCTTTCTCGGCCACCGATTCCAGATTCTGGGTGCGGTCGCCGTTCATCGATATGGTGTTTATGGTGGTCTTGTGTCCGGTGGCCAGGGCTGTGGCAGCTGCTGCCGAGCATGTTATGAAACGGTTTTCGGCGTTGGTGGTGGCCATGCCTAGGGTTGTAAACTTGCGGAGGTTCAGCTTGTTGTCGGCAGGCAGGTCGTAGTAGTCGCAGGTTTCGGTACTGAACTGATTGCGGAATCCGTCGTCGCAGATGGCTTTCTCGGCCATCGAGATCTGAGGCTGACTCATACCGTCGCCCACAAAGTAGAATATGTATTTTGGTGTTTTACCGCTGGCTGATGCTGCTGTTTCTGATGCCTGCATCTCCTGCGAGGCACCGCCACATGAGGCAAGCATCAGGGATGCCGCCGCAATGGCAATGTTTTTGAATACTGGATTTCTCATTGTGTTTTTATATTTTGTATGATGGTGCAAAGTTACAAAAATATTATAAAGCCAGTGCGTGGAGATAAAGTGCGGAATATGGGATTTAACTTTTTTTATAAAATTAAAAATACACTTTTTGCATCAAAATCCGTCTATATTGGTGAAACAGATTTAATAATTACAAACCCGAAAATATTTATTGATATGAAGAACTTGTTTTTTATGGCAGCATTTGCCATCATGATGATGATATCAGCCAGCGCCTCGGCTCAGTGGACCGACCTTTTCGGCAGCGGCAACAGCAACCAGAAGGCTGAGCTCTCCACCAACAAGGCCGCCACAGTGCAGTGGAACATGACCGAGTACGAGTTTGGCGACATTCCACAGAACGATCCCAAGACTGTGGAGTTTACCTTCACCAACACCGGCGACAAGCCCGTATTCATCACCAACGCCGAGGCATCGTGCGGATGCACCAAGCTCACCTATGAGAAGGCTCCTATACTTCCCGGCAAGACCGGCAAGATCTCCACAGTGTTTGATGCCAAGGAGGCCGGCGCGTTCAGCAAGTCGGTGACAGTATACCTCTCTCTCGATGCGCCCAACAATGTGTTTGAGCTCAAGTTCAATGGCACAGTGGTAAAGAAATAATGAATATCCTCTTCCTATGGGAAAAATAGTGTTTATTGTGATAGCAGCCTTGCTGGCGTTCCATCCTGCCATGTCGCAGAGCGATTATGGATGGTTTGCGGGCAAGGCTTCGGTTTTGGTGTATCCTGATGCCCCTGATGCCGCCGCAAGCTTCCATTATTACTACAACCATACCAATAGGCTGGCGTTTGGCATGGGCGCAGGCATCAGCCCGATAAAAGGCCACTCGGGCCTTGTGGTGCCCATAGCGCCAGCCGTAAAGGTTGGACTGACCGACCGCCGGGCCGCCGTAATGCCCGTGGTGCAGATGATGGGCGGCTATGCTGCCGGCAGCAGCTGCTGTTCGGGTTTCTATGCCGAGGAGCGCATTGGAGTGGAGACCACAAAAATAGCGCGCATCCGGTTCTCTCTGGACCTCGGATGCGCGCATATCCATGATTGCGGCGGACGCTTTTTTGTGGCCGCCGGCATTCTGTTCTGATGCCTTAGAGGACAAACGAGATTCCCGCCTGGCCCCAGGTGAAGTTGCTGGTGTTCAGCTCCAGATATATGGCAAAGTTGCCCATGATAAGTCTGGCGCCGCCAAAACCGAAACCGTCGAAATCGGTCTTGCTGTCCTTGGGAGACTTGTGGCCGTCTGGCAGGTATTTGCCGTGGGCGCTCTCATGCTTTACACCCAGGCCCACACCGGCGTAGGTATCCAGGTTGCGCACCCATGTGTAGTGCAGGGCGCCGCGTGTGCCCACCTTCCACTGACCGGCTATGTTTTTCCAGTCGTTGGTCTTTGCCGATCCGCGTCCAAACGATGCGTATCCGCCGCCACTGATGCAGCTGTTGCTGTTGATGACGTTGGGCAGGAATCCGTAGTCGAGGGCGAAATTGAACGATGGTACTGTGATGCCGTCCAAGTGGTGGTTGTGGCTGTCCCAGTGGTGGTATCCTGATGTGCCCAGGCCTATGCCGAGATTGATGCCCACTGTGCCCTCGGGGAACGCGCACTGTGCGTTGGCGCTTGCTGATACTGCCATCATGATGATGGCCGCGCAGATGATAGTAAATAATTTTCTCATATTGTTATCAATTTTGATTTTTGATTTTTGATTTTTGAGGCGCACGTCCGTGCGTCTCTACGGGGACTATTCGTTAAGGTTGTCGGGGTAGCTGCCGGAGCTGCTGCCAAGGTCCATGGCGTTTATGGTGGCCATGTCGGCATCGGAAAGCTCGAAACCATCCACGTCCAGATTGTCTACAAGGCGTTCCTTGCGGGTGGATTTGGGCAGAGGAAGTATTCCCTCCCTGAGGCACCACTGCACGCAGACCTGAGCCACCGACACTCCGTATTTCTGTGCTATGGTCTTCAGGGTTGGGTCGTTCAGCACCATTCCGCGGCCAAGGGGGCTCCACGCCTCCACCAGGATGTTGTTCCGCTTGCAGTAATCCACCACGTCGCTCTGTGTGTATCCCGGGTGATGCTCTATCTGGTTTACCATGGGTTTTATGTTGGCTATCGGCATCAGGGCGTCGATATGGTGTTTCCAGAAGTTGCTGAGGCCGATGGCCCTTATCTTGCCCATCTTGTAGAGGTCTTCCATGGCATGCCATGTCTCGGCGTTTATCTCGGCCCAGTTGTCGTAGTTGTTGTGGGATGCGGGCCAGTGTATCAGGTACAGGTCCAGATAATCCACCTGGAGGTCGTTGATGCTCTGCTCGAAGGCGTGGAGAGTGCTCTGATATCCGCGCTTGGTGCGCCATACCTTGCTGGTAATGAATAGTTTGTCTCTTTCTACGCCGCTCTGCCTCAGGGCCTTGCCTATGAATGCCTCGTTGCCGTATACGGCGGCTGTGTCTATGTGGTTGTAGCCCACCTCCACAGCGTTCAGTATTGTATCTATTACTGTCTTCTCGTCGGTGTTGTGCCAGGTGCCCAGGCCGATGGCCGGTATCTGCACGCCGTTGTTTAGAACGTAGTTTTTCATCTAATGTATTTCTAATATTTGTATCAAGCGTTTCGCGCTGCAAATGTAATAATAAAAATTTTGGTTTCCATAAGTTTTCGCACAGATAACACAGAAGACACCGCTTTTTTTGCATTTATTATGATAATAGTGGGTTTTATTTGGTTGCTTCGCTAGAAATCTTTCAAAAATCATTTTAACGTGAGTTAGATGAAATTGGTCTTTATTATCTATAATAATCTGTGTTATCTGCGCAATCTGTGCGAAACCATATTTCCCTAGAACTTTCGTTATATAATAATAGTGTGGGAAATCTGTGTGGACAAAGTGTCCCAAGCGATAAAATCCGCCGAATTTTGGGCTTGCAAACTTTACAAAATTAAAAACTTAACATTGCAAAATCAGCACTAAAAAAGTTTTCCACAGATTGCGGAAATTGCAAACTGCAAGAGTATCAGCATTAAACGTGAGTTTTCCACAAAAATATAAATCACGTAACTCACACTTGAAAAATGTTGTGTTTTTTTGCACGTTTGCGATTTTTTTTGTATTACTTTGTATAATCAAAGATCATCAAAAAAACTTGATTTTATTTGATAGCTTTTTTAACAATCAACCTTACACTATTATTTAACATTTGGAAAGACATGGAATCGCAAACCATCAAGAATGTAAAAACCAAGGAACCTGAAATGATAGAGACTGTACTTAAAAGAGACGGAAGAGTAGTAGGATTCAACGAAGAGAAGATTGCTGCCGCCATCCGCAAGGCCATGCTGAAGACAGAGGCCGGCGAGGATGAGAAACTGATTAACCGAATCACCAACCGCATTGCCTGCACCGGCAACCGACAGATGAGCGTGGAGGAGATCCAGGACCGCGTGGAGATGGAGCTCATGAAGAGCAGCCGCAAGGACGTGGCCAAGGAGTATATCAGCTACCGCCACACCCGCAGCGTTGCGCGTCAGGCCAAGACTCGCAACGTGTTCATGGAGATCATCGAGGCCAAGAGCAACGATGTAACCCGCGAGAACGCCAACATGAACGCCGACACCCCTGCCGGCATGATGATGAAGTTTGCAAGCGAGACCACAAAACCATACGTGGACGACATGCTCCTCTCCGAGGAGGCACGCAATGCCGTGCGCAAGGGGTATCTCCACATCCATGACAAGGATTATTATCCCACAAAGTCACTCACATGCGTGCAGCATCCGCTCGACAAGATCCTGCGCGACGGTTTCTATGCCGGACATGGCGAGAGCCGCCCTGCCAAGAGAATAGAGACCGCCTCGATACTGGGCTGCATTTCCATGGAGACATCGCAGAACGAGATGCACGGAGGCCAGGCCATTCCTGCTTTCGATTATTATCTTGCCCCATTTGTCCGCACAAGCTACATAGAAGAGGTGAAGATTCTCGAAAACCTGAACGGCGAGGATTACTCAAGCCTTTACAATGCTGATATCGACGATTTCGTCAACAAGCCACTCGACGGACTCAAGGGAATCGAGCGCATCAGACAGCACGCCATCAACCGCACAGTAAACCGCGTGCATCAGTCCATGGAGGCTTTTATCCACAATATGAACACCATACACTCGCGTGGTGGAAACCAAGTGGTGTTCTCATCTATCAATTATGGTACTGATACTTCCGCAGAGGGCCGCTGCATCATCCGCGAGCTCCTGATATCTACATACGAGGGCGTGGGCAACAGCTCAACAGCCATTTTCCCGATCCAGATCTGGAAAAAGAAGCGCGGTGTAAACTATCTGCCCGAGGACCGCAACTACGACCTCTACCAGATGGCATGCAAGGTGACCGCCCGCCGTTTCTTCCCCAACTTCCTGAATATGGACGCCACATTCAACCAAAACGAGAACTGGAAGGCCGACGACCCCAACCGCTACATCTGGGAGGTGGCCACTATGGGATGCCGCACCCGTGTGTTCGAGAACCGTTTCGGCAAGAAGACTTCAATAGGACGAGGCAACCTCTCGTTCTCTTCTATCAATATTGTGCGCCTGGCCATCGAGTGCCGTGACATCGAGGACAAGGAGCAGCGCATTGCCAAGTTCTTCGAGAAACTGGAGAGCGTGCTGGTGATAGCCGCCAAGCAGCTCGAGGACAGATTCAATTTCCAGAAGACAGCCCTCGCCAAGCAGTTCCCTCTCCTGATGAGCAAGCTCTGGGAAGGCTGCGAGCAGCTGGGACCCAACGACAGCATCGAGCCGGTTATCAACCAGGGAACTCTCTCTATCGGTTTTATCGGTCTGGCAGAGTGTCTCAAGGCCCTTATCGGCAAGCACCACGGCGAGAGCGACGAGGCTCAGCAGCTTGGCCTCAGGATTGTTACCTACATGCGCGACAGGTGCAACGATTTTGCCGAGCAGTATCACCACAACTTCAGCGTGCTGGCCACTCCAGCCGAGGGTCTCAGCGGATCGTTCACCAAGAAGGACCGCAAGACATTCGGCATCATAGAGGGCGTTACCGACCGCGAATATTACACCAACAGCAGCCACGTGCCTGTATATTACAAGTGCACAGCTCTCCACAAGGCTCAGATAGAGGCGCCTTACCACGATCTGGAGCGCGCCGGACACATCTTCTATGTGGAGATAGATGGCGACGCCACCCACAACCCATCAGTAGTGGCCAGCGTGGTGGATATGATGGACAAGTACAACATGGGCTACGGCTCCATCAACCACAACCGCAACCGCTGCATGGACTGTGGCTACGAGAACGCCGACAAGGAGATGACCAAGTGTCCTAAGTGCGGCAGCGAAAACATCGACAAGCTCCAGCGCATCACCGGTTACCTGGTGGGCACCACCGACCGCTGGAACAACGCCAAGCTCCACGAATTGAATGACAGAACAATACACAAAATTTAAATAATTATGTATTACGAATTACGAAATCCGGATTGCGCTCAGCAGATGGAAAATCGTAATTCGTAATTCGGATTTCGTAATTAATCAAGCATGAAAATACAATTGATGGACATCATCGACTATACAACGTCGGATGGCCCAGGTTTCAGAACATCGATATACTGCGCCGGTTGTAGCCATCAGTGCAAAAACTGTCAGAACCAGCACACTTGGGATTTCAAGGCAGGAACCCCAACAGATGTGATAGATATATACAACCACATTGTGGGCAACGAGATGTCGGATGTTACATTCTCCGGCGGCGACCCAATGTTTCAGCCGCTTGCCTTTGCCGAGCTGGCCAGGATGATAAAGCAGAACACCGACAAGACCATCTGGTGCTACACCGGATTTACCATAGAGCGTCTGCTGATGAATCCCGCTCAGTGCGAGCTCCTCAAGTGGGTGGATGTGGTGGTAGACGGCAAGTTTGAGGAAGAGCTCAAGGACCCCGAGCTCCTCTTCCGCGGCAGCAGCAATCAGCGCCTTATCGACGCCCGCGCCTCGCTCAGGCAGCGCAAGGCCGTTATCTATCAGTACGACCCCTTCAATCTGATGGCCACATTGCCAATCCATTCCCGCGACCACGAATACGCCGCAGCATTGTAGGCGTGTCAGATACATGAGAAACAACAAGCGCCGCCTCGGAAAACCCGAGACGGCGCTTGTTGTTTTGTATGATGTTGTGGGGCTATTCCCTTACGCCCACTTTCTCTATCCTGGATACGTCGTTGGCTATGGCCCTCAGCTCGGTCTTGGATACTTCGAGCGGCTTGTCGCAGAAGTCGGGAGTGTTGTAGCTGAAAAACAGCTTGCTGTAATATTGGGCAGGATGGTGCTGAGGCAGCATGAAAGGCTTGCTGAAAGTGCCATCGTCGTTTACATGGGCCATATACAGCCTGGTGTAGAGGCCATCGTCGCGGCGCGACGAGAAAACCACCCATTTGCTGTTGGCGCTCCAGTTGTGGAACGACTCGGTGTCGTCGCTGTTGAGCTCGCTGATGGAGAAATACCTCAACGAGTCCTTGCACTGCAGGTCTATCATGTATAGGTCAGACTCGTGGTGCCATATTGGGAAAGTGCCGTAGTCGCATACAGTGAACATCAGGTATTTGCCGTCGTAGCTGGGACGTGGGAACAGGATGCTCTTTCCCGGAATGGCAAGCAGAGTGTCTGGTGTGCCTGTGATTTTTCCTGTCTGCTCGTCAAAATCGGCCCTCATCAGGCAATAATGCACATCTTCCAGGTAATCATTGAATTTCTTGTCCATGCAGTAGTATAGAGTCTTGCCGTCGGGCGAGAATGCCGGGAAAGTCTCCGACAGGCTGTCCACCTTTATCTGAGGCGATATCACAACTTCCTCCTTTTCCACGTCGAAAACCACGATGTCGCTTTCGTTGTCGAAAACCTCAATCCTGTTTTTGTGGGCCGAGTGAAACACCTGCATTGTCTTGTTGTTGCTGTATGCCACGTATTTGCCGTTGTAGAGCCAGTATGGATAGACACCGGCGCCAATGGTTTTGCCGGTCTTCAGGTTGTAGGCATGTGTCTCGTCGCCGTTTTTCAGGAAAGTGAAACCATTGTCTCCCCTCACGTGGAATGTCGACTGGCTGCTGTTGGTGCGGTTTGGCGTGTGGCAGTTTACGCAGGAGTTGGTGCTCTCTGTGGTCTCGAAAATCGCCCTCTCGTCATAATTGGATAGGTTTCTCTCGTAGAGACCCATCTTGGAGAAACCCACGTATCCGGGTTCCACAAGACGGTATGTAAGACCGTATTGCTCCAACTCGTCGCCGCTCACGTTTATTGCAAAAGGCTTGTAGTCGGTTCTGATGCCGCCGAGTATCATCGAGAGGCTGAATGTAAGCTGCCCGCCCTTGTTTTGTTCTGTAAGCTGATGCCACTGTTCTATGTCGATGTCCACCTGTCTGCCCTCGCATGTTAATTCTCCGGTCTTCGAACCCTTTATCTCGAGTATCAGCCACTGATACTCTGATTCCGTGAAATTGAATTCCAGAGGCGCTATCTGGCTGGGTATCGTCACATTTGCGTAGTCGGGCCATATTATGGGCTCGTGGTCGCTCTTGGAGGTGGAGTTGTAGTCCGGGCGTCCCGAGCACGACGCCATCATCATGGCCGCGCATGCCGGTAGTATGTATTTATGTAATGTCCTCATCTTGTGTCAGCTCATTTTTATTTTTTATTCTCCAGATAGTAGTTCCAGAATGTGCCCTTGGCGAAGTTTTTCATGTGGAATCTTGTGGCTACATCCTGGCTTATATTGCCATTCACGTATCGCATGTCGGCCTTTGGCATGCTGGCCATCAATGCAATGGCCTCCTGTACGTGTGTAGGCAGTTGCTGATATTCCATATTCCGGCACAGGCCTGCGTTGCCTGCGATGCCCTGCAGATCTCCCTCCAGCATGTATGTTGCCATCAGATACTCGTATGCCAGATAGTTGTATGGGTTGGCCTCTATGAGGTCTTTGAGTATCGCGGTGTTGTTCACCGAGCCCTGCACCCTGTTTTGACTGAGCCTCAAGCTCCTAATGGCGGCTATCATTGCGTTGTTGCCGGTTTGCCCAGATTCTATCAGGTATATGTATTCGCTGGCCTTGGCGCTCATGAATGTGGTTTTCCTGAGCTGATACAGGTATTTGAGAGCCAGCTGATAGTCCTCGTTGATTATGTAGCATTCGGCCAGTCGCATTGTTGCATAGCAGCTGCCCCTGTATGTGGGGTTGCTGGCCCTCGATTCAAAATAGTTGCGTATTGCATGGTCGGTGAGTCCCATCCAGAAGTAAGCCTCGGCTGTCATCAGCGGGGCCATCAAGTCGTTGCGGCAGTCGGGCAGCAGGCATTCGTTGCCGGTCTGCCGGTATCGGAACATCTCTGATGCCAGCCTCTGCTCGAAAGCCAGCGCCGTGTTCACCAGTATCATGGATTGGGGGGACTTGGCTTCGTGGCGGCCGGCATCAGCCAGTATCTCCTTCCAGTTGCACTGGTGGGCCAGTTTCAGGTACTTTATGGACTGATATATGCTGCCTGAGTATGACAGCGCTGTAAGCACCGCGGCCAGAATCCATGCCGCTGCCTGCGCTATGGCAAGTGTCCTGCCTGCCATCCGTATTTTCATTACCGGAGCCACGCCTGATGTCAGTATGGCCAGCATTATCCAAATATTGAAGTTGTGGTATCTGAAATAGTCTATTCCATACAGAAACCTTGGCACCGGATACATCACGAAGTGGATGGCCGTGGCCATTGCCAGTATGGTGGCCCCTATGGTGGCTATTGTGTATTCCATGCCGGCCTTGCGCCTTATAAGGCATGTCACGGATATTATCAGGGCTATGTATATCGCAGGACCGGCCATCATGTATCCCGCAGGTATCAGGGCCAGCGACAGCCATGTCCACCACCTGCGCCCGCTGCCTATGGCCACGCAGCAGTGCCACGATATCAGCAGAGCCATGAGTATGGCCACGGGGGTGCTGTGCATCACGTTTATGTCGCTCATTACGTACCATAGCAGGGTGGCGGGCAGTGCGTGTATTATGCAGAATCCGCTTTCTCCGGTGCTGATGCTGCGGCTTATCCTGTAGGTGACCAATGTGATGCACACATACAGGAGCGCTATGATGGCGCCGCCTAGGGCCGGATAGTGGTAATACTGAACCAGAAACTCCGATATGTAGTCGGCCAGTCCGCCGGGCACTTGGACCAGGCGGATGAAATAGTCGCTGTTGGTGACAAACATCTGGAATATCTCCTGATAGTACAGGGCCTCGGGCTTGTAGAGCCACCAAAACAGGAATGCCGTTGCAAATAGTACCGGGCAAAATACAGTACACTTGTCTAATTTCTTTATCATGATGGTTTGCATTGATAATAATATGTTTTGTATAGGTTAAAATCGTATAAAAAGCCGGTTAAATATGCTTTTTAATAATTATCGGATAATTTTTTATCGTTTATTATGAATTTTTGATAATATTTTATTAATGCAAAATAAGTTTGGTTTAATATTATACGCTTTAACTTTGCATC
>JAZLKG010000009.1:0-60550 GCA_045597465.1 Bacteroidales bacterium | reverse complement strand
CCCAGTATCATCGGTATCAGCCACTCGCTGAGGACTTCCCTTGATATCACCACGCCGCCCAGTATGCCGCCCACGCACATGGCTATAAGGCCGAAGGTTCCGCTTATGACGCCCAGGTTGGCGGTAGATAGTCCCAGACCGCCTTTTTCCACGCTGTCGAGCATGAATAGCTGCGATATCTTGCTTAGCTGCGATTCGCCCAGGCGGTACAGCAGCAGAAACGCCAGCATCAGGCCTATGCCGTCCTTGCAGAAGTAGCTCTTTATCAGCTTGCCCAGCGATCTCTCTTCCTGATGCCCCTGTGTTTGCCTGCCGGTGTTGCCCATGGCCATAATGTGGTAGAATCCAAAAGCCGCCATCATTACGGCCAGCCCGCCAAAGGCTATCTTCCATGCCGCATCCACTCCGTAGACGGTTTCAAGGTATCCGGACATGGTAACTATGCCGCCCTGGCAGAGCAGCATGGCTATCTTGTAGAATGTGCTCCTGATGCCCACCCATGCCGACTGCTGCTCCTGACTGAGGGCCTCTATGTAGTAGCCGTCGGCGGCAATGTCGTGTGTGGCCGACATGAACGCCAGCAGCCACAGCGCCGTTATGCAGCATGTAAGCCAGCTGTCGGCTTCTATGGTGAGGCCTATCGAGGCCAGCGCGCCGCCCATCACTATCTGGCACAGCACCACCCAGAATTTGGATGTGCGCAGCATCTCCACCACGGGGCTCCATATCGGCTTTATCAACCACGGCAGATTCATCCAGCCGGTGTAGAGGGCTATCATGTCGTTGTCCAGACCCTTCAGCTTCAGGAATATGACGCTGAGTATGTTCACTATGGTGTATGGAATGCCCTCCGCCAGATACAGCGTGGGCACCCAGTGTATTGGTTTCCTGTTCATTGGCTAATACATTTGCGATATCCGGGCCTTGGGGTAGTAGTGGCTGAGTATCTCGGTGTAGCTCTTGCCCTGGCTGGCCATTACGGCCGCGCCTATCTGGCATAGGCCCACGCCGTGGCCCCAGCCCCAGCCGCGCAGCTCGAAGATGTCGCCCTGCCTATCCACCTCGAAGGCCGAGCTGTAGAGATGTGTGCGGCTTAGTATGCGCCTTATCTCCAGCTCCTTGCCGAATATCATTGTCTTTTTGGTGCCTGATATTTTCAGCCTTGTGATGCGTCCCGAAGGTCCGCGGTCCAGCGGCTCCATGCTTATGATGTCGCCCAGGTCGTGGCCGGTTTTCTCCAGTATGTTGCGGCTTACGAATCCGGCGTCCAGATGCTCGGTCCAGTTGTGGAAGTTCTTGGTGGCCAGGTCGTAGCTGTTCAGCACCTTGGATAGCAGCTGCTGGTCGTGGGTGTCGCAGTAGGGACATTCCACCGATTCCAGATACGGGAAATGTACCGGCTGCCAGCAGCTCTCGAACAGCTCGCTCCTGCCTCCGCAGCACTTGGAGAATCTGGCGTCGCACACGTCGCCCTCGTAGGTAAGCATCATGCCGCGCGTGGCGTCTATGGCCTTTTTCACGTTGGGGTTGTGGGCGCGCGTTATTCCCTGATACCTCTGACAGTGGTCGTCGGCGCATACGTGGAACAGCTGGTGGGCGTCCCTGTCGTACCAGGTGGATATCTCGGTGTCTGATGCCAGCTTCTGGCCGTCGAGCGGGGCATACGAAATCTGGGCCATCAGCCAGCTGCGCGATATCACGGCGTGGGCCTTCAGCAGCTCCAGCGGATTGTCGCCGTTCATCTCCGACGATATCACGCTGGTGATGTAGTCTTCCAGGCGTATGGTGTTTATGGCCAACACCTTGCCGCCGTGTTTCTCCAGCCTGATGTCGCCTTGGAACTTCTGCGCCTCCCTCTTGTTCCAGTGGAAGCTGATGCCTATCTCCACATCGCAAATCTCGATGGGCTGGCCCTTCACCTCCTTTATATATATCGGGCAGTCGGAGGCTGATACTGTGTGTGCTTGTCCGCACTGCGAGTACGTCACCTTGCCGAAAGTGCCTATGCCGACGTTAATTGTCGGCTCTATTCTGTCGCCTGTCATGTTGGTCTACTGGTTTTGGAAAGTCTGGCTGTTGAGCGATGGCTCCAGCGGAATTATCGATCCGTCCCTCAATACCACGTTGCTGCCAAGCTCCTCCTTGTTGATGGAACCTATTATAGAGAAGAAGTCGTTCTCCTTTATCTTCTCGTAGCATCCCAGCGGAATGGTGAACAGCAGCTCGTAGTCCTCGCCGCCGTTGAGTGCGGTTACTATTGGGTTTATGTTGAATTCCTTGGCCATCTTCTCTGTGTCGGGATGTATCGGAATCCTCTCCTCGAAAATCTCGCAGCCCATCTTGCTGGCGCGGCAGATGTTCATCAGCTCCGATGCCAGTCCGCTGCTCAGGTTTATCATCGCAGTGGGTTTCACGTCCTTGGCCTTCAGATACTTCAGTACCTCGGCCTTGGCCTCAGGCTTCAGCTGTCGGCGCAGTATGTAGTCGTTTCCGGAGAGCTGAGGCTGCTGTCCAGGGTTGGCGTTGAAGAGTGTTTTCTCTCTCTCCAGCAGCTGCAGGCCCATGTATGCGCCGCCCAGGTTTCCGGTAACGCATATAAGGTCGGTGGGCTGAGCGCCGTTGCGGTACACAATCTCGTTGTCGTATGCCTCGCCCATGGCTGTAACGGCTATCGTAACGCCGGTGCGCGCGGTGCTCAGGTCGCCTCCCACAAGGTCGATGTCGTATTCCTGACAGGCGGCGTGTACGCCGTCATAGAATTCCAGGATGTGCTGCTGCATCACCTTGTTGCTTACGGCCAGCGCTATGGATACGTGCAGCGGTGTTCCGTTCATGGCCAGAATGTCGGATATGGCGGCCACCACCACCTTGTATCCCAGGTGCTTGATGGGAGTGTATGTAAGGTCGAAATGGATGCCCTCGGCAAAAATCGTGGTGCTCATTAGTGTGTCGGCGCTGCCGTAGTCGAGTATGGCGCAGTCGTCGCCTATGCCCATTACAGTCTGAGAGTGGCTCTCTGATGCTCCGCTCTTGATTCTCTCCACCAGTCCCGCCTTGCCGTTGGGGATCGAAGTGTATTCGTTTTCCAATTCTTCTGTCATTTTTTTGTATGTATTATAAAAAAACACTATTTTTGTACTTGCAAATTTAGTGTTTTTTCGCTTTTTTTGCAATTTTAGAAAAGTATTTATATTCCAAATTGATATGAAATTCAGATTTTTTGTGGCCTTGGTATGTGTGCTGGTTTGCAATCTCTTGTTTGTCAGTACTATAAAGGCTCAGACTACACTTTACGATTTGTCGGAGCTTGGCATGTTTCCGTCTGACAACAGCTATGCTACGGCCAAGGTAAACTGCAATCCCGCGCTCAAGACTGTGGAGATCGGCATCATCGAAGCCAACAAGAAACGCCATTCGTATGGCTACAGCGTACAGATTTTCTTCGATTCCGGAGTTGACGCGCAGAAAAAGGCAGAATCAGTAGTAGAGAAGTTCAAGCGCGACTGCGATACCGGCGAGGATGCATACGTATTCTACGAGGCTCCCTACTTCAAGGTGAGGGCCGGAAACTGCCGCTCGCGTCTGGAGGCCACCAAGCTGAAGAAAGCCATCGAGGCCCAATTTCCTGGATGCTTCATTATCGAGTGCAAGATATCTTATCCCAAATTGTAATCTCTTTTCAGACATAATATGGCAAAGGAAAAAAAGGAACGCAAGAGCTACAAGCTTACCGTATACGACGAGGATACATTGCAGGAGAGATGGTCGTTCCGTCTCACCTCGGTAAACATAATCGCGTACGCCGGATTGCTGGTGTTCCTGATAGGCGCGCTGGTATGGCTGCTGCTGGCGTACACACCGCTCAACAATATTATGCCCAGCAGGGCGCTCAACAGCTATCGTGACGACATGCTGGCGCTGGCCATCCGTGTGGATAGCCTTGAGAATGTAATTGAGGTGCGTGAGGAGTATTTCGCAACTATCAGCAACCTGATGGACGGACGCATGGAGACTGCCGAGAATGTGGCAGATTCAGTTATCGAGCGTCAGAAATTCGACTTCACCAAAAACAAGCACGATTCCATACTCCAGACCCTCATAGAGGAAGAGGAGCAGAAAACCATGGCCGTGGTGGGCGGCAGCAATCAGGACCGCCTGAAGAAGATGTCGTTCTACATGCCTGTAAAGGGTACCATCACTTCCAAGTTCGACGTCAACCATCCCGGCATCGACATTGCCGCCAAGGGCGACGAGCCCATCCTGAGCACTCTGCCCGGCACTGTGATAATGGCCACTTGGAGCGTGGAGACCGGATACGTGATTCAGGTTCAGCACGACAACAACATGGTATCGATATACAAGCACAATTCCACCCTCCTGAAGAAACAGGGCGACAAGGTGGAGGCCGGCGAGCCTATCGCAATCATCGGAAACTCGGGCGAGTTAACATCGGGTCCTCATCTCCACTTTGAGCTCTGGCACAATGGAGTGGCCGTTAATCCCGAGCAGTATATTGCTTATTGATAGTAGAGACGCACGGACGAGCGTGCCATAGAGTTTAGATAGGCTCTTAATTCTTAATTGTTAATTCTTAATTGGAGAAAGATGCAGAGACGTATCGCTATACTGGGATGTACCGGAAGCATCGGCACCCAGACTTTGGATGTTATAAGGAGAAACCCCGACAGATTCTGCGCCGAGGTGCTTACAGCCGGCAGCAACTGGGAGCTGCTTGTAAAACAGGCCATAGAGTTTGGCCCAAACGCCGTGGTTATTGCCGATGAGAGTAAGTATCAGCAAACCAAAGATGCTTTGGAGAAATACCCGATAAAGGTATATGCCGGACGCGATGCAATATCGCAAGTGGTGGAGTTCGATACAGTGGACATTGTGGTGGCCGCCATGGTGGGCTATGCGGGCCTGATACCTACGGTGAATGCCATCCGCCACAAGAAGACAATAGCCCTGGCCAACAAGGAGACTCTGGTGGCTGCCGGCGACATAGTGATACGTGAGGCTCTGGAAAACCGTGTGCCCATACTTCCCGTCGACAGCGAGCACTCAGCTATTTTCCAATCACTTATAGGCGAAACCAGCAACGAGATAGAGAAGATTCTCCTTACCGCATCGGGCGGCCCCTTCCGAGGAAAGGACCGTGAGTTCCTTGCCACTGTAAGGAAGGAGCAGGCCCTGAAGCATCCCAACTGGAACATGGGAGCCAAGGTCACCATAGATTCGGCATCGCTGATGAACAAGGGACTGGAGACAATAGAGGCAATGCACCTTTTCCAAGTGCCAATCGACAAGATAGAGGTCTTGGTGCATCCTCAGAGCATAATCCATTCAGGCGTCCAGTTCGAGGACGGATCGGTGAAGGTTCAGATGGGAGCTCCTGATATGAGGCTGCCAATACAGTTTGCCATTGGATATCCCGATAGATTGAAGAGCGATTTCCCAAGGGTGGATTTCTTCTCGCTGCCCAACGGCCTCACATTCGAGAAGCCCGACCTCAACGTGTTCCGCAATCTGGGACTCGCGTTCGAATCCGCACGCCGCGGAGGCAACATTCCATGTGCCATGAACGCCGCCAACGAGGTGGCTGTTAAATATTTCCTCCAAGACAGAATAGGATTCCTGGAAATGAGCGATCTTATCGAGAAAACTATTGACAAGATTACTTACCTGAAATCCCCCAGCTTGGATGATATAATTGCAACAAACTCAGAGGCTTATGATATAGCTGAAAATTTTTTGAAATAAAATTTTTCTGATTTTGCGTATATTGTGTATATTTGGGGCGACTGTTGTTTTTTAGACAAATGCCTATAGCAACTTACAAATCACTACATAAATCAAAATAACTTAATATATGATAAATCATCAGATTCCATCTCAGAATTCGATATCAATGTGGTGCACATTGGTAGTGGATTTGCTCCTGCTGAATGCATTGTTTTTCGGAGCCATCAACTTTATGCCTACTCTTGATGCGCCTTGGGGCTTTCTGATATGGAATGTAAGCTACATGGTGTCGTATTTGGTGATGCCCCCATTGGCAATAGTGCGTCTTGTGCGCCTCGATTTCATAATGTTGCGCAGTTTCTGGACCAGCGTGCTTATGATATTGCTGTTCATGGTGGGCAATTTTATACTCAAGAACTTCGGCATCAGCAATCTCCACATAGTTATCCTTGCCGTAGCCACTATTCTGGTGCTTCTGATATCCAGGCTTATCGACAAGAATATTGCCGCCTCGCTGCGCCGCAACAACCACGACAACTGTGATGTGGTTTTCCTAGGCGCCGGCGTAAACCTCAAGATGCTCTACAGCACAATAAAGAATCCTGGAACTGGATACAATGTGCACGGATATTTCGAGAATACAGAATCGAAGAATCTCGGAGGCCTGCTGCCAAGACTTGGCGACGTGTCGGACCTGATTCCATACCTCCAGGACCACAAGGTGGAAGCCGTGATATGCAATCTGGATTCCAGCCGTGCCGAGGAGATCAACTCCGTAATCACATATTGCGAAAACCATCTGGTGAAATTCTATTCGGTGCTCAATACGCAAAACTACATGAACAGGGCCATGAACCTTGAGTTCATCGACCAGTATCCTGTGATATCAATGCGCCGCGAGCCACTCACTCATCCATTCCGCCGTGCCGAAAAACGCGTTTTCGACATAGTATTCTCGCTGCTGGCCATTGTGCTGCTCAGCCCTGTAATGCTTATTACGGCCATCATCATCAAGATATCCTCTCCGGGTCCGATATTCTTTGTGCAGGAGCGCACTGGCAAGGATGGCGAGACTTTCAAGTGTTTCAAATTCAGAAGCATGAAGGTGAACAAGGATGCCGACAAGGTTCAGGCCACGGCCAACGATCCACGCAAGTATCCGTTCGGCAACTTCATGCGCAAGACCAATATCGACGAGCTTCCGCAGTTCTTCAATGTGCTGTTTGGCAGCATGAGCATCGTGGGCCCACGTCCCCACATGCTGGCCCACACCGATCAGTACGGTCAGCTTGTGGACAAATACATGGTGCGCCATTATGCCAAGCCGGGCATCACAGGATGGGCCCAGGTAACAGGTTCGCGCGGCGAAACCAAAGAGCTCTGGCAGATGGAGGAGCGCATACGCAAGGATATATGGTATCTGGAAAACTGGAGCCTCTGGCTCGACCTCAGAATAATCGTACGCACCGTAACCAACGTGATAATGCGTCGTGACAAGAACACTGCATTCTAAACGCCTATGAAAATACTTGATTCCGCTTTGATGCATCAGCTTGATGCGTCCACCATTAAGAAAGAGGGCATTACATCGCTTCTGCTCATGGAGCGTGCCGCCGAGCGTATCACAGAGCATATTGCTGATATCGTGGCTGATATCCAGCAGAAGCATTTCGTGATTTTCTGCGGTGGTGGCAACAATGGAGGCGATGGCTTTGCCATTGCCCGGATGCTGCATGGCCGCGGGGCCAGCGTGGATTGCTACGCCATCAAGTCTTTCAAGCACTACAGCGACGACAATCTGGCCAACTACAACCGCATAAAGCCCATCGGCATACTCCACGATATATATTCCACAAGCGACCTGCCTGCCATACGCAGCACCGATATCGTGGTGGATGCCATACTTGGATCGGGCCTCAGCAGGCCTATTACTGGTCTGGTGGCCGATCTGGTGCGCGCGCTCAACATCTCGCCCGCGTTCACTATCTCGATAGACATTCCATCGGGACTGTCCGATTACGGAATAGCCTCCATGGACGATGTGTCGGAAGTATATGCCGACTGCACCCTCACCATAGGCACTCCATTCGTATCGCTGATGTTGCCTGAGAATCAGGACTGTGTGGGCGATTTCCGCATTGTGGACATAGGCCTTTCCGGCTTGGAGGGTGATGATTTCATGACGCCATATTTCTATGTTACGGACAGCGAGGTTTCCGAATACTACATTCCCCGCAAGAAATTCTCCTACAAGGGAACATTCGGACATGCCCTGCTGGTATCAGGATCCAGGGGAAAGGCTGGCGCCGCCGTGCTTTGTGCCAGGGCTTGCCACAGGACTGGCGCTGGTCTGGTGACGGCCCATGTGCCTTCGTCGTTGCTCGACATATTGCAGACTGCGTCGCCGGAGACTATGGCTGATATCGACGACAATGCCTATTGCATATCCAATGTGGAAGGAGCCGCAAAATACAAGGCTGTGGCCGTAGGTCCAGGCCTGGGGACAAGCGATGTGTCAGTCCAGATGCTGGAGAGGCTGATGCCTGCCGTGGAGAGGAATCTGGTGCTTGATGCTGATGCCCTTAATATCCTGGCAGCCAATCCAGCCATGCTCGATTCAATACCCCGCGACACAATACTCACTCCGCATCCCAAGGAGTTCGAGAGACTTTTCGGCCCTTCTCAAAACTCGCTGGAGCGTATAGAACTGGCTCGCAGGATGGCCGAAAGACACAGCGTAATAATAGTATTGAAAGGAGCCCATACAGCAGTATGCTGTAGCGACGGGTCGGTGTATTTCAACAGCACCGGCAATCCATCCATGGCCACGGCCGGCAGCGGCGATGTGCTCACCGGAATAATAGCTGCTCTGCTCTCTCAGGGATACCGTCCAAGGCTGGCTGCAATACTGGGCGTATGGGCGCATGGCAAGGCCGCCGACATGGAAGCAGTGCCTCAGGGCTTGATAGCAAGCGATATAGTGGACAATCTGCCAAAGGTGTTTGCGCTTTTGGACTAAAAATTAATTGAAACTATAACTAAAACTTTTACGGATATGAACAAATTCAGACTTATATTCTCGATAATGATGGCCGCCATCATTTGTTTCGGCGTCTCATGCAAGAGCAAAGACAATGGCAAGACCGACGAGCCAACTCCAGAACAGGAGACAGTCTATCTGACTGCCGACCAGTTTATGAGCTCTTCCTGGAAAGGAACACAGTCCATAGGCACTACAGCCACTCTTGCTGTAGCATCTGGCACAATTACCGTTTCCTATTATGTAAAGCAGACATTGGCGAAAAACACCGACGAGAAGCTGGAGCAGAAGGTGGTGAAGATCTCGCCATACAACTATGATGAGAAGTCCGGCAAATTCTCCGGCACAGGCAACGACAACTTCTCATATCAGGGTCAGGTGACAAGCGCCACACAGCTGTCGGTTACACTGGCCACTTCAGAGACCGTAAAGATGAACAAGCAGTAACTCCAGCTGCTTACTCCATCATACTATCATCATGCAGCAATCCCTTGTGAGCACGTCATATACAGGCATGCGCACAAGGGATTGCCTTGTTTTTATGGTGATTGTTTTCACGGCGGCATCAGTCTTCTTCGTCTTCTTCGTAGCTGAGCGATTCCTCGGTGATTGGGGTTATCTTGATTCCGGCAATGGATATATCGTCCACCTGTTCCTGACACCCTTTCCATTTGCGGTGGCTGTCCATGAAAAACTGCTCCATTTCCTGGGCTGTGTCCATTTTGGACGCCTCCAGGATGAGGTTTGTGAAGTTTCTGCGCCCCAGTTTCTTGCCATTCTCCTGGCCAAACTGGTCGGAGTATCCGTCGGAGCACATTAGCACAAAATCTCCACTGCTCACCTGTATGCTGTGGTCTTCCCACTGGAAGTCGTTGTCGGGCGGCAGGTTGCCTGTGGAGCACTTGTCGGGGCCTATCACCTGCAGCTCGCCGTTCTTTACCAGGTACAGGGGCCTGTATGCCCCGGCATATATAATAAAGGTGTGGCGCGAGTTTATCATGCACATTACCGTATCCATGCCGTCGATGCCGCCCACCTTGCTGCTGAGTCCGTTTATCGATGTATATAGCTTGTCGTTCAGTTTCCTGATGATGGTGGATGGGGTGTCCTCCACCTTTAGCGATTGCAGTATCTCGTCCAGGAATACCTTGCCCATCATGGAAAGGAATGCGCCTGGCACACCGTGGCCCGCGCAGTCGCAGAGGGCCAGATACTTGCGTCCGAATTTCTCGCCCATCCAGAAGAAATCTCCCGACACAATATCCTTGGGCTGCAGCATCAGAAAACTCTGCCTGAAGTTTTTCTGCAGCTGGGTGCGTCCCGTCATCAGCGCCGACTGTATGGTGGATGCGTATTCAATACTCTTGGTGAGGTCCTTGTTTTTGGCCTCTATCTCGTTTCTCTGATTGGTGATCTCCTGCTCGGCCTGTTTCAGCGACGATATGTCGGTGTCTACCGCCACTATCTGCAGCAGCTTGCCGTTCTTGTCGGTTATGGGCGTTATGTTGGTTTGTGTCCAAACCTCTTGGCCGTTTTTGTTGATGTGCGGCAGCGAGAATGATGATGGCTCTATCCTCTCGTAGGCGTTGGTGAAATATGGAATGGCCTCTTTCTGGCGTATGGCTTCCATATAATACGCGTTGTCCTTTATGTATTCGTAGAAGTCGTAGCCGAATATCTTGCAGAATCCTATGTTGCCCCATATCAGGTTTCGGTCTTTGTCGAGTATCACCACCGAGTTTTCGGTATTGGTGAGCGCCACCGACATTGTCTGCAGCTGCGCCTGGCTGCGTTCCAGGTCGTTGTTGGTTTTCTGCAACACTATGGTGCGGTCTTCCAGCAGTTTCTGCCTGCGCTTGGCCTTGCGGTCGGTATAGTAGTTCACTATGGCGGTCTCCAGATACGATGCTATGTTGTGTATTATGCCCAGGTGGTAGCTGTTGAAAAAGTTAGCGGCATTGTTGTGTATGGTGAGCACGCCTATTGTCATCTCGTTGTCGAACAGGGGCATGTACACTGCCGATCCCGATATCATGTCGTTGGCGGAATGGAGCGATGGGTTTATGTATTTGCTTATTTGCTTCTGATAGTCGTCGAGAACTATGGTCTTGCTGTTCAGGTAGCAATATACCTCCATTATGTCCTCGTAGTCAAGCTTGTAGCGGGCAAATGGCATCGATTCGCCGTTTATTATGAAACTGCGGAAATCTATGCTGTTGTGTGGGGCGTTGTAGGTGCCTATGCCGATATTGTCGGTCTCGAAAAACTTGTTTATCTCGTCGTATGTGGTGCGGTATATCTCCTTCAGGGTGAAATTCTTTATTATATTTTGTCCGGCCTTGCTCAGCAGGCTGAGCACCTGGATGTTTTTGTTGTGGGTCTCCTGCTGATTCTGCAGTTTCTCATTGGCATCCTTTAGCCCGTCCATGCACTTGTTGAGTGTGGCCTCCATGTTCAGCCTCTTGGCGTTTTCCCTTTTCCATGTCCACCATGCCGCGGCACACATAAGCGCCGCAAGTATCAGCAGCATGGCCAATAATCCGTAGCCTGATTCCCAGAACGGGCCTTTTGCCTCAAATGTCATCGTTACGGGCTCGGTGATGGCTATGTCCTCTATCCTGGCCTTGACCTGGAATGTGTAGGAGCCTGCGCCCAGTCGGCAGTATGTGTACTCGCGCTGAGTGCTCCATTGAGCCCATTCGTCGTTGTGGCTCATCAGCCTGCTGGTGTATTCCACGGTGCCCAGGCTGTCTGAGTCTGCCCCGCTGCCCATCACGGCTATTTTTATCTTGTTGTTTTTGCCGCCCAGCACAATGTTCCCCGGCACATCTCCTTCTCCAGTGTATATTATTGTGTCGTTTACATATATCATTGATATTCTGCAATATAAATCCCCGGCCCCAGCCCCTTGCGAGGCCAGCGCCCACATCAGGCAAGCCAGTGTCGTCAATATGCGGAATATGTGTCTCATGTTTTTTATCATGGTGCTAAGATAGTCTTTTTTGCACTTTGCGCCAAATATTCTTTCAATAATTTGCAGTTGTTGTCCAGTATTTTGTCAATTACCGCTCCAAGGTTGCCTGTCGCCTGCGCGAAAGCCCACTTTTGCTGCGATTTTGGCACCGTGTGGTTCGATACGCTCCTCGCCTCGGCATATCCTATCCCCTCCATGGCGCATGCATACGCCAGTGCGGCCGACTCCATGGTCTCCAGGTCGGCGGGATGCAGCCTCAGTATCTCGGCTATTTCTGCGGGGCTGGTGCGTATGCGGTTTACCGTGTTTGCCGCCGCGCATCCTATGCCCAGACTTGAGGCAAGCTGCCTCGATATGGGGTTCTCTATCCTGCCATTGCGGAAGGGATAGTCGTCGGCTCCCAGGAAATCTGAGCCCACCACCGGGCACATGCCGCCGCTGGTGCTCTCGGTAGCGCAGTCGGCAAAGGCGCTGCTGCTTACCATGAAGGTATCGCCCAGGCTGATGCTTCCGTTGTATGCCCCGGCTATGCCCGCCGACACCACCAGGCCGTATCCGCCGTCCATGATGGCCCTGGCCAGCCTGTACTCGCTCTGGAAAATGCCAACCCCGAGTATCAGAAGGTCGGCCACTTCGTTTATGCCGCGTATCTCTCCTGGTTTTATGTTATCGAGCTGATACTTAATGCTATTGGAGCCCCTCAGCTCGGATGCGCAGCTGGCGCAGAGCAATACCTTGTGATAAGTTTTCATTTTGTTTGCAACTTTACGGAAATTTCATTTAATTTTGCAAATATTTTGCAGGCATATTACACTACAACAAAATTACGAAATTTTTTTTGATTAGATGACAGATTTTACAGAAAAAGGTGTGGTGAACAGCGCCGACACCCGCTATATCAAGATAGAGCGGTACAATGCCGGAATCACCGACAATATCGCGCAGTCGGTAAGGACCATGCTCGGCTGCGTGGGCGAGGACACCGAGCGCGACGGCCTGGTGGACACGCCGATGCGCGTGGCCAAGGCTTTCCAGTTTTGCACCCAGGGCTACCAGATAGATCCCAAGAAGATTCTGGAGGGCGCCCTCTTCAAGGAGGACTACTCGCAGATGGTGCTCGTGAAGGACATAGAGCTCTACTCAATGTGCGAGCATCACCTGCTGCCGTTTTTCGGCAAGGCCCACGTGGCATACATTCCTAACGGCACCATCACGGGGCTCAGCAAGATAGCCCGCGTGGTAGACGCCTATGCCCGCCGCCTGCAGGTGCAGGAGCGGCTCACCGAGCAGATCCGTGACTGCATACAGGATACCCTGAAGCCTCAGGGAGTGGCCGTGGTGATAGAGGCACACCACCTCTGCATGATGATGCGCGGTGTACAGAAGCAAAACTCCATCACCACAACCTCGGCATTCTCGGGTTCGTTCCTCAGCAACAAGATCACCCGTGAGGAATTCCTGAGGCTGATACAGCCAAGCCTCCATTAAGGCAGCAAAAAATTTGTGCGATTTATTTTTCAGATTCAAAAAAATGATATAAATTGCGCGGTAATTTATATAGTATACTAAACGATTAAAATCAAAAGATGAAACCATTAAATATTGCGATACTTGGCTGCGGCACAGTAGGTGGCGGTGTTGCCAAGATCCTCACAGAGCAGAAGGAACTCCTGTCTAAGCGCGCAGGCCGCGAGATCAACCTCAAGGTTATTGCCGAGCTTAATCCCGAGGCAGCCATCAAGCGTTTTGGCCTGGATGCCAAATATTTCTCAAAGAACAGCATCAAGGAGATTATCGAGATGCAGGATATCGACCTCGTGGTGGAGACCATGGGCGGCAAGAGCGATTTCGTCCACGACACATGCCTCAATGTGCTCAAGAGTGGCAAGAACCTCGTGACAGCCAACAAAGCCCTGCTCGCCGAGCGCGGAGCCGACATATTCGCCGAGGCCGAGACAAAGAACCTCCAGTTAGGTTTCGAGGCCGCTGTGTGCGGCGCAATTCCCATCATCAAGGGCATCAAGGAGTGTTTCACAGGTGATATCATAGAGCAGGTGAGCGGCATCATGAACGGCACCAGCAACTACATCCTCACTCAGATGCAGTATCAGGGCCTGGATTTTGCCGAGGCTCTCAAGCTTGCCCAGCAGAACGGATACGCCGAGGCCGACCCAAGCCTCGATATCAATGGTGGAGACGCAAGCCACAAGCTCATACTCCTGCTTAAGCTCGCATTCGGCCTCAATGTGACAATGGACGAGCTCTCGATAGCCGGCATCCAGAAAATCACAAAGAGCGACATGGATTTCGCCAAAGAGATCAACGCTTCCATAAAGCTCATCTGTTTCGCCAAGCTCGAAGACAAGCAGGTATACGCCATGGTGCGCCCCATGGTGGTGAAAAACGACAACATACTCTCAAGCGTAAACTTCGCCGTAAACGCAGTGCGTCTCGACAACAAGTATTCTGACACCCACTTCCTCATCGGCAAGGGCGCCGGCAGCTCCGAGACAGCAATGTCGATAGTATCAGACATCGTATTCATAGCCCGCCACGGCGATGTGCCAGCCTACAACGAGGAGGCCAAGTACACCCTCGGCGACAGCAAGAAGGTAAGCTTCCCTTACCTGATATCGTTCCGCACCAACAACCTGCCTGGCACCACCGGCATCATCACAACCGCCATCGGCAAGCAGGGCATCAATATCGAGACTGTGGGACACAACAGATTCAACGGCAACGGCGATACAGCCGACTTCTCCATCGAGACCGAGAGCTGCACACTCGAGGCCATCGAGAAGGCTATTGCCGAAATCAGGACTGCAAAGAGCGACCTCCTGCTCGAGGATCCCAAGATTCTGCCAATCCTGTACTAAGATACTAACATAAATAACTGATATAGCGCATGGAGTATTTCTACATTGAAAACAATTCGCAGAAGGGCCCGCTGTCGGTAGACTTGCTGATAACCCAGATAAAACCCGACACAAAGGTATGGTGTCCAGGCATGAGCGACTGGACCTCGGCGCGCGACGTGCCCGAACTGGCCCTTGCCATGGAGCTCAACCAGCCGAGTCAGCCATCAGGCGAGTATCCTCCCGGGATGGGCAACGCCGGACAGTATCAGGGGGGCAACAGCAATTCGCCCCAGTATCAGAGTCCCACACAGCAGGCCAGTGGCTGGGGACAGAATGTAAGCGGCGGATACCCGGCAAACACCACCTATATGCAGAATGGCGCCAACAGCAACGGTGCCAGCGGCTATGACATGCGGAAACCCGACAACTACCTTGTATGGGCCATATTGTCCACCATAATGTGCTGCTGGCCATTCGGTATAGTAAGTATCATAAAGGCAGCAAAGGTGGATTCATGCTGGGCGCGCGGCGAGTTCGACGAAGCCCGCAAGAATTCCGATGACGCCAAGAAATGGGCTATCGTGAGCGCCGTGTCTGCCTTGATCCTGTATGTCGTATACTTCTTTGTAGTAGGCGCTGCGGCCGTAATAGGAAACTGATGCTACACAATAAGATAAAGACAATAGTTGCCGTTGCGGCCATAATATTCCTGGCTGCAATGGCAATTGTCTATTATAAATACAATCCGCTGGAGAGCAACATGTTCCCCAAGTGCGGATTCTATGTGCTTACCGGATGGAAGTGTCCCGGATGCGGCAGCCAGCGCGCGCTGCATTTCCTGCTCCACGGCCAGTTCGCCGAATCGTTCATGCAGAATCCCCTGCTGTGGGTAGGCGCGATATACATAGCGGTAACCCAGCTGATGCGCATCAGTTGGTTCGGTGCTAGGTGCGAGCGGCTGAGGCTCAGCCTCACCGGATTGTGGGCATCGGTAACATGGCTCGTGGCCATACTCGCATATTGGGTGCTCAGGAATGTTTTTTGAACTTTTTTCGAAAAAAAATTATCCAAACTATTGCCGAATCAAAAATAATATGTACCTTTGCGCACCCGAATATTATCAAAGTTAGCAAAGTAAATTTATTTAAAAAACTTTTAATTACTTAAAAACGTGGATTCATTAAGTTACAAGACAGTCTCCGCCAACAAGGCCACAGTAAACAAGGAGTGGCTTCTCGTTGATGCGACAGACCAGACATTAGGACGTTTTGCGTCTAAGGTAGCTATGCTCCTGAGAGGCAAATACAAAGTCAACTACACCCCACACGTAGATTGTGGCGACAACGTTATCGTTATCAATGCTGAGAAGATCAGATTGACCGGTAAGAAGATGGCTCAGAAAGAGTATGTTCACTACACTGGTTATCCAGGAGGTCAGAGAATCGAGATTGCCAGCGACTTCGCAAAGAAGAGCAACGGCTACCAGCGTATGATCGAGAAGGCCGTACGCGGTATGCTTCCAAAGACCAAGCTCGGCGATGCTATCATCAAGAACCTCAAGGTTTTCCAGGGCGACAAGCACGAGCACGAGGCTCAGCAGCCCAAACTTATTAATTTAAACGACCTTAGATAATCATGGCAGAAGTTACAAACACAGTAGGCAGACGTAAGGCTGCCGTAGCACGCATTTACCTCACACAGGGTAGCGGCGATATCAAGATCAACGGTAAGGACTACAAGGAGTACTTCACTGTTCCTCAGTTCCAGAGAGTTGTAGTTCAGGCTCTCGAGAAGATCGGTGCCGAGAACAACTACGATGTTAAGGCCAACGTTTGCGGTGGCGGTTTCAAGGGTCAGGCAGAGGCCGTAAGACTCGGTATCGCAAGAGCTCTCGTTGAGATCAACTCAGAGGACCGTGTTGCACTCAAGAAGGAAGGCTTCCTCAGACGCGACTCCAGAGTCGTTGAGCGTAAGAAACCTGGTCGTCCAGGCGCACGCAAGCGCTTCCAGTTCAGCAAGCGTTAATATATTGTTTAGTATCCAAATTATCGGGACCGATGGCGCATGCGATTTGCCCTGTTGCTACCCGATGATTGATTAATCGTTGAATGTAAACAAACAAAACATTAAAATGGTAAGTTTTGACGAATTATTAGAGGCAGGTGTACATTTCGGTCACTTGAAGAAAAAATGGAACCCTGCAATGGCCCCTTACATCTTCATGGAAAGAGGCGGAATCCACATTATAGATTTACACAAGACAGCTGAACTGCTCGACAAGGCAGCAGCTGCAATCAAGCAGATAGCTAAATCGGGTCGCAAGATTCTCTTTGTTGCCACCAAGAAGCAGGCAAAGGAGATCGTTGCAGAGAAGGTACAGGCAGTCAACATGCCTTACGTTACAGAGCGTTGGTCAGGCGGTATGCTCACCAACTTCCCTACTGTAAGAAAGGCTGTTAAGAAGCTCACTTCTATCGAGAAGATGGAGGCTGATGGCACAATGGCTCAGCTTTCCAAGAGAGAGCAGCTTCAGATCAACCGTCAGTACGACAAGCTCAAGAAGAACCTCGGCTCTATCGCTGATATGGCCAAGACTCCTGCAGCTCTCTTCGTAATCGACGTTGCCAAGGAGCACATCGCCGTTAAGGAGGCTCACAGACTTCACATCCCTGTTTTCGGTATGGTTGATACCAACTCAAACCCCAACGATGTTGATTTCGTAATCCCTGCCAACGACGACGCTGCAAACTCTATCGCTATCGTTCTCGATGTTATCACCAAGGCTATCGCCGAGGGTGTTGCCGAGAGAAAGACCGACAAGGACAGCGACAACAAGGACGGCAAGGCTGCTGTTAACCACAACAAGCCCCGCAAGACCCGCGCCCGCAAGGCTGACGGCGCTGCCGAGTAATCGGTGTGGCTATCCACAGACTCAATAGATCGTTTTTGATTTCATTATAAGTGCTTCCTTCCTTTTGCATTATAAGAAAGGAAGCACTTTTTTATTAACATATTAAACATATTAATAAAAAATGGCTGAAATAAAAGCAAGCGAGGTAATGAAGCTTCGCCAGATGACAGGCGCCGGTATGATGGATTGCAAGAAGGCTTTGGCCGAGAGCAACGGCGACTTTGATGCTGCTATAGATATTCTTAGAAAGAAGGGCCAGAAGGTTGCCGCAAAGCGTGCCGACCGTGAGGCTAACGAGGGTTGTGTAAAGGGTGCTGTTAGCGCCGATGGCAAGAAGGCATACGTTGTTGCCCTCAACTGCGAGACCGACTTCGTGGCAAAGAACGCCGACTTCATCAAGTTTACCGAGGACATCCTCGCTGCAGCTATTGCTGCCGATGCCGCTGATCTCGAGGCTGTAAAGGCTCTTCCTTACGGCAAGGGCACCATCCAGGACGAGGTTTCAAACCAGACTGGCGTTATCGGTGAGAAGATTGAGCTCAGCTACTACGGAAAGGTAGAGGGTGCTGCTGCTTGCGTATACAACCACATGAATGCCAAGCTTACCGCCATCGTGGCTTACAACCAGGCTCTCGATGCCCAGGCTGCCAAGAACGTGGCTATGCAGGTTGCCGCTATGGCCCCTGTTGCTGTTGACAAGGATGGTATTCCTGCCGAGACTATCGCCAAGGAGATGGAGCTCGCCAAGGAGAAGACCGTTCAGGAGCAGATCCAGAAGAAGGTAGAGGCCGCACTCAAGAAGGAAGGCATCAACCCAGCTCACGTTGATTCTGACGACCACATCGCTTCCAACACTGCCAAGGGTTGGATTACTGCTGAGCAGGGCGAGCTCGCCAAGAAGATCAAGGCTGAGGTTGCCGCTTCTACAGTAGTTTCTGAGCAGATGGTAGAGAATATCGCCAAGGGCCGTATCAACAAGTTCTACGAGGAGTACACTCTTCTCAACCAGAAGTACGAGCAGGACAACAAGCTTACTATCCGTCAGTACCTCGAGCAGGTTGCAAAGGGCCTTACTGTGACTGATTTCAAGCGTTGCGCTCTCGGTTAATATTTTACTGATTTTTCAGAATATTACAAATATGATATAGGGATGTGTTCCTTGTGAATGCGTCCCTATTTTTTTATCCTTCAATCGCCTTTAACATATATTAACTATTCTTTTTTGCTTATTTGATAGTTATTTTGTTGCTTTGGTGATTAAATAATATCAATTTACCAAACTAAAAACTTTCTCAAAGATGATACTGAAGAATTTATTGAGAACCGGTTTCATGCTTTTGGTGTGTGGACTTCTGCTTGTATCGTGCAAGAAGGACAGCTCCAAGCCTGACGACCCATCCAATGGCAACTCAAATGTAGAGAATCCAAATCCAGGTGGCGACAACCCCAATAATCCAGGTGGCAACAACTCAAGCAATCCTGGAGGCAACAATTCAACCAATCCAGGTGGCAACAATTCAACCAATCCAGGTGGCGACAACCCGGGCAATCCTGGAGGAAACACCGACAATCCCGTAGTCAATGTATTTACCGTTACCTACGATGTTGATGGTGGTATTGCCGATGGTGATGTGTCGCAGACTGTAAAGGATGGCGATTCCTACAAACTGTCGTCCGGACCCAAGGCCAGCAAGCCCGACTACCGTTTCGACGGATGGAAGGATGCATCAGGCAAATCATACAAGGCCGGCGAGACTATTGTGGTAAAGGCCGACATCACACTCCAGGCGGTATGGACTTTTGAGCCAAAGCTGATTTTCGACGGCAACGGTTTCTCAGGAACAGTGCCAGCATCAGTGAAGTTCGTGGATGGATTGGCTGCTGTGCCCGCATCGTCGATGAAGTGGGATGGCTACGATTTCGTGGGATGGAGCCTCGACCGTGATTCCAGATCCGCCGACTTCAAGACCGGCGACAAGGTCCAGACAAGCAACAAATCTGTAACCCTATATGCTGTATGGAAGTCTCAGAAATTTGTGTACACTTTCTATTCCCACTATGGCAGCACGACTTTCACCAAGGAGCAGCCCTTCTCCGCAAAGGACATCGCCAACGGCAATGCCTTGTTTGACGAGATGCTGACAGGTGATTACGAGTCGGATGGCCTTACTCATGTAGGCTGGTATGATGTGGAGACCAAGAAGGAATACAAGTTTACCGATGTATTCGACGAGCTGAAGCCACGTGCCTTCAAGCCAATACTCATCAACAAGTCTGGCGCCAGCATGGAGCCATGGACTGTCAACAAGTATTAATCTGTTAATATATTGCAACAATGAAAAACAAGTTAGCACAATACGCAATGCTGATGGCTGCCACTCTCTCGGTGGCATCGTGCAGCAACGACAACGATATATACGATCCCGCCAATCCCGCCTGTGCCAGCGGCAATCTTGAGGAAATGGTTTTTGCTGCAACTATGGAAAACGCTTCCAAGTCATTGCAGAAGGCCTCGCTTTCCATGGATCAGCACAACGACTTGCTGTTTGCCTTTACACCCAGCGACTGGGTGTCGGTTTTCTCCGCCTCACAAAAGTTCCGTCTCGATTATGTAGGAATGGTGGAGGGCATGAGCAGTTTTGCCGGCAAGGTGAGCGGCGATACATATTTCGCACTGTTCCCAGGCCAGGAGAACGCAAGCATCAGCGGCAACAGCATCACTGCGACCATAGCAACTGAGCTCGACGGCTCCCAATACAATGGCTATGCTCCCGGTATCATCAGTGTGGCCCAGGCTTCCAGAAAATCGCCTGTGCTCAATTTCAAGAACGCATGCTCGCTGCTCTGGATAGACGGCAATCTGTCGCAATACAGCAAGATAGAGGTTGTGTCCAACAAGGGCATAGCTGGCAGGGTGATTGTAACCGTAAATTCCGATAATGATCCTTCTGTGACCACGGGCACCGATTTCAAGATCACCATCAGCAATCCGTCGTCGCCAATGGTGGCTGTGGCGCCTGTTGCTGATGCCGACGTCACTCTTACTTTCTTCCGCAAGGACGGCAGCTCCTTCGCCAAGGAGTACAGGGGGCTGAAGCTTGAGCGTTCGCATGTGGCATTGCTCTCGGTAGCCGATGGCCATTTCGTCAAGTTCAATGCCGGTGTGGGTGGCAGCGACTATCCAAGCCTCCTGGTTTCAGAAAACTCTGAGTTCAGGATTCCGGGCAGCAACGGCATAGTAAAACCTGGTTTCAATTTCGTGGGCTGGAAGGATGCCAGCGGCACTGTTTATCCCGAGGGTTCCATCTGTCAGATGGGTACCAAGGATCTGAGCTTCAGCGCCGAGTGGTCCGACAAGTATGTGCTCGTATACAACATAGACGGCGCCAAGATTCAGAAACACGTGCTGTTTGACGCAGGAGAGACTTTTGTTCTTGAGGCTGCTCCCGAGAAACCGGGCTACAAGTTCAAGGGCTGGCTCTTCAATGGCGAGGAGCGCAAAGTGGGCGAGACCATCAAGCCTTTGGGCAACACCACAGTGGATGCCGTATACGAGGCCAACAAGTACACCATCACAGTGGATGCCAATGGCGGCAAGTTCGGTGACTATCTCACCAAGAAGACATCATGTCTCTTCGACCAGACCGTAAACCTGGCCGCCGCTGTTAATTACCCTGTACGCGATGGCTACGATTTCGGCGGTTACTACGACAATCCTGATTTTGCCGGCAACAAGCTGGATGTAATCTCGAATCCTACATCCGACATTACTCTCTACGCCCGGTGGAACAAGCAGTACACAATCAGTTATGTGTATCCAAACGGCGATCCTGTTATGAAGAATCCTGATACGCCTTTGGTTCAGACATATTCCAACAGCACATACTGCATAGAGATAGAGGCCGCTGTCAAATACATTGACAAGGACAAGTGGTTTGTCCCCGAGTGCATCATGGAAGATGCCGACGGCAAAACCTACAAGGCATACGAGCGTGTGAACATAAGTGTCCTCGACGAGCTCAAGGACATCGTGATCACCATAAAGGACGCCGAGATATGGTAAACGGCATGCCTGAAAAGCTACCCATATATTGAAAAACCGCATCTGCTGATTCGTACAGCGGATGCGGTTTTCTTTATCTTTAAACTTTAATCTTAAAACTACTAAATCCCCAGCTCGGCCTTTATCCTGCCCACTATCTCGGTATTGCCGGTGTGCTTGATGGGGTTGTCTGATAGTTTCACAACCTCGGTCCACTGCCCGTTGGTGAGTACGTGGCTCAGCTTTATCACCATGTTGAGCGGTTTTACGCCAACGTCGTTGGTGAAGTTGGTGCCTATGCCGAAGCTCATGCCTATCTTGCCCTTGCTGAATTCTGCGATTTTCTCCACCAGCTCAGGATTGAGGGCGTCGCTGAATACTATGGTCTTGCTAAGCGGGTTTATCCTCAGGCTCTTGTAGTGGTCTATTGTTTTCTGTGCAAACTCTATCGGGTCGCCTGAATCGTGGCGCACACCGTCGAACAGTTTTGCAAACAGAGTGTCGAAGTCGCGGAAGAACACCTCTGTGGTGTAGGTATCAGAGAGCGCAATGCCCAGGTCGCCGCGGTATACGCTCACCCAGTTGTCGAGGGCCGAGCGGTTGGCATACTTTACGCCGAACTGCGCAGCGTGGAACATGAACCACTCGTGGGCGTGGGTGCCTATGGGTGTTGTGTTGTATTTCATGGCCAGATACACGTTGCTGGTGCCCACAAATGTGTTGGGCGCATAGCGGTCCAGTATGGATACCACCCTTTCGTGGTTGGCGTAGCTGTAGCGGCGGCGTGTGCCAAACTCAGCTATCTTTACTCCCAGCTGCTGATACTTCTCGCACTTGGCCACTGTGCCCTTGTCGGCCTCGTCCTGCGATGGGATGGCCTGTCCCGTCTCCTGGAAATACAGCTCGCTTATCATCGCCATCAGCGGCACCTCCCAGAGTATGGTGCGGTACCAGTAGCCCTCTATGCCTACGCTCAGGTGTCCGCCTTCCTGGCTGATGCTCACCTCGCTTGGGTCGAACCTGTAGCCCCTCAGGAAATCCAGATATGTTGGGGGCAGGTAATAGCAGCGCCTGCTCATGTACTCGTATTCCTGGTCGGTGAGGCTCAGCTGCCTCATGGCATTTACCTCGGCCTGCAGTTTCTCTGCAAAACCCTCGGGAAAATTGTCGGCCCCGCGGTTGATGAACTTGTATTTTACCTTGCTGAGCGGATACTTGTTGATAACCGCGTTTTGCATGGTGAATTTGTACAAGTCGTTGTCGGTCATGTGCTGTATTATCATAATGCGTCTGTGTTTATGAATTAGTATTTGTGTTATATTTACGCAACAAAGTAAGTCATTATTTCTGACTCTACCAAATTTTTTTTAGAAAAAATGATGGGATTGGTTATTTTTTTCTGAAAAAAATCAGTAGTTTTGTATTTCAGAAACATATAACGAAACATTACCCGTATGAAGAAGATAATATATGGAGCTGTGCTGGCCATAGCCATGAGCGGATGCGGCCCAAGCGAGGTAGATATCAAGGACGCCAACAAGTTTCTCACCGACCTTTCGCAGGTGTATGTGGGCGATTTCAAGGGTCCAAACCCTGACGATTTCATCAAGATAGACTTTGCCGTAAAGAGGCTTCTGATCGACAGCCCCGAGGCTTTCGAGAAGTCTGGAAGCGACCTGGCCATATCTGCCGACAAGGTACACGCCATCAGCGACAAGTATTTCGACTATCCCATCTCCAGCGACGAGTCGTCCAACGATGTTGACTACACCAAGGACGGCAAGTATGTGATAATGCCCATGCAGAATCAGCAATATTCGTTCTCCAAGGCCACCAAGGTGGCCCAGAAGGGCGACACCATACTCTACGACGTGGATGTCTACAACTGCATGGAAGGCTGGAAGGGCGATATCAACGCCGATGCCCAGCAGTGGGCCAAGACCGATCCTGACAATGTGCCCGAAAAATACAAGACCATGCGCGCCGTGCTTGTAGCCAAGTCCGACGGCCTGCGCGTGGTGTCGTATATGGTGAAGTAGGCATCGTGATGGGGATATCCTGCAGCGGTCTGATGCTGCCTTACAGAGGCAAATCCAGCCTCAGCCCGTCGTAAGACAGCCTCACATTCGGCGGCAGGGTGGCCGAGGTTTCCGCATAGCGTCCCAGGGAGTGGCCTATGTGGGTGAGATACGCCATTTTGGGCTGTATCAGCTCCACCACCTCCAGAGCCTCGCTTAGCGAGAAATGCGAGTGGTGAGGCCTGGTGCTCAGGGCGTTTATCACAAGATACTCGGTGCCGCGGATGGCCTCCATGGCCCTCTCGGATATGCTGTTGGCATCAGTGATGTATGTGAAGCCGCCTATGCGGTAGGCCGCAATCTCCATCCTGCCGTGCATCACGGGTATGGGCAATACCTCCACCGGGCCTATGTGGAACGGAGTCAGGTACTCGGTCTCATGGAGGTCGATATCAGGCACCCCCGGATACTTGGGCTCCTGGAAACAGTAGGCATAGTCACGTCGGATGGCCTCGCACGACATGGCCGGGGCATACACTGGTATGTCGCCCTGCTGCTTGTAGCAGAAAGGACGTATGTCGTCGAGTCCGGCCAGGTGGTCGCGGTGGGGATGGGTGATGATGACGGCATCCACCCTCGTCACACCATTGGCAAGGCACTGTGCCCTGAAGTCGGGACCAGTGTCTATTACGATGCTGATGCCCTGGGTCTCTATGTGTATGGAGCTGCGGCTCCGCTTGTCCCTGGGGTCCTCTGATGCGCAGGCCTGGCAGTCGCAGCCTATTATCGGCACGCCCAGAGAGGTGCCGGTGCCCATGAAAGTGGTAATCATAATGACAGATTGCTGTATTGTGTATGTACCACAAAGGTAAACAAAAAAAGCGTTAACGCCACAAGCAATAACGTTATTTTTTGGATTACGTTTTTTTAAGAAATATATTTCGGTGCCGCGGGCAGTTTGGTTTATAATTTGTTTAACAAAATATCAATGACATCGGTAGATACTATAAAGAAGAACCTGGAAGACAACAGGTCCAAGGTCTACAAGAAAGACTACAATTTTTTCGACCTGGGCTTTGTGCTCAGGCTGGCCAAGGCAAGCCAGGAGCAGTCATGTGACTGCAAGCGCTGCCAGGCCAACATGGAGCGGCTGGAGCAGTTTTCCGGGACATACCCCGAGCTTATAGCCATGGGCCATGACGGCAAACAGCAGCTGGAGGACGGCATGGACGAGATATTCGACCACCTGAGGCATCAGCACGGATATTCCAGGAAAGAATGGTACAAGTCGCTGTATTCCATGTACGGATTTGGAGCCGGCATCCTGCTGGGGTCGCTGGCCGCATGGATGGCGCCAGAGGGCAGCGGCAAGATGGCTTTCCTATCGGTGGCCATGGTGATGCTGCTCGCAGGATACATCTGGGGCAGCCGCAAGGACTCCCTGTCCGCCAAAAACGGCAAAACCGTTTAACACACAACGCGAAACATAAATATTAATATACTATTATGAAAAAATCGACAGTTAATTGTCTTGCCTTATTGTTTGCTACTGCATTTTTGGCAAGCGGATGCAACGGCCTCAAGCAAATGGCCCAGAACTCTAATCTCATCACCAGGGAGATTACACCCAATCCTCTCGAGATGCACGCAGGCAAGGTGCCTGTTTCCATCAAGGTAACTTTCCCTCCAAAGTATTTCGACAAGAATGCATACATCATGGTAACCCCTACCGTGAAGTCGCAGATTTCTGCCGACGAGGTTAAGATGTCTACCAAGACTCTCCAGGGCGAGAAAATCAAGGACAACAACACCACTATCAGCTACAAGCTGGGTGGCGAGTATACATATCAGGATGTCATCGACTTCTCTGACCCACTGCGCAGAAGCGACCTCGTTCTCAACATGAAGGCTACCAAGGGCACCGAGACCGAGACAGTGGCCGACGTCAAGATTGGCGATGGTATCAACTGCACACCGCTGCTCGTTGAGATGGGTGTGAAGACCGACGATGAGATCCTCGGCGGCTCCGACACCAAGGCCGGCACAGCCAGCACTGGCAACGGCAGCGCCATGACAATAGAGTGCAAGGTGGCCAAGCCTACATCAAGCATCTCCACCAAGGACCTCACAATGTACTATCAGCTCCAGCAGTCGTCACTCGACAACAGGGAGATCAAGAAAAAAGACGTCAAGGATTTCATCGACCTCCTGAAGGAGGCTGCCGGCGACGAGAATTCTGTAATCAAGGCTATCGAGGTGGCCTCATACGCATCGCCTGATGGTCCTGAGGATGTAAACCAGAAACTCGTTGACCAGCGTGGCAAGTCCGGCGAGAAGTTCGCAAAAGACCAGCTCAAGAAGGTAGAGGGCGCAGGCGACATCATATCACGCCAGACCACTCAGGCCGAGGACTGGGAAGGTTTCAAGAAGAGCATCGAGGCTTCCGACATCAAGGACAAGGATCTGATACTCCGTGTTCTCTCAATGTACTCCGATCCTACCACCCGCGAGCGCGAGATAAAGAATATAGCTGCCGCATACACAGCACTCAAGTCTTCAGTATTGCCTCAGCTCCGCCGTTCGGAGATCAAGGCTACCATCCAGACCAAGGAGAAGACCGATTCGGAGATTGCTGACTTGGCAAAGACCGATTTCGACGCCCTCACACAGGAAGAGGCAATCTACGCTTCCACTCTGCCTTCCCTGAGCAACTCTCAGAAGATAGAGATCCTCCAGAAGTACACCAACAAGTATCCACAGGACTGGAGAGGTTTCAACAACCTCGGTGTGGCTTACGTAGCCGACGGCAACCTCTCTGATGCACAGACTCAGTTCAACAAGGCCAGGGGCGTGGACAGCAAGCAGCCTGCCGTAAACAACAACCTCGGTGTTGTAGAACTTGCCAACGGCAACTACGACAGCGCCAAGGAGAATTTCGCAAAGGCCAAGAACGTTGGCTGCAGCGAGGCCGGCTACAACATGGGCGTGCTTAATATCCGCGATGGCGAGTACGACAAGGCTATCGCCAACTTCGGCTCTACTCCATCATTCAACAAGGCTCTCGCCCAGGTATTGGCCAAGAACGTAGACGATGCCAAGCGCACCATCAACAGCCTTGATTCTCAGGACGCTCTGGTTTACTACCTGAAGGCCATCATAGGTGCCCGTCAGAACGAGGAGACCGAGGCCATGGACAACCTCAGAAAGGCCATCAGCAAGGATTCAAGCCTCAGAAACTGGGCTAAGTACGATGTTGAGTTCATCAGATACTTCGAGTCAGGCACTTTCAAAGATATCGTAGAGTAACATGAAAAATCGGCAATGCGCTGATTGATATACCGAAAGCCGGGGAAGACGCAAAATTTTCCCCGGCTTTTTTTTGTCTAAGTAGATTTTCTGTTTTATTTTTGTACGCAAAATGCAACATTGATATGAGAAAACAACTTTACCTGGCGGCCGCATTGTGCGCGGCTGTTATGTCGTCGTGCCATCCGGGCCGCATATACAGCGACCGCGTCTCGCTATCGCCTGACATGGTCTGGGATATGGACAATGTGCTATCGTTTGAAGCCGACATAGCTGACACATCACAGCTATACGACATCAACATGGAGATACGCACCGTGGATTTTTATCCCACTGCAAATATGTGGCTCTTCATAAAGACCATATCGCCATCAGGTACATCCCGCGAGGATACTCTGGAGTGTATCCTCCGCGACGATAAAGGATTCACGACATCCGACAGGATGTGTTTTGGCGAGGTAGAGGACTATGAGATCCCATTTGTGGAAGGTGTAAGGTTCCAGAACATGGGAAAATTCAAGTTTGAGGTGCGCCACGGCATGAGGATGGAGAAACTTCCATTTGTAAACGAGATAGGCATGTCAATAGATATTCACAAGCAACAATAAACAAACAAGATGTCAAAAAACAAGTTGGAGAAGTTCGCTCAGATGGCCACTTTCAAGAACGTGGTGCAGCCCGAGGAACTTAAAGTAAGCGATTTTGAGTACAAGGGCAAGTGGAGCCAGGATTTCTTCCACAATGCCAACGGCATAACACTGGAGCTGGGATGCGGCAAGGGCGAGTACACAGTGGCCCTCAGCGAGATCAACCAGTCGATGAACTATATCGGCGTGGATATCAAGGGCGCGCGTATATGGCACGGCGCCAAGGACGCACTGGACAGAAACCTGTCGAATGCGGGTTTCCTGCGCACCAGGATAGACATGATAGACAATTTCTTCGGTCCCGGCGAGGTAGACGAGGTGTGGATAACATTCTGCGACCCCCAGCCCAAGAAACAGAACAAGCGCCTTACATCGGCACACTTCCTTAATCTGTACCGCCGTTTCATGAAAGACGGAGCCATAGTAAACTTGAAGACCGACAGCCGCCTGCTGCATTTCTACACACTGGAGCTCCTGAAGGCCAACGGCGTTATTCCGCTGGTGGCCACCGACGATCTGTATGCCTCGCAGTATCTGGACGGCGTGTTGGGAATCAAGACCTTCTATGAGCGCAGTTTCCTTGAGCAAGGCAAGAAGATCACATACCTTAAATTTATCATGGATATCGACAAGGAGTTTGTGGAGATTCCAAAATTCGAATTCGAGGAGTAACATATCATAATGGTCAACTTCGCACATACGCTTTGGCAAAAGCTGCGGAAACTGTTCAGCAAAATCAACATCCTGATCACCATTCTGCTTGTGGTGGCCACACTGATGTCGTATAGCGCGGTTTTCGTGGATCCATCATCCACCCCCATTCTCGCCCTGGCGGGAATGGCGTTCCCGTATGTGCTGATACTTGATGTATTGTATCTTCTGCTGCTGATATTCACAAAGAAACCAGTAGCCCTTGTACTCATAGTAACACTGGCGGTTGGCTACAAGTTCATCGACAGCACTGTGCAGCTGAACCCTATGCACTATGTGGAGAATTTCGACGACGACGACTCCACCTTCAGCATCATGTCGTTCAATGTAAGGCTGCTCGACCGTTACAACTGGATAAAGGGCAAGAACGACACCAAGACCAAGATTTTCGAGTTCCTTAAGTATGAGAGTCCTGATATTGTCTGTTTCCAGGAATTCTACAACAACAGCAGCGATTCCGTCACCAACGAGATGATCATACAGGACCTGCTGGGCACATCATACATAGCCCGCGACTACAATCCAGACGACACCAGGCATTCCACCAACAAGGGATACAGGATTTTCTCCAAATTCCCCCTTGGCAAGGTTGAGCCGATATTCGACCATACCGAAAACCTTATAGGCATCTGCGCCGACGCCCAGATTCTGGACCGCAAGGTCAGGGTGATAAACTTCCACCTGAAATCGATAAAACTGGGCTACGACGACTATGACTTTATCGACCAGATAGAGCAGAAAAACAACAAGGAGCAGGTCTCGGGCATCAAGGCCATATACGACAAGCTTACCAAGGCTTACGCCATACGCACTCGCCAGGCCGAACTGATACATCAGCTCGTGGAGGAATCTCCATACGCCGTGGTGCTCTGCGGGGACTTCAACGAGCCGCCCGTGTCGCGGTGTTACCGCACTGTGATGGGCAAGCAATTGGTGGACGCTTTCTGCAAGAGCGGAACCGGTTTCGGCGGCACTGTAAGGATCAAGGGCCTCAGTTTCCGTATCGACTACATCATGCACTCGCCCGAGCTTGAGTCCCGCAATTTCAAGACATTCCGCGAAAACCTCTCCGACCATTATGCTGTAAGCTGCAAACTAAAAATCTGACATTATGATAGCTTTCATATCCATAGCCGCATTGCTTCTGATATACGTGGCACTGGTGATGACGTGTTCCGACACATTCCGCACTTTCAAGTCCGGTGAATACCTGCTCGGCGATACGCCATTGCAGTCGCTGGCTGATACCGACATCATAGTGGCGGCCAAAAACGAGGAGCAGAATGTGGACCAGCTGGCCCAGTCCATAAACAGCCAGACCCATCCCAAGAGCCGTCTGATATTCGTGGACGACCATTCCACCGACAGTACAGCCAGCCGCATCATCAGCCAGCTAAGGCCCGAGAGCATGGTGATATCCAGCACCGGCCACGGCAAGAAGGATGCCCTGCGCGACGGCATTGCCCAGAGCCGCGGCAAATACATCCTGAGCACCGATGCCGACTGTTTCCCCCGTCCACGCTGGGCCGAGCTCATGGTGGGCGCCGCCATGCAGACCGACGCCGACATGGTGATGGCTCCGGTGATAATAGAGCCCATCGACAGGGGAAGCCTTTTCCAGCGTCTGCAGATGGCTGAATCGTTCGCCATGATCACCATTACCGGAGGCACCTGCCTACAGGGCAGCCCCGTGATGTGCAACGGCGGCAACATCGGCTACAGGGCGTCTTTCCTGATACAGAACACCGACGGACTCAACTCCAGATACGCCTCGGGCGACGATATGTTCATGATGGAGGCGGCCAGCAAGCAGAAGCGCAAGTTTGCCTACGTGCGCCATCCCGACGCCGTAATCCGCACCAGCTGCGTGCCCACTCTGGGCCGGCTGATGAATCAGCGCGCCCGCTGGGTAAGCAAGACCGGAGGCTACACATCATGGTACATACTGTTTTTCGCCTTCGCCATACTGCTTGGCAACGTGGCTTCCATAGCGGCCCTGATACTTGCCTGCATAGGCGTGGTGCAGTGGTGGCTGGCCCTGCCATTGCTTCTGATGAAGTTTCTGGCCGATTATCAGTCGGTGATGGCGTCGTCCACATTCTACGGCGAGAAGATATCCTTGTGGGATGTGATAGTGCTGGAGGCCGTGTATCCCTACTATGTGCTGGCCAGCGTGGCAAAATCCATGGTGGGAGGTTTCGTTTGGAAGTAAGCCTCAGCCCGATGAAAAAAATGTGAAAAATATTTGCAAAAACTATTGCGGCGCACAAAAATTATTTGTACCTTTGCGCCCGATCACATAAATAAATAAACATTTAATAAACATTACAATTATGTATTTGGACGCTGAAAAGAAATTAGAGATTTTCGGAAACTACGGAAAGTCTAATAAAGACACCGGTTCTGTTGAAAGCCAGGTTGCCTTATTTTCCTACCGTATTCAGCATTTGACAGAGCACCTCAAGAAGAACATCCATGACTTCGGTACAAAGAGGGCTTTGACTGGTTTGGTAGGTAAGAGACGCTCACTTCTTGATTACCTCAAGAAGAGAGACATCGAAAGATATAGAGCACTCATCAAGAAATTAGGCTTGAGAAAGTAATCCAGAACTCTAAAGACACTAAGGAAGGGGCTATATGTTTAGTGTGGCCTTTTCCTTTTTGTTTATTTACACTAGACAAGTTTTTTAGGTTTTTATCCTATACCTAATATACCGACTGCCAGCCGTTGGTTCTGCGGCAGTTTTCACATCTTACATTGTTGAATAAATGAACGTAATTACAAGAGAAATTGACCTTGGCGATGGACGCAAAGTTACCGTAGAGACCGGTAAGCTCGCCAAGCAGGCCGATGGTTCGGTTATTGTCCGCCAGGGCAACACCGTATTGCTGGCCACTGTCTGCTCTTCGAAGGAGAGCAACCCTGAGGCTGACTTCATGCCTCTCACAGTTGAATATCAGGAAAAATATTATTCCAACGGCCGTTTCCCGGGCGGCTTCCTCAAGAGAGAGGGTAAGGCCTCTGACTACGAGATCCTTACAGCACGCCTTATCGACCGTGCGCTCCGTCCATTGTTCCCAAAGGATTACCACGCTGATACTTTCGTAAATGTGTACCTCCTTTCTGCCGACAAGGAGACCATGCCAGATGCATACGCGGGATTCGCGGCATCGTGCGCTCTCAGCGTTTCTGATGTGCCTATCGAGATGCCTATCGCCGAGGTCCGCGTGGCCAGGGTGGATGGCAAGCTCATGATCAACCCTACTTTCGAGCAGAACGAGCGTGCCGACATCGAGCTCGTTGTGGGCGCCACATACGACAATATCCTCATGGTGGAGGGCGAGATGAACGAGGTTTCGGAGGCAGAGATGCTCGAGGCCATCAAGTTTGCCCACGATGCCATCAAGCCTATGTGCAAGCTCCAGATGGAGATGGCTCAGGAGAAGGGCGTTGTTAAGCGTGAGTACGAGCCTGAGATCTCTGATCCAGAGCTTCAGGAGCGCATCCACAACGAACTCTACCAGAAGATTTACGATACAGCCCGTCAGGGTCTTCCTAAGCATGAGAGAGCTGATGCTTTCGCCAAGATTGAGGAGGATTTCACAGCCTCTCTCGGTCTTACAGAGGAAGAGCTCGAGGAGAAGAAGCTCCTCATCGGCCGCTACTTCCACGACGAGCTCCGCACAGCTGTACGCCGCCTTATCCTCGATGAGGGCGTTCGTCTCGATCAGCGCAAGACCAACGAGATCCGTCCTATCTGGTGCGAGGCCGATGTATTGCCTTCGGTACACGGTTCGGCTGTATTCACCCGTGGCGAGACTCAGTCGCTTGCCACATGTACTCTCGGTACCAAGCTCGACGAGCAGATCATCGACAACGTATTGGAGCAGGGCCGCAACAACTTCCTCCTCCACTACAACTTCCCTCCATTCGCCACAGGCGAGGCCCGTCCAGTACGTGGCGTAAGCCGTCGCGAGGTAGGTCACGGTAATTTGGCACACCGCGCCCTCAAGAAGGTGCTTCCTTCTATCGAGGACAATCCATATACAATCCGCGTAGTTTCTGATATCCTCGAGTCTAATGGCTCTTCTTCTATGGCCTCGGTATGTGGCGGCTGTCTCGCCCTCATGGATGCCGGCGTAAAGATCAAGAAGCCTGTATCAGGTATCGCTATGGGTCTTATCACCGACAACGAGAAGTACGCTGTGCTCTCCGACATCCTTGGTGACGAGGACCACCTCGGCGATATGGACTTCAAGGTTTGCGGTACTCCTGACGGTATCACCGCTTGCCAGATGGATATCAAGGTAGACGGTCTCTCATACGAGATTCTCGCCAAGGCTCTCCAGCAGGCCAAGGAAGGCCGTGCACACATCCTCGGCATCATGCTCCAGACCATCGACAAGCCACGCGAGGACTACAAGCCATTTGTACCACGCATGATGAAGTTCACCATTGCCAAGGATTACATCGGCGCAGTTATCGGACCCGGCGGCAAGGTTATCCAGGATATCCAGGCCACCACTAATACTGTTGTAACCATCGACGAGACCGATGGCGTAGGCGTAGTATCTATCTCGGCTGTCAACAAGTCGGATATGGATGCTGCATACGAGCGCATCAAGGGCATCGTGGCCGAGCCAGAGCTCAACGAGGTATACAAGGGCAAGGTAAAGTCTGTGGTAGAGTTCGGCGCATTCGTCGAGATTCTCCCAGGCAAGGAAGGCCTTCTCCACGTATCGGAGATGGATTGGAAGCGCATCGAGGATCCTCACGACTTCATCAAGGAAGGCGAGGAGATCGAGGTGAAGCTCATCGACATCGATAAGAAGAACAACAAGCTGAAGCTCAGCCGCAAGGTTCTGGTTCCAAAGCCAGAGGGCTATGTAGAGCGTCCTCCACGCCCAGAGGGTCCACGTGGTCCCCGTCAGGGTGGCAATGGCGGTTTCCGTCCCAACAATGGCGGCCGCGGCGGCAACGGTGGTTTCCGTCCACGCGGACCCAAGCCAGGTGATGGCGCCGATGCTCAGTAATTAAGTGATTAATTTGCTTGATCATGATATATGAAAAATCCCCGTGGCAGTTTCGTCACGGGGATTTTTTTTATCCCTTGGTTCCGGGATTATTTTGTCTTGAAGTATTTGGGGACTATCTCTGTCTTTAGGTAGTAGCTGAAATACTTAGCCATCTCGGCGTGGAATGCGGCGTTGGGATGCCAGTCGGCTCCGTACTGGCTGTCGTCGCTCAGTTCGGTGAACTGTGTGTATTGGTGTATTCTGGTGTCGCCAGCCTGCATCATGGCCGCCATGGTGTTGTTGATGGCCACTTGCAGCTCGCCGGCCTGCTCGTAATGGAGCATTGGCGAATTCAGCATCACGATGTGTGCCACGGGATAGCGCTTGCGTATGTCCTTGATGAATGCGGCGTAGGCCACTCTGAATTTCTCCTTGGTGTAGTTGTTTTCGCTAAGGTCGTTGGTGCCCAGGCCTACCACCACCACGTCGGGCCTCCAGTTCGAGAAGTCGTAGCTGGTTTCCTTGTCGTTTATGAGTGTCTTGCCGTATACCTTTGGCATTGGCCACTCGCTGCCGGTGATGGTGTCGCCGTAGTTCTTGTATATGCCTATTCCGCTGCGTGCCACCACCATCGATATGGCGTTCAGGCTCTTGATTGTGAGTCCGGCAAACGACTTGGCGAAGTTGCTGGTGCTGTCGGCAAACCGGTCTTCCTTGCGTGATGCCTCGTTGCCGTAGCCGCATGTTATCGAGTTTCCTATGAACTCTATTCTGATTCTTTTCTTGGTGTCGGGTTTCAGTAGCTTGGCGTTGCTGTCGCTTATGGAGAATCCGTGGAATTCGGGGAATCTGTATAGCTCCTCGGTGAGCAGCATCATTTTTATTGTGTGTTCTCCGGCAGGCAGGTTGTCTGTGAGGTCGAAATCGCGCACTCCGTCGTCATATCCGTGGGTGCTTATTTTCTTGAATCCGCCGCCGTCCACGCTTACCCCGTAGTATCCTGCATTGGCCTTCAGCCTGGCTGATACCTTGCCGCTGCCCGCAAAGCTTATCGAGAAGGCTGTTCCGGGATAGCAGAAGTGCGCTGCCTCACCCTTGGTGATGGTGCGGCCCTCGGTAAGTATGTTCGGGTTGTCCGGGCTTATATTGGTCTGTGCTGATGCGCTGCCGCATGCGAGGGCTATGGCTGCCGCCATCAGGGTTTTTATTATTGTTTTGTCCATTTATTCCTGTGGTGTTTGGTTGGTTTCTTGCTTGTTGCTGGGTATCAGTACTTTCGGTATTTCCCATTGTCCGTTGTATTGTCCTGTGTCTATAATCCCGCCATGGGCATCCAGATATTTGCCCTGGCTGTCTTTGAGTATCTTGCGGCACTGGCCCTTGGTTACTGCATCTTTTACCAGGAATATCAGCACGCTGATGCTTGCGTTGGGATAGTCCTGGCCTATCTGTGCGCCTATGTTGTTGTTGTACAGGTCCATGTCGCTGGTTGCCTTGTCTTGTATGAGGCCTCCGCTGCGTTCCGGGTTGTTTAGGAATTGTTCGTAGTTTCCGTCCTCGTGGGCCTTCCCCAGCGATATGGCCTTGTCGCGGCCTATTTTCTGGGCTGTCAGGGCCATCCACAGGGTGTGTTTGAATGCGTCGGCCATTCCGCCGTCCAGGTCGCCGTCCAGTTCGGGGTCGTTCTTGTGCTCCTTGGCCAGGGCGCGCGCGGTGTCGGCCAGATGGTGAGTGCGGAATGCGGCTATGGGATGCCTGCGCACCCATTGCTGCTCGGCTGTGCTTAGCGCTTTGTATGATTCCATGAACTGTGCGTAGGCTTCGGTGTGGGTGGCTGATACGAGCGCTGTTATTGCCAGCAGTATCAGCACCAGGCTACTCGCTATCGTCCTCTTGGTACGCAGTCTCATCTTTCTTGGATTGGGGTTTGTCTACTATCACCACAAACTCTCCTTTGGGGGGCTTGGCCTTGAAGGCTTCCTCCAGCTCCTGTGCCGTGCCCCTCAGGGTCTGCTCGTGGAGCTTGGAGATCTCGCGCGATACCGAAACCCTGCGGTCGGGGCCGAAGTACTGCTTTATCTCGGCCAGCAGTTTCATTATGCGGTATGGCGATTCGTAGAATATTGTGGTGATGCCCAGGGCGCTTATCTCGCCCAGTTTTTTCTGCCTTCCCTTTTTCTGAGGCAGGAATCCGGCAAAGACAAAACTCTCGCATCCAAAACCCGAGTCCACCAGGGCCGGCACAAATGCTGTGGCTCCGGGCAGGCACTCCACCTCCACGCCCAGCTGCACGCATGCCCTTACCAGCATGAATCCGGGGTCGGATATGGCCGGTGTGCCTGCGTCGGATATCAGCGCTATGTCCTCACCGCCCAGTATGCGCTGCGCGTATAGCTCGCATGTCTGATGCTCGTTGAACTTGTGGTGGCTGGCCGTGCGTGTGGATATGCCGAAGTGCTTGAGGAGGCCGGCGCTGGTGCGCGTGTCCTCGCAGAGTATGAGGCTGGCCTGCTGCAGAACCTTTATGGCTCTGAATGTCATGTCGTCCAGGTTGCCTACAGGTGTTGGTACTACGTAGAGTTTTGCCATTTTTTTGCTGATGCTTGGGGTTACTTGTTGGTGGCTACCTTTTCCACCATTACCTTTTTCTCGTTGTACTTGAAGTAGTAGTTGTACTTCTTTTTCTTGCCTATTATATAGGTGTACTTCTCGCCGCTGGCCATTGTTACCTTCTCTGCCCACTGGTATGGGTACTCCACGCCGTATTTCTTGCTGAATGCCTCCAGTATCTCGGTGTCAACGTCGTCCTTGGCTATCTTCTGTGATGTCCATAGTGGTGTGCCGGCCTGGGTGTATCTCTTCATTACGCCCTCGTATTCGGCTATGAAGAAGTCTCCCGACTGATACCATACGGCCTTCTTGCAGGCTGTCTTGCTTACGTCGTTTATGTACTGTACCTGTACTGCCTGAGGTACTTTCTTCTGCTTGATTACTGTCTGTGCGCTTGCCAGCTGTGCGCCGAGCATCAGCGCTGCTGCGATGATGAATAGTCTTCTCATTTTGGTGATTGTATTAAATGGTTTTATAATTTTGCCCCAAATTTACATTTTTTTTGCCAATTATGTGTTATACTGAAAATTGTTTTTTAATTTTGCGCTGTATTTTTATAAACAAAATATTTATTATCACTTAAAAAACCTTTGCAATCAGAAATGAAAAGAGTATTATTTGTGGCAGCCCTGGTGGCTCCAATGTTCATGGCTTCGTGCAACAGCTCGGAGCTTCAGAGACTTCAGCAGGAAAACGACAGCCTTAGAAGCGTGGCTATCACAGGCGGTGTGAAACTCGACGACTATTTTGCCGCCTTCAACTCCATCCAGGAGAATCTTGCGGCCATCAAGGAGAAGGAGCAGATCATCTCTATGAGAACCGGCAACGGCGAGGTTGACGAGAGATCGGCCGATCAGATAAATTCCGACATCACATCCATCTACGAGCTCATGCTCAAGAACAAGCAGACCATCAAGGACCTTAACACAAAGCTTCAGCAGAATGGCCTCAAGAACAAGGAGATGGCCAAGACCATACAGCTGCTTACCGAGCAGATCGATGCCAAGGACAAGGAGGTAAGCACCCTCAGGGAGCAGCTGGAGCGCATGAATGTGGCAATGGGAGACCTGGATGCCAAGGTGGCAGCTCTCGATTCTACTCTCCAGGAGCAGCAGCAGGTAAATGAGGAGCAGACCGAGCTTATCTCTTCTCAGGATGCTGCCCTGAATACTGTATACTATGTGGTGGGCACCAAGAAGGAGCTTGTAAACCACAACGTGGTTTCCAAGGAGGGCATGTTCAAGGGCCTGAAGATAGGCGATTCTTTCGACAAGAACTACTTTACAACTGTTGACCTCCGCCAGCTGAGCTCTGTAATGCTCAACACCAAGAAGGCCAACATCCTCTCTTCTCATCCTACCAGCTCGTACAAGCTCGTTAGCCGCGGCAATGTGGTTGAGAAGCTCGAGATTACTGATCCTGTGGCATTCTGGGAGCGCAGCAAGTTCCTCGTTATAGTGGTAGACTAATAATGAGTGGGCGGCATCAGGACGCTGATATATAAAAGCATAGCTGGCATCAATGGTGATATTGGTGCCAGCTATTTTTTTTGCCGCGGGGCAATGCCGTGGGCTTACAGTGCGAGTTCCATGATGCCCTCGCGTATTATCTCTATTTCGGGTCCGGTGCAGTTTACCACGGCGGTGGGGTTGTTGTTGCCGTAGCCTCCGTCTATCACCAGGTCCACCTGGTTCTGGTATCTCTCCCAGATGAGCTCGGGGTCGGTGGTGTATTCGAGCACCTCGTCCTCGTCTATTATGGATGTGGTGAGCAGCGGGTTGCCGAGTCTTTCCACTATCATGCTGAGTATGTTGGAGTCAGGTATCCTGAGGCCCACTTCCTTGCGTGAGTTGTCGAACATGCGGGGTATCTTCTTGCTGGCCGGCAGTATGAATGTGAATGGTCCCGGTGTGTTTTTCTTCAGGATCTTGAATATCCGTGTGTCGAGCGGCATGGTGTATTCGGCTATGTCCTGCAGCGACCTGCAAATGAACGAGAATCTTGCCTTGGCCAGGTTTATGTGCTTGAATCTGGCCAGTCGCTCCAGCGCTTTCTTGCTGTGCATGCTGCATCCGAGCGCATATACGCTGTCTGTGGGGTATATTATTACTCCGTCGTTTCTGAGTACCTCTACGGCCTGATCTATCTGTCTTGGCTGAGGGGTTTCCGGATGTATTTTTAGTAGTGTGCTCATAAGTCTGTTTCTGATATTTGCTGCAAAAATAAAAAAAATTATTTAGTCACAATATTTTTTTAGGTTATATAATTCTTTTGTATTAACTTTGCGGAAAATTTATTTGTATCAAAATGGCTATATTGAAACAACTATTATTTCTCGCAGTTTTGGTGTTGGGTGTTGGATGCTCCGCTCCCAAGAATATCACCTATTTCCAGGATCTGGAAAACGGCGCGCATGTAAGCGTGCCCGATAATGCGGAGCTCAAGCTCAAGACGGGAGACAAGCTTTCTATAGTAGTGCATGCCCGCAGGCCCGAGCTGGCATCTCAGTTCAATCTGGCTGTAAGCAGCAGCCGCGTTGGCTATACATCACTCAACAACGGCAGCTATCTTATGTCGTCGTATCAGGTGGATTCCGAGGGTGCGATAGATTTTCCCGGTCTGGGTACCCTGCAGGTGGAGGGTCTCTCGCGCAACCAGGTGGTAAGTCTGGTGAAGCAGCAGCTTAGGGAAAAGGAATTTTTTATCGAGGAAGACGATTTTGTTGTTACCGTAGAGTTCGACAATATGTTTTTTACCGTGCTTGGCGAGGTGGCCCGCACCGGAAGGTATGCCATCACCAAGGACAAGCTTACGATTTTCGAGGCGCTGGGTATGGCCGGCGATATGTCAATACAGGGAGAGCGCACCAATGTGAAGCTTATCCGCGAGGAGGGCTCGGAGCGCAAGGTTTATGAGCTAGATTTCACCAAGGGCGATATTTTCTCTTCTCCCGCTTTTTATCTTCAGCAGGACGACATCCTTTATGTGGAGGCCAACAGCGTCCGCAAGCGTCAGGCTACTGTTAACGGAAACAATGTAAGGTCCGGCTCTTTCTGGATTTCAATCACTTCGGTTCTTACATCTATTATGGTAATTTTCTTGAGGTAATAATTTTAGTATAAACTAGATAAATATGATAAACGAGCAGCAGAATGGTTCGGCCCAGCAAATGCAGATGGTCGAAGGTGAGGCAGTAAACGAGCTTAATATCATGGATTTGCTGGGCGCATGCCTAAGCAGATGGTATTGGTTTATTATATCAGGTTTCATTTGCCTTGCCATTGCGGTTTTGTATATCCTGTGTACACAGAAGAGCTATACACGTGATGCGCAGATCCAGATCAAGCAGGACAAGAAGGGCGCGTCGATCGACGGTATGGACGAGTTTGCCAATCTCGGCCTCTTCAATTCCAAATCAAGCGTAAACGACGAGCTTCTGGCCATCAAGTCGCCCAATCTTTTGATGGAGGTGATAAAGCGCCTCAGCATTGATTACGATTATCAGAAAGACGGCACTTTCCGCAAGACCGTGGTCTTCGGCATGACCAATCCTATCAGCGTGGAGCTTGTGGATTCCGACGATTTGTTCTCTTGTTCCTTTATTATCGACATCAATCCCGACGGATCTTTCAAGCTGTCGAAGTTTGCCACTGCCAGCATTGATAATTTCGAGGCCGACGGTGTGGAGGTATCAGGAACAGTGGATTGCCCGGTGGATACTCCGCTCGGCAATGTCTTCATTTCCAAGACTTCTTACTGGAGCCAGCTCGTGGAGCCCACACGTATTTTCATCACCAAGTATTCTGTGCTGGACGCCGTGGCTATCTGCCAGAAGAAGATGAGTGCCGAGCTTGCCGACAAGCAGGCCTCGGTTATCAACCTCAGCTACGTAGACCAGAACATCCAGCGAAGCGAGGACTTCATCAACATGCTTATAGCCGTATACAACGAGCGCTGGATAGAGGACAAGAACCAGCTAGCAATAAGCACCTCAAAGTTCATATCTGAGCGTCTTCAGGTGATAGAACAGGACCTCGGCAGGGTAGACGACGACATTTCGTCTTACAAGACCGACAACCTGATTCCTGATATCAAATCGGCCACAAATATGTACATGACTCAGGCCAACGAGCTCAGCAACGAGCTCAATCAGTTCGAGATTCAGCTCTACATGGCCAAGCAGATCAAGCTCTGCGTAAGCGATACATCCAAGAAGTATCAGTTGCTTCCATCATACAGCGTAGGCGGACAGCAGACTGCCGAGCAGCAGCAGATAACCAAATACAACGAGAAGGTGCTGGAGCGCAACAGCCTCCTGACCCAAACTTCGGAGAAGAATCCTCTCGTGAAGGACGCCAACCAGGCCCTCGACGAGATGAAGAGCAACATCATGGCATCGATGGACAATCAGATAAAGTACATCAATGCTCAGATAAACACCCTGAAGAGTACTCTCAATCAGAGCATATCACACATTGCCAAGAATCCTGACCAGGCCAAGTACCTGCTTACTGTGGAACGTCAGCAGAAGATCAAGGAGTCGCTCTACCTCTACCTCCTCCAGAAACGCGAGGAGAACGAGCTCTCTCAGGCTTTCACAGCCTACAACACACGTCTCATCTGTCCTCCTTTCGGTACAATGAAGCCTACAGCGCCAAGCTCAATCAAGGTGCTCGGCATAGCATTCCTGCTTGCAATCATAATCCCTCTCGGTATCATATACCTGATAGAGGCCAACGACACCAAGCTCCGCGGACGCAAGGACCTTGAGGGTATGAAGACTCCTTTCGTGGGCGAGATTCCATTCTGGCGCAGCAGAAAGGCAAAGAAATTCCTCGGCCTGTTCGAGGTGAAGGAGAAGGTGGACGATACCACCATACGACCCATCGTGGTGAAACCCAAGAAGCGCGACATCATCAACGAGGCCTTCCGTATATTACGAAGCAACTACGAGTTTATCCATAAGGACAAGGAAGACAAGGTGGTGCTGATAACATCGATCATGGCCGGCAGCGGTAAGTCGTTCATATCAGAAAACCTCTCAACATCTTTCGCCATCAAGGGCAAGAAAGTTGTTATCCTTGACCTCGACCTCCGCAAGGGAACCCTCAGCCGCGTGGTTGGAAATCCAGAAAACGGTATCACAACATACCTCAGTGGCGACGACGACGACTGGCACCCACTCATCAAGCAGCATGAGTACACCTACCGCGAGCGTCACAAAAACAACGTGCTCAGCGAGGAGAAGAAGGCGATAATGCCAAACCTCTACGTACTGCCTTGCGGTATGATACCTCCAAACCCAACCGAGCTTCTGTATTCCGACAGATTTGGCAAATTGGTTAATGAGCTGAAGGCCGAATTCGACATGGTGATATTCGACTGTCCTCCTATCGATGTTGTGGCTGATACCACCATCATTGCCGAGTACGCCACATCATCACTCTTTGTTGTAAGAATCGGCAACATCGAGCGCAGCATGATTCCTGTTGTGGACCGTTACTACACCGAGGGCAAGCTACCCAAGATGGGTATCATCCTCAACGGCAGCGCCGACGGTAAGAAACGAGGCTACGGCAAGTACGGCTCGGGCAAATATGGCTACGGCTATGGCTACGGTTATGGTTACGGCTATGGATATGGCAACAGCAAGGAAGAGGACGACGATGTAGTGGACGCATAACCACATGAGTTGTCGGCATTTTGCCACTGATATTTATTATATTATTTTCATACAAAAAAACTATCTGCCAGATGAAACAGTATCTTGATTTGCTCCAGACTATTCTGGACAAGGGTGTAAAGAAAGGAGACCGTACCGGAACAGGTACAATAAGTTATTTCGGATACCAGATGCGTTTCAATCTGGCAGATGGTTTTCCATTGCTCACCACCAAGAAGATGCACCTGAAATCCATCATCCACGAGCTCCTGTGGTTCCTGAATGGCGATACCAACGTAAAGTATCTTCAGGACAACGGTGTGCGCATCTGGAACGAGTGGGCCGACGAGAATGGCGACCTTGGCCCTGTGTACGGGTATCAGTGGCGCCATTGGAAGACACCCGACGGCCGCGAGGTTGATCAGATCCGCAACCTTGTGGATCAGCTCAGGAAGAATCCCGACTCGCGCCGCCATATCGTGAGCGCCTGGAATGTGGCTGATGTCGACAACATGGCCCTTCCTCCGTGCCACACAATGTTCCAGTTTTATGTGGCTGATGGCAAACTCTCATGCCAGCTCTATCAGCGCAGTGGTGACAGTTTCCTCGGAATACCTTTCAATATTGCGTCATACGCACTGCTCACCATGATGGTGGCGCAGGTTTGCGGATATCAGCTGGGAGATTTCGTGCATACCATAGGCGACGCGCATATATACCTTAACCACCTCGACCAGGTGAACTTGCAGTTGTCGCGCACTCCATACCATCTTCCCAAGATGCGCATCAATCCCGATGTAAAGGACATCTTCTCGTTCAAGTACGAGGATTTCCAGCTGGAGGATTATGAGTGCCATCCAACGATAAGGGGTGTGATAAGTGTGTAAACTTTAAACTTCAAACTTCAAACTCTCCTATTAATCTCGTCCCTTATTTTTGTGGCCTGCTCGTAGTCCTCGCACTTGATGGCGCGGCGCAGCAGAGTCTTCAGTTCCGAAACCGATAGAGCCGCAAGAGGCTTTATCTCCATATTTTTGTTGTCCTGATGCCGCGTTTCCATGCAGTTGCCGGCTGCCAGCATCACCTCCTCGGTAGTATAGATGGGACATTTGGATTTCAGCGCCATGGCCACGGCGTCGGATGTGCGTGCGTCGATGGCGGTCTTGTAGGGATGGGTCTTGCTCTCGCACATTACCTTGCTGTGGAAGATTCCGCCCTCCACCTTGTATATCTCGGCCTCCAGAATCCTGATACTGAACTCTCCTGTAAGCTTGTTGATGAAATCATACACCAGCGGGCGCGCGGTGCTCATGCCCTGGAGCTGTATGGCAATGGCCTGAGCCTCAGCCATACCTATGGTGATGGTGATTCTTCTGATGCCGTCTATCTCCTGAAGTATCAGGCTGTAGGCATTGGGATTGTGTATCTGAGGCGTTACCGCCACTATCTCGAGCTTGATTCTGTGCATGGCTGATGTTGAAAAATATTTTTAGCAAAAATAGAAAAAAAATCGTGAAAGTATTTGCAAATAAAAAGAAAAACTAATAATTTTGTGCCGGATAAAAATATACTAATCTTTAGCAGGGTAACTAAGAGATCGTTCCCATATTGGGATACACCACCTTGTCTAATTAAAACAATTTACAAAATGTACGCAATTGTAGAAATCGCAGGTCAACAGTTCAAGGTTGAGAAAGACAGAAAGGTTTATGTTCACCGTTTGCACTCAGACGAGGGCAGCAGCGTTAACTTCGACAATGTATTGCTCGTAGATAACGATGGTGATGTAAAGGTTGGCGCTCCTAAGGTAGACGGCGCATCAGTATCTGCTAAGATCCTCAAGCATCTCAAGGACGACAAGGTTATCGTTTTCAAGAAGAAGCGCAGAAAGGGCTACGCAGTAAAGAGAGGTCACCGTCAGTACCTCACACAGATCCTTATCGAGAACATCGCTTTCTAAGCTGATGTGGATTTGTGAAGTTTTTTATTTTAGTTGTTTAATTAATCTCTATTAAAGAGCAAAATTAGTTTAAGAAAATGGCACATAAGAAAGGCGTCGGCAGCTCACACAACGGCCGTGAGTCACACAGCAAGCGTTTGGGCGTTAAGAAATTCGCAGGCGAGGTTGTTACCGCTGGTAACATCATCGTTCGTCAGAGAGGTACTGCACACAATCCTGGTGCAAATGTTGGTATGGGCAAGGACCACACCCTTTTCGCTTTGGTTGATGGCAAGGTAGAGTTCAAGGTTAAGGGCAGGGACAAGAGTTACGTCAACGTAATACCTGCTGAGGCCAAGGAAGCGTAACCTCCTCTTTCCAGACAATTCATCATACACTCCCAAGTTGGCTAATTAAATTTACTTGATTTATTACCGGCTTGGGAGTTGTTGTTTATAACATAACTAACTAAAATTCTTAATAAAATGCTGTTAGTAAAAACTATTGTTGACAATCCAGAGTTCGTTATAGAGCGTCTCGCTATCAAAAACCGCGACGCAAGGGCTTCCGTGGAGAAAATCGTGGAGCTCGACAAGCAGAAACGCGATATCCAGAAACAGCTGGAGGACAACAAGGCCGAGCAGAACGCTTTGGCCAAGCAGATAGGCGAGTGTTTCAAGCAGGGCAAGCCTCAGGAGGCTGAGGCCGCAAAGCAGAGGTCTACCGAGCTCAAGGGAATTGTAAAGGAGATGGAGGACAAGTTCCAGGCTATCGACAAGGAGCTATACGACACTCTCGTGCTCCTTCCTAACCTTCCATGCGAGCTTGTTGCTCCTGGCAAGAGCGCCGACGACAACGTGGAGATCCGCCGTGGCGGCGAGAATCCTACTTTTGATGGCATAGAGCCTATGCCTCACTGGGACCTCGCAAAGAAATACGACATCATCGACTTTGCTACCGGCGTAAAGATCACAGGTGCCGGTTTCCCTCTTTACAAGGGCAAGGGCGCCAAGCTCCAGAGAGCTCTCATCAACTTCTTCCTCGACGAGGCTGCCAAGTCAGGATACATGGAGGTGGAGCCTCCTGTTCTCGTAAACGAGGCTTCAGGCTTCGGCACTGGCCAGCTTCCCGACAAGGAGGGCCAGATGTATCACTGCACATTGGACAATCTTTACCTTGTGCCAACTGCCGAGGTGCCTGTCACTAATATCTACCGCGACGAGATTCTCGATGCCAAGCAGCTGCCTATCAAGCACTGCGCATACACTCCATGTTTCCGCCGCGAGGCCGGCTCTTACGGTTCTGACGTGAAGGGCCTCAACCGTCTCCACGAGTTCGACAAGGTGGAGCTTGTACAGATTGTTCATCCAGAGAAGAGCTACAAGGCGCTCGAGATCATGGTTCTCCATGTGGAGGGCCTCGTAAAGAAGCTCGGCCTGCCATACAGGATCATCCGTCTCTGCGGTGGCGATATGAGTTTCACTTCTGCAATGACCTACGATTTCGAGGTTTGGTGTGCTGCACAGGGCAAGTGGCTCGAGGTAAGCTCGGTAAGCAACTTCGAGTCGTTCCAGGCCAACAGACTCAAGCTCCGTTTCAAGGAGGAGGGCAAAAAGAACACAACTCTCTGCCACACTCTCAACGGTTCCGGTCTGGCTCTGCCACGTATCGTGGCCTCCATACTCGAAAACTATCAGAAGGCCGACCGCATCGAGATTCCAGAGGTGCTCCGCAAGTACACTGGTTTCGACTACATAGGCGGCGATGATCTCCAGCCTGCCGCTCAGGACGAGGAGGCATAGCAGCCTGATGGCGCTTCCATAAACAACAGGGAGGGCGTGCCGCTTAAATTGCGGCATGCCCTTTTTGCATTTTACGAATGTTATTATTACCTTTGTGCAGTTTTTTTTCACAGAGCAATATGAACGGTAGAGACGAAAACAAGAGCCTTGGCCGGTCGGTATTGGCCCTCGTCGCCGATATCGCCCTGGCCTACGTAGCCTTTATGATATGCAGGCTGATATTCCTGATTGCCAATATGGATTTCTACAATATGCAGCAGATATCCGCCAACGCGTCCACACTGCTGCAGGGCGCATTGGTGTTCGATACATCGGGCGTGCTGTACTGCAACCTGCTGTTTGTGGTGATGGCCATATTCCCGGTGCACCTCAAGGAGGGCAGCCGCGTCTATTCATCTGTCCTGAAAGTCGTGTATCTGATGCTCAACGGACTGGCCGCAGTGGCCAACCTGATGGATGTGGTGTATTTCCGCTGGACCAACAGGAGAAGCACGGCCTCGGTTTTCAACGAGTTCAAGGACGAGGATAATGTGGGGCAGATACTGGGCCACGAGCTCCTCAGCCACTGGTATCTTGTCCTAACAGCCGTCGCTATTGTCTGGGGCCTCAGCAAACTGTACCGCAATCCGCACACATACAGGCCCGAGCGCGATATCATCAGCTATATCAAGTATTATGGTTTCCGCGTGCTGATGCTTGCAGCCGCCATTCCGCTGTCCATGGCCGGCATGCGCGGAGGCATAGACCGCAGCACACGCCCAATCACCATCAGCAATGCCAACCAGTATATACAGAACCCCATAGAGGCCCCGCTTGTGCTGAACACCCCGTTCAGCGTTATCCGTACATTGGGAAAGAAGCCGTTCCAGGTGCCCAGCTATTTCGAATCTCAGGAGGCCATGGACTCTGTATACACACCCGAGCATTATCCTGCCGATACTCTGGAGATGCGCCGCAAGAATGTGGTGGTGATGATAGTGGAGAGTTATGGCCGCGAATATATCGGCGCATACAACAGGGATCTGGAAAACGGCAGCTACAAGGGATACACTCCATTCACCGACAGCCTCATCCAGCACTCCCTGATATATCAGCACAGCTATGTGAACGGGCGCAAGAGCATCGACGGCATGCCCAGCGTGCTTAGCGGCATACCTTATTTCGTGGAGCCGTTTTTCCTTACCCAGGCCGCCCTCAACCATCTGGACGGACTGGCGGTGGAATTGTCTGGCGTGGGGTATCAGACAGCTTTCTTCCATGGCGCCAAAAACGGGAGCATGGGATTCCAGGCGTTCGCCAATGCCACGGGGTTCCAGAAATACCATGGCCGCACCGAATTCTCCCAGGCCCCGCAATATGGCGGTGACAGCCAGTTCGATGGATTCTGGGCAATCTGGGACGAGCCTTTCCTCCAGTATTACGCCGACGAGATGGGCAAGATCCAGGAGCCTTTCATGACCGCCGTCTTTACGGCCAGCAACCATCATCCGTATCAGATACCGGAGCAGTACCGGGAGAGATTCCCCGAGGAGGGCATCGAGATCCACAAGTGCGTGCGCTACACCGACAACGCTCTGCGCCGTTTCTTCGACAACGCCAAGACTCAGCCATGGTTCAACAACACCATTTTCGTAATCTGCAGCGACCACACCAATCTTTCCGACCACGAGGAGTATCAGACCGCCCTGGGCCTGTTTGGCGGTCCTATAATATTCTATGCCCCGGGCGATTCCACAATGGTGGGCCAGCGCGAGGGCATAGCCCAGCAGATAGACATTATGCCCACAGTGCTGGGATACCTGAATTACAACAAGCCATACGTGTCGTTCGGAATCGACCTGCTCGCCACCCCGGGCGACGGGACATTCGCCGTTAGCTATTTCAACGGGATATATCAGATCCTCATGGGAGAATATTTCGTACAGTTCGACGGGCAGGATGTGAAAGCCGTTTATTCCATCCACGACAGGCTGCTGAGCAACAATCTGTTGGGCCAGGTGGACGTATCAGCCACCGTGACATACCTGAAGGCCATCATCCAGCAGTACATGACGCGCATGAACAGCGACAGGCTCAGGATTGGCGGATAATCTATTTGCATCTGTACAGCATGATGCTGCCGGTGCGTTTCAGCGAGTTGCCGTCCTTGCCATACACAATTATGTCGTAGAAATACGTTCCCGGGGGACAGTCGCGGCTGCCCTTGTTGTGCCAGGTGCCGTCCCAGCCGAAGATGGAGGCCTCCACCTCGTCCCACTTGTAAACCGTCTGTCCGTAAATATTGTAGATCTTGCCCCTGATGCTGCGGATGTTGGCAGGCATCTTCGTGAGGCCGCCGTTCGACAGGAACGACTCCTTCTCGTTGAAGAATGTGAATACGTCGTTTACTCCGTCTCCATTTGGGGTAAAGATGTTCACCTCCTTTACCTCCAGAGGCCTGGGCACTATGCTTACTATCTGGGTGTCCACATCCACGCAGCCCCTGGCCGATCTGGCCTGCATTATCACAACATACTTGTTTTTCTCGTAGTAGGCGTGGGGCGCGCGGCCGCCGCTGGCTATCTCCGATTTGTCGCCGAAGCTCCACGATGTCTCAGCCGCCCACGACGTCTTGTTCTCGAAATTGATCTCGTCGCCTATGAACACGCTGCTGTCGGCTCCCGCAAACGATGCCCTCTCCACAGTCACGTATGTGGCCGTGTCGTGCAGGCAGCCCAGGTTGTCGCTGATGCTGAAGACATATCTGGTGTTGCCGTCCATGGTTGGGGTGGCCTTGGCGGTGCCCTGAGTGGTGGCTGACACACCGCGTCCGCTCCATACCGCGCGCCTCAGGTCGTATTCCTGATTGTAGACCCATCCGTATTCCTCCTGCAGGGCGGCGCTCAGCCTTATCTCTGCGCCAGCCACGTATGCCTCGTTGTCGAGGCCCCTCGATTCTATCCTGAATTTCCAGTCGCCGTTTATGGGGCATCCCTCTATCTGGCCGGCCAGCGCGGCAGCGTCTATATTGTGGCGCATCATGTTTTTCACCTTGCTGTCCACGGCCTCTCCGCCCTTCATGCCTGTGCCGAAGTCCTTTATCATCACCGTGCGTCCGTCTGGCGGCATCAGCTCTATGCGTATGTCGTCCTGGCGGTCGGTACTGTAGGTTACTGATACTGCCTCTATGTCCTGTGCTGATGCTATGGTGCGGTTGCCGAAGCTCTTCAGGTTTATGCTGCCTATCCAGTAGGCGTTGTATATCGATTGGGGCGTGGACTCGTTGCAGTTGTCCATGCACCGGTATGTCACCTTCTTGCTTGCGATGGGCATTGCAAGGGTGGCGGTCTCGCCCAGGCAGATGCCGTTCTGCCTGCCGTCTATGTCGGATCTGAAGCCTCCGAAGTCAGGTGGCACTCCCACCTGTATGGGCTGTGTGGCCGTGGCGGTGCTGCCGTCGCTGAATATCGCCGTTATCCTGGCCATGTAGGCGCCGCCCTTGGGGTAGGCATATTCCACTGATGGCTGCGATGTCTCGCGCACATGCCCGTTGTCGAAATCCCATACGTAAGTATCAGCCTCCTGATGCTTGCTGTCCATGTATGATGTGGCCGTGTACTCATTTTTCTCGCCCGGACAAATGGCATTGCCCATGGTGCCGAACTCCACGCTCACCTGACCCAGGGCCGGAAAGCATATCAGCACTGCCAGCATTGATGATAATGTCTTTCTCATTTTTTTCTGTAAGTTTGGGGCAAAGATACTTATTTTTTGCGTAAAACTTTTTTTTTTGATATTTTTGTGGGCAAAACCATACCGAAAAACATGTACAAGACTATACTCGCATTATTCATAATGATGATGCCATGTGTGGCGTGGGCCCAGTCCGATGTGTTTCTGCAGCCCCTTTCCTCCGACAACGACTACCGGATATCCCAGATACTCGAGACTGGCCTCGATGACCAGTTTTCCAACACATGGAATGTGGGCAGCGCCAAGAAACTGGAGGGCAGGGTGTACCTGCTGGAGGTCTGGCTCACCGAGACCGGCACCCAGTGGGACTACGACGAGATGTGCTCCATGCAGCAGCGCATCAACGAGGCCACATCATGGCTTGAGCATCAGGCCCAGAAATACGGCAAAAGCGTGGAGTTCGAGAACGGAACATTTGCCGGCGATGGCTACAAGGGCTTGCAGATGACCGGGCTGCCCAAGTCATACGCCGAAGCCGCCGAAAACAGCCTCTTGCTGACCGAGGCCCTGCGCATTATAGGCTACGACGATAATATGCAGTGCTACAACATGCTTTGCAAGAACTACAAGTGTCAGAATGTGGTGGTTCTGGTGCTTATCAACAATCCCGGATGGAGCTGCGCCAACAACTTCAGCATGGGCCATCTGATATACGGATACCCCAACTATTTCCTCGAAAACGCATTCATATTCACATCAAGCTCGGGACATCCCACCGGCAGCCAGGTGATAGCCCACGAGATGATGCACATGTTTGGCGCGTGGGACATGTATGGCGGCCAGGTAAGCCCTGAGGCCGACCAGTGGGCTCATCAGTATTACCCAAACGAGATTATGTATCAGATTACCAGTCCGTTGAGCAAGCTCCAGATATCGCCCCTCAGCGCTTGGCTTACAGGCCTGAGCGACATTTATGACAGCTGGTACATGTGGTTTCAGAGGGTGCCTGATGCCACTGTGGAGGAATAACGGGTTTATGTGAGGTTTTATTTCTACTTTGTTGTATCAGTAAAATACCTGATAGACAGTGATATATGTTGAATGTTAAATTTCTTTAATCAAAAATTAAGATACAATCTTTTTGTGGGTTGTGATTTTTTAACTAATTTAGGGCTCGTAAAACAGACAGAATCAACCTTGGTCAAATTGGTATCGGAAGATTGATGCCCAATTTTGTCCGGACAATTATAATTTCAAGCATTACTAATAAATATGGCATCAACAGAACTTACTCCCGACTACGTGTTTGAGACAAGTTGGGAGGTCTGCAACAAGGTGGGCGGTATCCATACTGTCGTTTCTACCAAGGCGCAGACTATGAAAGCCTATTACGGAGACAATCTCATAATGATTGGCCCCGATATCTGGCAAAACACTGAGGAGAATCCAGAGTTTGTGGAGGACAAGACATTGTTCGCCGACTGGAGAGAGATGATGAACCGCAGCGACACACGCGTGCGCATTGGCCGCTGGAAGATTGTGGGCGAGCCTGTGGTAATCCTCGTGGATTTCTCGCAGATGGTTTACAAGAAAGACAAGATTTTCGCAGAGTTTTGGGAGACCTACAAGCTCGATTCTATCTCCGGCGACTGGGGATACATAGAGCCCGTGGTGTTCGGATACTCGGCAGGTAAGGTGATAGAGAGTTTCTGCTCCTACAATACCCAGCCCAAAAACCGCGTTATCGCACACTTCCACGAGTGGATGACCGGCGCCGGAGTGCTCTACATAGAGAAGTACGCTCCCGAGATAGCTACCGTGTTTACAACCCACGCCACAGCCATTGGCCGAAGCATCGCCGGAAACGGTTTGCCTCTCTACGGCCCTATAAACACCTACGATGGCGACGACACTGCACGCAGATTCAACATGGTGGCAAAGCAGAGCTGCGAGAAGCTTTCGGCTCTTACCGCCGACGCCTACACCACAGTTTCTGATATCACAGCCATAGAGTGCAAGCAGTTTACCTACCGTGCCGTGGATTACGTTACTCCAAACGGTTTTGAGGACGACTTCGTTCCCAAGGGCGCGGTATTCACCAAGAAGCGCGCGGCAGCCCGCAAGAAGATGCTTCAGGTGGCAGGCGCTCTCCTGGGCGAGAAGTTCCAGGACAAGAACACTGTGATTCTCGGAACATCGGGCCGCTACGAGTACCGCAACAAGGGTATCGACGTGTTCCTGGAGTCGCTCAACAAGGTGAAGGAGCTCGGCACTCTCGATAAGAACAAGACTCTCCTGGCTTTCGTTACCGTGCCAGCCAACCACTACGGCGCACGTCCAGAGCTGAAGGAGGCCATCGAGAAGGGCACTTCGGTACAGAACGACAACTACAGCCGCTACCTCACCCACGGCCTCCACTATGTGGAGTACGACTCGGTTTGCAACCGCGCTATGCAGCTCGGCCTCGACAACAGCAAGGACAGCAAGATAAAGCTCATCTTCGTGCCTTCTTACCTCAAGGGCGACGACGGCATCTTCAACCTGCCTTACTACGACCTGCTCATCGGTATGGATATCACAGCATATCCTTCGTACTACGAGCCTTGGGGCTACACTCCTATGGAGTCTATCGCATTCTCGGTTCCAACAATCACCACCGACCTGGCCGGTTTCGGTAAGTACACCGAGGGCATCATGCCTGCTGGCAGCAAGCCTGTGGTAGTGCTGAAGCGCACTGACGAGAACTACCACGAGGTATCGGAGAATCTCGCCAAGGCAGTTGTCGAGTATGCAAACCTCTCTGAGGCCGCTATGGAGGTAAACCGCAAGGCTGCATATCAGCTCTCTCAGCAGTTCCTCTGGAAGAATCTGGCCAAGTACTACGTAAAGGCTTATTCTACCGCGCTCGACCGCTCTACCAATAGATACGAGTCGGCAGACTTCACAAAATACTCACATGAATCGTTTAACATAAATCCTATAAAAGTGAACAATCCAATTTGGAGAAACATTCAGGTTCAGCCAAACCTCTCAGGCAAGTTCAAGGGCTTGGAAGAAATGTCTTACAACCTTTGGTGGTGTTGGAATTTCGACGCTGAGGAAATGTGGCAGACCATTGGCGAAGACGGCCTTTGGGACAAGTCGGGTCACAACCCAGTACAGCTCCTCCGTATGGTGGACCTCAACAGACTCTCAGTTCTTGAGAACGATGCTGAGTTTATCGCCAAGTACGAGGCAGTTTACAACAAGTTCAAGGCTTACATGGAGGAGAAGAAGGCCGCTAAGGGTCCTTCTGTTGCTTACTTCTGTATGGAGTACGGTATCCACGACTCATTGAAGATCTTCTCTGGTGGTCTCGGTATCTTGGCCGGCGACTACGTAAAGGAGGCTTCCGACTCTAACGTCGACATGGTGGCTGTAGGTCTTCTTTACCGTTACGGCTACTTCCGTCAGAAGATCTCTGTTTGGGGCGATCAGATTGCTGAGGACGTTCCACAGGACTTCAAGTCGCTTCCTATCACTGCTGTTAAGGACGAGAACGGCGACCACATGACTGTTCAGGTTGCTTTCCCTGGCCGCAAGATCACAGCCCTCGTATGGAAGGCTCAGGTGGGCCGCGTAGAGCTCTACCTCCTCGATACCGACCACGATATGAACTGGGATCAGGACCGCTGGGTAACTCATCACCTCTATGGTGGCGACCGCGAGAACCGCTTGAAGCAGGAGATGCTCCTCGGCGTGGGTGGTGTTCGCGCCCTCCGCAAGATGGGTATCACAAAGCAGGTTTACCACATGAACGAGGGACACGCTGCTCTCATGGGCATCGAGCGTTTGAACAACCTCATCTCTGAGAACAACTTCACTATGAACGAGGCTCTCGAGATAGTTCGCGCTTCTACTCTCTATACTACACATACTCCAGTTCCAGCTGGTCACGACGCATTCCCAGAGGATATGATCCTCACATACATGGGTCACTATCCAGAGCGTCTCCGCATCGACTGGAAGCAGTTCCTCGCACTCGGCAAGAACAACCCAGACGACCGCGGTCAGGAGTTCAACTTCTCTTACCTCGCTTGTCAGCTCTCTCAGGAGGTTAACGGCGTTTCCATGCTTCACGGTGAGGTTACCAAGAACATGTTCAACTACATGTGGAATGGCTACTACCCAGAGGAGCTCCACATCGGATACGTTACCAACGGTGTTCACTACCCATCATGGGCAGCCAAGGAGTGGCAGGAGTTTTATCAGAAGACCTTCGACAAGAACTTCCTCAAGGATCAGAGCAACGAGAGCATCTGGAACGCTATCCAGAATGTAGACGATGCCGAGATCTGGAAGATGCGTCAGCAAAAGCGTAAGGAGCTCATCGACTACATCAAGGTAAAGATGGCTGATGACTACCGTATGCGTGGCGAGGATCCTTCTTCTATGGTTAAGATCAAGGAGTCGCTCAATCCTAACACATTGACAATCGGTTTCGCACGTCGTTTCGCTACCTACAAGCGTGGTAATCTTTTGATGACCAACCTCGACATGCTCTCAAAGATCGTTAACGATCCAGTACACCCAGTACAGTTTATCTTCGCCGGTAAGGCTCACCCAGCTGATGGCGGCGGACAGGGCATCATCAAGCAGATCGTTGAGATTTCTAAGCGTCCTGAGTTTGCAGGCAAGATCCTCTTCCTCGAGAACTACGACATCTCTCTCGCTAAGAAGCTTGTTTCGGGTGTTGATATCTGGATGAATACTCCTACCCGTCCACTTGAGGCTTCAGGTACATCAGGAATGAAGGCCGTAATGAACGGTGCTATTCACTACTCAGTACTCGACGGCTGGTGGGTTGAGGGTTACAGACCAGACGGCGGTTGGTGCCTCCCACAGGAGCGCGCTTACCAGGATCAGGGCTACCAGAACCAGCTCGACGCTGCTACCATCTACCGTACTATCATCGAGGATATCTGTCCTAAGTTCTACACACGCAATGCCAAGGGTGTTCCTGAGCAGTGGGTATCTGTAATCAAGAACTCTATCGGACACATCGCTCCTAACTTCACAATGAAGCGTCAGCTCGACGACTACTACGATCGTTACTACAACAAGTTGGCCGTTAACGGTGCCTCTGTAGTTGCCGACAACTATAAGAACGCCCGTGAGCTCGCAGCCTGGAAGTACAAGGTGGTACAGAACTGGGAGAACATCAAGGTGGAGAAGGTTAACTTCCACGAGATTGTTAAGGATTCGCTCTACATGGGTGAGGAGTACTTCGGTGAGGTAGTTCTCGACCTCGCTGGCCTCGATGCCAAGGAGATTGGCGTTGAGATGGTGATGACAGAGGTTACCAACGGCTCGTCAAAGCTTCTCTCAGCTACTCCATTGAAGCTCCAGAAGACAGAGGGCAAGTTTGCCCACTACTCTATCGAGCTCCGTCCTGTAAAGCCAGGCAACTTCAACTACGGCTTCCGTCTCTTCCCACAGAACGACAAGCTCGTTCACAGAACAGACTTCGCCCTCGTTAAGTGGTTGTAGTCAAACATTTTTGATTGTTGATTTCTGATTTTTGATTTTTTCGATTTCAGAATTTCAGGGATTGGTGATTGAAAGGATATAATATAAAAGGCCGCTCTCCGAGATAGGAGGGCGGCCTTTTTTTGTGTTTATTCTTTTTTGGATTTACCAACAAAATCACTTATTTTTGTAATCGAGAAAAAAAGCAGAACATTATGGCAAAGAGATTCAATACAGCAGTTACCTGCAATGCTGAGAGGCATTATATGGTGGATATCACTGAGAAGATGAAGTATGTGGAGGACCTAATAGAAAACGCTAATTACTTCACCATCAACCGTGCTCGTCAGTTTGGAAAATCAACGGTACTTAATTGGATAAAAAACAACTATTCTGACCGATATTATGTTGCAGATATCAGTTTTGAGATTACATCAAGTTCCGATTGGGGCTCAGATGCGAATTTCTGTTCGGCTTTGTGTGGGAAAATCGCCAGTGCATTCAATGACAGCGGTAATATTTCTTTGGCCAACATCTGGAAAGAGGCTCAAAACAGGGGAATGATTTTTGACCAATTATCAAATTTCATAAAATCTTTTTGTGCTGATACCGACAAGCCAGTGATATTGACAATCGACGAGGTTGATAAAAGCCTCGACAACCAATTGTTCTTGAATTTTCTTGGAATGTTGCGAAATCTGTATCTTGAGAGAGATAATAGGAATATTTCCACCTTTCATTCCGTAATCCTTGCCGGAGTTTACGACGTTAAGAATTTGAAACTGAAAATCCGTCCCGACGCCGAGAAAAAATACAATTCACCATGGAACGTGGCTGCTGACTTCAATCTCGATATGACATTCCATCCCAACGAGATTGCCCAGATGCTTTCCGACTATGAGGCCGACTATCATACTGGAATGGATATCAAGGCAATATCAGAGGAAATTTACAGATATACATTCGGATATCCTGTATTGGTGAGCGCTCTCTGCAAGATTATCGATGAGCAATTGGACAAGGACTGGACTATTGACGGTATCTTGAAATCTGTTAAGGCCTTGATGAAAAATACCGAATTCACCCTCACCGACGATCTTTCGAAGAATCTCAACAACTATCCAGAGCTGCACAAATACCTCTTCGACATCTCTGTAAACGGCGCCCAATACTCATTCTCTCCATTGGATCCAATAATGAAAATGGCCCACATGTTTGGATACATCAAGGAGAAAGACGGTCAGGTGGTAATCCACAACCTATTTTTCGAGGAGGCTATGCACCTCTATTTCACCGAGGAATACAAGCGCAAAAATTCCTTTATGGATACAATGAGCAGGTCTGTTTATATCCAGAACGGCAACCTGAATATGGAGAACATCATCCGCCGTTTCAGCGACCTGATGCACGAGGAATACCGCGACCGTGACCAGAAATTCATAGAGCAGCAGGGACGTTTGCTCTTCCTCTGCTATCTGAAGCCAATAATCAACGGCACAGGATTCTATTACGTGGAGCCTCAGACAAGGGAAAATGCGAGAATGGACCTCGTTGTCACCTACAACCACAAGGAATACATCATTGAGCTGAAAATCTGGCACGGCACCAAATACGAGACCGATGGCAAGATTCAGCTTGCGGAATACCTTGAAACTCGCGGCGCTGAAGAAGGCTACCTTGTGACCTTCTCGTTCCTGAAAAACAAGACCGAGGAAGAGCCTGAATGGAAGGAGCAGGACGGCAAGAGAATTTTTGAGGCGGTGATATAGAATCGGCGCTTAACGCGCCGATAAATGGATAATGGATAATGAACCGCCCCGATGGCAAGCAGAGATTTCTGCAAACCGTCGGGGCGTTTTTTTTGTGATTTTTGTGGTTGTTCCGAAAATCTTTCCAATTTTACAGCGGTAATTTTTACGGCCATAAAATTTCGAGGATTATGAAAAAGTTTTACGATAGGGACAATGAGATGGATACCAACTCCTTACTTGCCTGAAAACCTGCGCTTGATATTTGCGAGAATATCGCTGTAGTGCATACCTATGAGGGCCATCAGTGAACGCTGCATACAGGCGAAACAGGCTATGAAGAGAAACGGCGCACAGAGGTATTCGTGCCATGCTGCCAGATGGTTGATGGCCATATAGCTGATGAGAGTCACTCCTGTTACCAACTCAATCTCTGCCGTCACCATACCCGGGGTATAAGGCTTGCCTGTACGGAGAATCTTGATTCCGGCTATATGGATGATGCCCTCGAATATGCAGAAAACTGCCATCGTGACAGCAAAGAGAGGAATGCTGTCGCCCCAGAAATACGGCACGATGGTAAACACAAAGATGAAGACGGCGGTGATGAGACGGCTGCCGCGTTTGTCCTCGTCGTCAACATTGCGCTGCAACACATTGGCGCAAATCAGATTGAGAAAGCCTCCGGGATAATGCCCCTCCTCCCACTCGTGAAGGATAAAGAGAAACGAGCAGAAAACAGCAAACTGCTGGATTACGGTCAGGTTGTCCTCAAACATGGCAACCAAGGTGATGAGAAGCATGGCGATTGCCGTGTAAATCTCCAATGCATAGTGTTTTAGAAAATGTTTCATAACTTTTGAATTTTGTAGTTAATGACTATTTTTTTTGGGGATTTTGGCACAAAATTTATGCTACATTTGTATCATAAAATAATTACAAGACATTTAAGTTTATTATGTATCATATCCCTAACGACAAGCGCGCCATCAGCTCTGCCGACAGCCTCGAAATGGCGCTCTATGACTTTCTGTCAGTGCGCGAGATCAACGAGATAAGCGTTACCGACCTATGCCATGCCTCGGGTGTAAGCAGGGCCACATTCTACCGCCTGTTCGACAATCCCATTGACATCCTTCGCCGCGGTCTCGACAGGACAATGGAATCCATAGGCCAGGAGCAGAACGAGCTGTTGAAATCAGGCAAGGCCGTGGACATCAGACGCAATATGGAATTGCTGATAGCGCATTACGAGCCTATCGAGGCCGCTGTAAGATGCCACCGCACCGACTTGGTGCATACGGCCATAGAGACACACCTGAGCGCAACACGTGCCGCAATCATACATCTATGCACCAACACCGAAGCCAGCAACAGGCAAATCCACTACATATCGCATCTCTTTGTGGGAATGATGACATCGATGCTGACTGCCTGGATAAAAGGAGGCAAGAAAGAGAGCCCCGCACAGCTTATAAGCCAGATGCGTATGTTCTCGGAATTGTATTTCAAGGTAACGCATCTGAAATGACCTTTTTTAAAATTTGGATTTACCAACAAAATCGCTTATTTTTGCATTTGAGAAAAACGCAGAATGTTATGCAGAGATACTTCAACACAGAGTGTGCGTGCAATCCCGACCGCGACTATATGGTGGATATCACGGAGAAATTCCTCAAGACCAGAAGGCTTATCGACAATGCTAAGTACTTCTGCATCAACCGTGCCCGTCAGTTCGGCAAGACCACTATGCTCAGCACCATAAACAAGAATCTGAGAGAAGACTATTTGGTTGTAAGCATCAGTTTCGAGGATATTTTGAATGAGATATGGCAGGACACTTGCAAATTCTGTCAAGTATTTTGTAGCAAGATATCTTTTGCAATGATGATGCTTGACAAGGCCAACAACGATTATATAGATTATTGGGAGAAGGCAAGTGAGGAGATGCTCGATTTTGAAATACTTTCGACAAAAATCCAGAAATTTTGTTTGAGATCGAGCCAGAAAATAGTTCTCCTAATCGATGAGGTTGACAATGCTTCCAACAATGACTTGTTCGTAAAATTCCTTGGTATCCTGCGAAATCTCTATAACCAGCGTATTCAGACCTCCAACTACAAACTCACTTTCTATTCTGTAATCCTTGTAGGTGTTTACGACATCAGACACCTGAAACTGAAAATCCGCCCCGACGAGGAAAGCCAGAATAATTCACCTTGGAATGTGGCGGCCGAATACAATGTGGATTTGTCGTTTGTGCCAAGCGACATTGCAAATATGCTGTCCGCCTACGAGGCCGACCACCATACAGGAATGGATATTGAATCCATCTCCAATGATATTTACAAATATACATCAGGATACCCCGTTTTAGTGAGCGCAGTCTGCAAGTACATCGATGAAAACGAGTTGGAGTGGACGGCGGATAGCGTGCAGAAATCAGTGAAAATGATTATTACAAACGACGATTTCTCCCTCACTAAAAACCTGATAAAGTATATTGAGGATTACAACGACCTCAAGACGCTTCTAAAGGCGATGCTTTTGGACGATTTCACCTTCGATTACGAGGCCAAGAATCCTCCAGCGCGAATCGCAAAAATGTTCGCCATCATCAGCAAGGACCAATACGGCAAAGCAAAGATCCACAATATTATTTTCCAGCAGGTTCTGTATAATTATTTCATCAACGAGGAGATATTTGCCAAGTTGAAGAAAGAGCCGATAAAATCTCAGTTCATCCAGAACGGCACTCTCAATATGGAGAACATAATCCGCCGTTTCAGCGACCTGATGCACGAGGAATACCGCGACCGTGACCAGAAATTCATCGAGCAACAGGGCCGTCTCCTCTTCCTCTGTTTCCTGAAGCCGATTATCAACGGCACAGGGTTCTATTATGTGGAGCCTCAGACAAGGGAGAATGCAAGAATGGACCTCGTTGTCACCTACAACCACAAGGAATACATCATTGAGCTGAAAATCTGGCACGGCACCAAGTACGAGCCCGACGGAAAGATTCAGCTTGCGGAATACCTTGAAACTCGCGGCGCTGATGAAGGCTACCTTGTGACCTTCTCGTTCCTGAAAAACAAGACCGAGGAAGAGCCTGAATGGAAGGAGCAGGATGGCAAGAGGATTTTTGAGGCGGTGATATAGAATCGGCGCTTAACGCGCCGATTAATGGATAATGGGTTAATGGATAATGAACCGCCCCGATGGTTTGCGGAACCTAAATTGCTTGTGCGTCTCTACTCACACGCCCCAATATCCTTCGGCTCAAGTATCGCAATCCCTTCCTTTTGTTCCTTGGCTAACTCTATCATTGTGTGGGCCACTTGGGAGGTTGGCATTGGGCGGAGGGATTTCAGGAGGCCGATTTTGTTGAGGGCCTGAAGTATCTTTACGCTGACTTTTTCTCCAAATCTGTCGGTTTGTTTGCGTATCAGCGAGGGCGGGCGCACTATGGCGAGGCTCTTGAAATTAAGACCTTTAACGTCCTCTTCCAATTGTCCTTTCATTTTTGTGTAGAACATTTTGGAATCTGCCGTTGCCCACGCCGACGATACAAGTATCATACTGTTAACGCCATTCTCACGAGAGGCTTTGGCAACCTCGTATTGATAGGTGTAGTCGATTTTCCATTGGGCGTCCTGACTTCCCGCTTTTTTGATTGTTGTGCCCAAGGCGGAGAAAAGCACGTCGCCCTTCAGTCTGTCTTTCCACTGATCTAATTTGTCGAAATCCACTATGTGGATATGCAATTTGGGGTTGTCGATAGATATTGAGCGTCTTACAAAAACGTGGATTTCATTAAATGTTTCGTCTGTCAAGAGCTGATCTACAAGGTCTTTGCCAGTAGCGCCTGTGGCTCCTATTACTAATGCTATCATTTTTTCTTATAGTATTACATTAAACGTCCAGCCGAGCAGCATTATCATCAATGCCACCGTGCCGAAGAAAATTTCTATCAGTTTCCAGGTCATCACCTTCTTGAGCATTGTGGCCTCGGGCAGGGAGAGTCCCACCACGGCCATCATAAATGAAAGGGCTGTGCCGAGTGGTATGCCTTTAGCTACAAAAACCTCCACCACTGGAACTATGCCGGCCGCGTTGGCGTACATTGGCACTGCTATCAGCACGCTGGCTGGAACTCCGAAAATGCCTGCCTTCTGCATAAATTCGGCAAAGAAATCCTCTGGCACGTAACCGTGGATGCCGGCTCCGATGGCGATGCCGATAAGTACGTAAATGATTACTCCTCGTACGATGCCGAGAGCCTCTTTTGCAATGGCTGGCAGACGTTTCATAAACGGAACGTGCTCAGCCTCAAATTCTTCG
>JAZLKG010000008.1:0-80767 GCA_045597465.1 Bacteroidales bacterium | reverse complement strand
ATACTGGTCGTAACTGCTCCAATACCTGTTGCGGTCGTCGGTGTTCATCTTTGAGTATTTTGCAAGGAATTCCACGTCACGCAAAATTGGTATTTCATCCGTAAATGGTAATGTTCCTTTCATAGTTTTCATATTTGCAATTATATACAGCCATTTATCCAAGGGAGTCTTGCAGTCGGACTCCTTTATCTTGCGATAGAACGGCAACTCTATTTTCCAATACTGCATTCCGTAATTGTCGATAACGTTGGATTTGTAATCCTTGATTACGCAATGTCTTACGGGCTCTGTCATAGTGTCGTCATAAAAATTCATCAGGAAGACACCGTAAACATTATGGGTCTGAAACTTCCATTTCTCATCCTTCAGGCTGTCGTCTTGACTCGCAATCGCTCTCGATAGATAGAAAAGGATTCGCTTGTTGAAAAACGACTGTCCCTTTTTCTGCATTTCAACGATAAACTCACTGCCGTCGTTTGTCTTGCACCGAAGGTCATATATTACACCACGCTCCTCATCAGACTCGCCTTGGGTGTCGGTGGGAAGAAATACAAGGTCAACAATCTCTGTAACAGGATCATCTACCTGTATCAGTGCATTCAAGAACGCCATCATCACGTTTTCCTTTCCAAAAATTCTCTTAAAACCGAAATCGATCAATGGGTTGATATACTCTGTCTCTTCGTGCTTTATCTGTTTCATTTTTTCTGACGAATTTTATATCGCAAATATAATCACAGAAAATTGATTTGCAAAATATAATGGGGGCTTTTTTATAATTTTTAAATTTTAACCCAAACTTAAAATCCGAATTTTCGCCGTGTCATTTTTTTGCAGACATTTTTAATCATCCACCTATTTCCTCGATAATCTCGCGGAGCATTTCGGCGTGGCGGTCGCTTACCTTGTCGGTGTGGAGTTTCGATTTGTAAATATCTGAAACTATGTCCATTGGATCTACAGCCTGCAACTGCTCCACTGATAGTATTTTGTTGGATTCCTGACTGCTCAGATTATTGTTGTTGCTGTCAATCAGTCGGAATCCACAGAAACGGACCTTCTTGTCCTTGAGTACCTCGTTGATAATCTGGGACTTGTTCTCGGCGTTTCGGTAAGCGTATTCCAGATTTACCTCCACGAACATCTCCTCGTCGTCGGGCAATTCGGAGAGCGCCTTTTTCACGGTCTCGAAATCCGAAACCTTCTCGGGAACGTATCTAAGTTTCACAATGTGAGGAAGTTCCACGAACCGCAAGTCGGTGACAACCTTTCCGCTGAATTCCACCACCGAGAACGAATGCCTGTAATCCTTCTCGGAAAACGAGAACGGAATCGGCGAGCCTGAATATCTGATATTGTCCCTGTCGCCTGCCTTCTGAGGCTTGTGTATATGACCGAGCGCAATATATGAGAATTCATCAGGAAATTCCTGAGGATCAATATTTTCGAGACCGCCCACAGAATCGTCACGGGTGGCCGAGATTGATACTTCGGAAGTCTTGTTGTAGGTAGCGCCAATGGTGGTCAGGTGACCTGTTCCGATAATCGGAATATTCCTGTCGGCCCTGATACTGAGCGCATAATCCAAAACACCGCGGTAGAAATCCGCAATGGAAGGATTCTCTCCGCCAAGGGCCACGATATCGCCACGGCGCAGATAAGGCACGGCGCATACAATGGCGTTTCCGAAATCGTAAACCATTTTCGAGAAATCCACATTGCCGTCGCTCCTTACCACCGAGCCGACCACATCAGCTCCAAAAAACTTCAGAATCTCCCTCGGCGCATTCAGATACGAGGGCGAGTCGTGGTTGCCCGAGGTAATCACGATATGGAGCGCCGGAAACTTGGCGTGCAGAGTATTTATAAGATTGTAATACATATTTGCCACTGCATTGCTCGGCGTGGCAGTATCGAAAACATCGCCCGCAACAATAAGAATATCAGGCTTTTCGGAACCCAACGTCTCAACAAGGCGCCCGAAAAAAGCCTCAAACTCAGCGGTCCTGTCATACCCCGCAAGAGTTTTCCCAATGTGCCAGTCGGCAGTGTGAAGAAGTTTCAATTTCAATAAAGAATTAAGGGTTAAGAATCAAGAGCAAAGATATATAAAAAATCAATTTGCCCAAATTTACCATTTTTATTTTGCCGAAAGTGCCCAAATTTGCGGTTTTTGAAGTGAACTATACATAAAGTCTTAAAAACTATGAGTTTTTTCCAAAAGTGACAAAAAACATCGATTTTGGAAAAAACTCAGGTGAGTTTTTTCCAAAACTGCATTTTTTTTACTGTTTTGGAAAAAACTCAAATTATTTTTGGTATATTTGCAGCGGAAATCATTTGTCAGGGTTATGAAAAAACTTATAGGAAGATACAACGAGATACAATTGCTGGAAGAGTTTGCCGTATCGCAGACTCCTCAGTTTGTGGCCATATACGGACGGCGCAGGGTCGGAAAAACTTTTTTGGTGAATCAATTGTTCCAAAACAGATTTTCCTTCTCGGTGACTGGCGTTCTGGACGGCAACTACGAGAATCAGATGACTTCTTTCGTGGAGGCGCTCAAGGATTTCGGCGCTGATGTCAGCGATACTCCCAAAGACTGGATGAATGCGTTCATAATGTTGAAAGATTTGCTGAAAACAAAGATATCCGACGACAAGCCCTGTATTATATTCATCGACGAACTTCCCTGTTTCGATACTCAGAGATCGGGATTCACCAATGCCTTGGGATATTTCTGGAACAGTTGGGCGTCGCTTCAGAAAAACCTGCTGCTTATAGTCTGCGGGTCTGCTACTTCGTGGATGATAAAGAACATCATCGACAACAAGGGTGGTCTCCACGACAGAATATCTTACGAAATGCACCTTCGTCCATTCACCCTGAAAGAAACCGAAGACCTATTGATTAGCAATGATTTCCAATGGGACAGAGACTCAATTACTCAGGCATATATGGCATTGGGCGGAATTCCGTATTACCTTTGTTTGCTGAAAAAAGACGAGAGTTTCGCACAAAACATCGACCGCCTGTTTTTCTCGCAGGATCCAAGCCTGAGACGTGAATACAAGAGACTGTACAGCACGCTGTTTAATTCTCCCGACAAATATTGCGCGATAGTGGAGGCGCTGGCCAAAGACAAGAAGGGCTTGACAAGGGACGAGATTGCGCAAAAACTGAAAATGGAATCGAGCGGAAGCCTCAGCGCCAAACTGGAAGATTTGATAAACTGCGACATCATAAGGAAATACAATGTCCGTGGCAAAAAAGTAAAGACTTCAACATCGATATATCAGCTGACAGATTTCTTCTCAATGTTTTATCTCACATTTGCACAACGCGGCGAGGTGGAAATCGACTACTGGCAGAATCATCTGGATACTCCGCAGACAAACACTTGGCTTGGGCTGGCTTTCGAGAAAGTTTGTCTGGCACACATTCAACAGATAAAAAAGGCCTTGAAGATAGACGGAATATCAACACAAAGTTATTCGTGGAGAAGCAAGAATACAGAAACCAAAGCGCAGGTTGATTTAATAATAGAACGTGCCGACCGCAAGGTAAACCTCTGCGAGATAAAGTATTCGTCTACAAAATACCTAATCAGAAAGGCCGAGAGCGAGAAAATGCAGAACAGGATAGCCAGTTTCAAGGAGGAGACGGCTTATCCCTACGCTGTATGGCTCACGATGATAACACCTTACGGCCTCGCCGAAAGTATGTATAACAACAAGGTTGTGAAATCCATTACAATAGACGACCTGTTTGAATAGACTCACGCAAAACATAAAAAACGCCCTGAACGGAATCTTCCATTCAGGGCGCATTTATTTTGTTCTAAAGCAATTTCGCTGAATTACTTCTTAGAAGCCTCGATAGAAACCTTGCGGAACTCCTTTGTAAGCTTCTCGATCTCGAGAGATACCTTGCGGGCACGTGCACCAGCTGCCTTGTTGCCAGCGTTTACGAGTGCGTCTGCGTCCTTTGCGAATGCCTCATACTGAGCCTTGATGTCGGCTACGATTTTTGCCAAATTTTCCATTTTTGTTGATGTTTTTAAGAGTTTATAAATATTTGAGATTTATTTGTTTTCTAAATCCGCTGCAAATATAAGCAAATAAATTGATTATACTAATGTAAAACCGATTAATTTGCATATTTTTTTGATTTTTTTGCTACATAATGGCCTTTACAAGCACTTTTTCGCCACTTTTGGCCATCGGAACAAGGTTGCCATCCACTTTCTTCCCGTTTACGTAGAGCTCCTTAACGCCCTTCTGAGCGCCGCTGTTTACAACCTCTATCTCGTATGTAGCGCCACGGAACTGACGTGTTACTTTGTAGCCCTTCATTGAAGCCTCAAGACAAGGATCAACCACAATACCATTGTAGTCAGGCTTGATGCCGAGCAGATACTGGCTTACTGTGTACCACATCCAGGCTGCTGTACCGGTCAGCCAAGAGTTCTTGCCCTCGCCTGGCCTTGCGGCGTCCTTGCCAGCCACCATCTGGCAGTTTACGTAAGGTTCCACCTTGTGGAGCTCCTGATCCTTCAGGTACATTGGGGCAATCTTCTGGAAGAGTTCCCAGGCGTCGTTGCCACGGCCGGCAACTGTCTCGCCGATTATCACCCAAGGATTGTTGTGGCAGAATATACCGGCATTCTCCTTGTAACCTGCTGGATATGAGGAAATCTCACCCATTTCAACGTGGTAAACGGTGTATGCCGGATTGTTGAGAACCATGCCGTGCTCGCTGTCGAGGTACTTCTTGCAGGCGTCGATAGACTTATCAACCATACCGTCCTCCAAGCCGATACCGGCCATCTGGCACCAGCCCTGGCTCTCGATGAAGATCTTGCCTTCCTCGTTCTCGTTGGATCCAATCTTGTTGCCGTAGAAGTCGTAGGCGCGCAAGTACCACTCGCCGTCCCAGCCGTGCTTCTTTACGGCCTCTATCATTGAGTCAACGCATTTTTGAGCGCGAGCAGCCTCGTCGTCCTTGCCCATCTGCTTGCAGAGAGCGATGTAGTCCTTACCTGTAACAACAAACAAACCTGCAATCATCAGAGACTCAGCCTTGCTGCCTACCGAATTGTTCTCGGTGGTCTGGAAGCTCTCGTTTGGATCCCAAGAGAAACAGTTGAGGTTCAGACAGTCGTTCCAGTCGGCGCGGCCGATAAGAGGAAGCATGTGAGGACCGAGGTTCTCCACAACGTGGTTGAAGCTGATTCTCAAGTGATCGAAGAGCGAAACCTCTGTGCCTGGCTTGTTGTCGAATGGTACAGGCTCGTCGAGGATAGAGAAGTCTCCGGTCTCCTTTACGTAAGCCACAGTACCGAAGATGAGCCAGCAAGGATCGTCGTTGAAACCGCCGCCGATGTCATTGTTGCCGTGCTTGGTGAGAGGCTGATACTGGTGGTAGCAGCCGCCGTCCGGGAACTGAGTAGAGGCGATGTCGATGATTCTCTCTCTTGCGCGTGAAGGTACCTGGTGAACAAAACCTACGAGGTCCTGGTTGCTGTCGCGGAATCCCATGCCACGGCCAACACCGCTCTCGAAGAACGAGGCCGAGCGTGAGAAGTTGAATGTTATCATACACTGATACTGGCTCCAGATGTTTACCATACGGTTCAACTTGTCGTCTGAAGACTTTACAGCGTACTTGTCGAGGAGAGCGTCCCACATTGCCGAGAGCTCAGCGAATGCCTTTTCAACAGCTTCGGCTGTTGAAAATCTCTTGATTACCTCCTGTGCCTTCTTCTTATTAATAAGTGTGCGGTCTGATGCCTGCGATGTGATGAGCGCGCCGGATTTCTTGCGGGCGATCTCAGCCTCGTCAAATTTCTGATCCTGCTCGTTTTCCACATAGCCGAGAAGGAAGATGTAATCCTTGCTCTCGCCGGCCTTCAGCTCCACCTCTATGTAGTGAGAGGCTATTGGCGACCAGCCGTGAGCGAGCGAGTTGCTTGGCTTGCTTGCCATTACGCACTGAGGATTTGCAAACTCGTTGTAGAGGCCGATGAACGACTCGCGGTCGGTATCGTAGCCCTGCACGGGTACGTTTACGGAATAATATGCGTAGTGGTTGCGGCGCTCCTTGTATTCTGTCTTGTGGTAGATTACAGAGCCGTCTATCTCCACCTCGCCTGTAGAGAAGTTTCTCTGGAAGTTCTCCATATCGGTGGCGGCGTTCCATAGACACCATTCCTGGAAAGAGAAGAGCTTTATTTTCTTGGTCTCTGATGTTGTGTTCTTGATTGTAACCTTCTGAACCTCTGCCCAAGTCTTGAGTGGGACAAAGAAGAGTACTGATGCCTCTATTCCATCTTTTGCGCCTTTGATCTTGGTGTAGTTCATGCCGTGGCGACACTCGTAGAAATCGAGCGGAGTCTTGCAGGGCTTCCAGCCCGGGCTCCATATTGTGCCGTTGTCGTTGATGTAGAAGTAGCGGACGCCGTTGTCCATTGGCACGCCATTGTAGCGGTAACGTGTTATGCGGCGGAACTTGGCGTCCTTGTAGAAGCTGTATCCGCCTGCTGTGTTGGATATTAAGGAGAAAAAGTCCTCGTTGCCAAGGTAGTTGATCCAAGGCCATGGAGTGGCAGGGTTTGTAATCACAAATTCCCTGTTCTGGTCGTCATAATGTCCGAATTCCATAATTCTAATAGTAAATTGGTGTATAAATCTATAATGTATTTTTTTTCAGAGGCCAAAGAAAAGGCATTTTTTTGGATTTTACAAATAATCTGTATGAAATATTTATAAAAAGCGGATTTTTGAGGCGCTGTGTGGAAATTTGTATTACCTTTGCGGAAAATTACAATGATATTATATGAAAAACAGTTTCGTAGTACTCTGGCAATACATAGCGCCTTTCAAGAAATATGCCTTGCTCAATGTAATACTCAATGCATTGAGCACGGTATTCTCTCTATTCAGTTTCACGATGTTTATACCGTTTCTCGATATGCTGTTCGGCAGCAACGAGGTAGTATCGGACCCCGGCGAGTTTGCATGGAACTACAAGAGTTTCATGGCTCATTTCGAGTATCAGGTATACTGTATCACACAGAGTAATGGCAAGTTCCAGGCCCTTCTGTTTATGGGAGCCGCCGTGCTCGTAGGAGCTTTTGGACGAAACTTCTTCGCATATATGGGTAGTTTCTTCATGGCGCCCATCAGCAATGGCAGCGTAATGCAGTTTCAGCGCAGAATCTATAACAAGATACTGGACCTGCCGCTCAGGTATTTTTCCGACAGCAAAAAGGGCGATATCCTGAGCCGCTTCACCAGCGATGTGCAGGAGATAAGGGCCAGTATATCAGGTAGTCTGGATATGCTGTTCAAGGACCCGATTCAGATAGTGGTGTTTCTCAGCTACATGATATACACAAGCTGGGAGCTCACGGTGTTTGTGTTTGTGGTGTTGCCCGGCATAGCCATACTGATAGGCAAGATAGGCAAGAGCCTGAAGAGTTCATCGAAACTTGGCCAGCAGGCTGCCGGCGAGATGCTCACCATCATGGAGGAGACTCTGGGCGGACTCAGGATCATAAAGGCCTTTGTGGCCGAGAGCAAGATGAAGGACCGTTTCGAGAAGATAAACGGCAAGGTGTACAGCCTGCAAAACCTGGTGATGAGGAAACACTCTTTGAGCTCGCCACTTAGCGAGTTCCTTGGCATAGCCGTGTTCACTTTTGTATTGGTGGTGGGCGGATACCTGATACTCGAGAAGGGCGACACCACATTTACGGCAGCTGAGTTTATCGCCTACCTTACCGTATTCTCGCAGATACTGAATCCAGCCAAGGACCTGGCCCGCACCACCAACACCATACAGAAGGGAATGGCGTCGCTGGAGAGGGTAAACGCCATCCTGGAAGAGTCCATGAATGTGCCCGAGATAGAGAATCCAGTAAGAATCAGCGACTTCCAGCACAGCATAGAGTTCAGGAACGTGTCGTTCAAGTATGCCGAGAAATATGTTCTCCGCAATATAAACCTTACCATCCCCAAGGGCAAGACTGTGGCCCTGGTGGGGCAGTCGGGATCGGGCAAATCCACCCTTGTGGACCTGCTGCCCCGGTTCTGGGACATAGAGGAGGGCGAGATTCTTATTGACGGCATCAACGTGAAGGACTACAAGGTATCAGACCTCCGCGGCCTGATGGGCAACGTAAATCAGGAGTCGATACTCTTCAACGACAGCATCAGGAACAATATAGCATTTGGAGTGGCATCGGCCAAGGATGATGAGATAGAGGCCGCCGCCAAGGTGGCCAATGCCACAGATTTTATCCGCGAGAAGGAAGAGGGCTACGAGAGCATGGTGGGCGACCGCGGATGCAAGCTCTCCGGCGGTCAGAGACAGAGAATCTCCATTGCCCGCGCCGTGCTCAAGAATCCTCCAATACTGATACTCGACGAGGCCACATCGGCCCTCGACACCGAGAGCGAGCGCCTGGTGCAGGATGCCCTGATAAACCTGATGAAAAACCGAACATCCATAGTGATAGCCCACAGACTATCCACCATAAAGAACGCCGACGAGATCTGCGTGCTCAACGAGGGACAGATAATAGAGCGGGGCAAACACGACGAGCTGATTGCCAAAAACGGTGCCTACAAACGCCTCTGCGACCTTCAGATGTTTTAAACAGGCATCCCTGACGGGATGCAGTTTTTATCTGAAAATTAAAAGAATGGGAAAGAATGGAAAAGAATTTTTACGTTGAAGAGTAAATTCTTTTTATTCTTTTAAATTCTTTTAATTTTCGGATAAGAAAAAAAATCCCGACAGGGAATTCCAACAAATAATTTTCGTATAATCTTGCGACAGTTCCTAAAATATTGCTTGGAGGAAAAACCGCTGCTGTTCTGCATCTGGGCGGGTTTCGCATTCCGGATACTTGCCGTGCTGCTGTCGCAGGGCATAGCTTTCGGATACGACCACTATATGTATGTGGAAAACGCCCAGCAGCTGTGGCAGGGAGGCTCATCCATCCAGCAGATAGTGGATCAGGATGGCGGCAAGGATTTTGTGTCGCACGGCCATAGCCTGATATACCTGTGCGTAAATGCCGCCATACTGGGTGCGTGCGAGGTGGCCGGCATATTTGATCCTCAGAGCAAGATGTTTGTAATGAGGCTATTGCACGCCATGCTGTCGATGCTGGTAATCTACTATTGCTACCGCATCACCTACCGCCTGGCCAACCGCAAGGCCGCCCTGGCCATAGGCCTGATATCGTCGATGCTGTGGTTCATGCCCTACATCTGCGTGCGCACCCTGCCAGAGAACGTGGCCGCGGTGCTGCTGCTGGCCGCCACATACAGGCTGGCAAAAACCCGGCGGCAGACCTACAAATTTGCCGACGACATTTTTACGGGATTCCTCATGGGCGTATCGGTGACATTCTGCTACAACCTTGTGCTTCTGATACTTGGCGCCGCCATAAGCCTGCTGCTGAAATCCGGCATCAAGCGCGCCCTGCTGCTGCTCTTTGGCGCCGCCATATCCATACTGGCGCTGGAGGGCCTCACAAACACCCTGATACTTGGCACTCCGTTCTACATCCTGGGCGAATATATCCGCAACATAATATCAGGCAGCAACGCCATCAGCGGCCCAAGGTCGTTCTACATGTACATATCCATACTGGTGATGATAATACCGCTGCCGTGGGGCCTGGCCGGTATCTTCGGATACGTGAAATCATGGAAGCACTGTTTCCTGCTGTTCTGGCCCGTTACGATATACCTGTCGGTATCGTATCTGCTGCCCAACAAGGAGGAGAAGTTCATGCTGGCCATTCTGCCTTTGTTTCTGATACTGTGCGCCACGGGATGGTTCCGCTACATGGCCGAATCCAGGTTCTGGACCACACGTCCACGCCTAAGGAAATGGTGCGGCATCAGCTTCTTCATAGTAAACATACCCATGCTGATGCTTGCCACCGTGGCATACGTGCGCAAGCCTCAGGTGGAGACTATGATACACCTGTCGCGCCACAAGGCCGACATATCGTCGCTGATGGTGGAAAACAGCCAGAGCGACGGCAGCAAGAGCCTGCCGCAGTTTTTCATGGGCAAGGACGTCGACATCTACATACTCAACCGTCAGGACACCGAGCCCGACAGGTCGATAGCGTACTCGTCGGCGTCGGCATCGCCCTCCTCGCGCGAGCACTATATATACACCGAGAGGTTTTTCCACAATCCGCTGATGAGGGAGCAGCCCCAGTACGTGATATTCTGCGGCGACAACAACATGCCCGAGCGGCTGGCCCGGATGCGCGGGATTTTCCCCCAGCTCAGCTACGAGACCTCGTTCTCGCCATCGCTGGCCGACATAATAATAGAAATGTTCAATCATAGAAACTCCAACACCGTGCTGCATGTGTACAGAACCACGCAGTAATTTTAGATATCGTAAAGGCAGGGGAAAAATTAAAACTTTTTCTTATCTTTGCCAACGACCAAATACAGAAATTATGGAAAATTTTTATTTCGCAATCGGCAACCGCAATATGCTGGTTACCAACGATGATTGTCAGTTGAATGCCAAGGATTTGGAGATTATCAGCGGACTTTCAAAGCCTTTGGACACATTCACCGAGGAGCGCAACGGCATTTCGGTGATTAATATAAGCGAGGATTTCGCTCACGCAAATTACAAGTGGGTGCCTATCCGCAGTCAGTTTGCCGAGATGGGCTACGACAATTGTTTTCAGCTCTCGAGGGCCAAAGCCTTGGTGGAATGGCGCAAGAGCACGAGATTTTGCGGATGCTGCGGCACAGCGCTCGAGGAGAGCAAGACCGAGACCGCACGCGTATGCCCAAAGTGCGGAAACATTATTTTCCCGAGGATAAATCCCTGCATTATCGTCTTGGTTTCCAAGGGCGACAAGATTCTCCTTGCCCGCCACGCACAGCGCAATCAGGATATCTACGCCTGTCTTGCAGGATTCATCGAGGCTGGCGAGACCGTGGAGCAGGCCGTGGAGCGCGAGATTTTTGAGGAGGCAGGTCTCAGGGTCAGGAACGTGAAATATTACGCCTCTCAGAGCTGGCCATTCCCGGCGCAGTTGATGATGGGCTTCACCGCCGAATACGAGAGCGGCGAAATCAAGCTTCAGCCCGAGGAGATTGCCGACGCCGGCTGGTTCAGCCGCGACAACTGCCCCGCAAGTCCACAGCCTGGAAGCGTGGCGTATAGGCTGATTCATCAGTGCTGAGAAAAATTACGAATTACGAAATCCGAATTATATTTTTGTTGGTTTTTTCGAGAGAAATTCCTTATCTTTGCAGCTGAAAATCAACAATCAAAAATGCTATAAATATGGCAATTCAGCAACTTGTAAGATTCGACTGGGCTATAAAGAAACTTCTCAGGAACAAGGCAAACTTCGATGTTCTTGAGGGCTTCTTCAGTGTGCTCCTTGGTCGCCAGATGAAAATCAACAGGATTCTGGAGTCGGAGGGCAATCAGGATTACGAGGACGACAAGTTCAACCGTGTGGATATGCTTGTGGAAGACGAGGACGGCGAGATAGTGCTCATCGAGGTTCAGAACGACCGCCAGTTAGACTACTTCCACCGAATGCTATATGGTACTTCCAAGACCATTTCTGAATACATTGACCTGGGTCAGAAGTATGCTGAAATCAAGAAAGTCTATTCCATAAACATTGTGTATTTCAGCTTAGGACAAGGTTCCGACTATGTATATAAAGGCGTTACAAGTTTCAAGGGACTTCACGACCAAACCTTGCTGAACCTCTCCAAGCAGCAGAAGAAACTTTTCAAGATAAATAATGTTGAGGAGGTTTTTCCTGAGTATTATTTACTAAGGGTTGACAAGTTCGACGACCTTGCCAAGGACAGCCTCGACGAGTGGATTTCTTTCCTGAAATCGGGCGAGATAGATGACCGCTTCACTGCACAGGGCTTGGCTCAGGCCCGCGCCAAACTTCAGTACGAGAAGATGAGTGAGGAGGAGCGTGCCGCCTACCGCAGGTATATGGAAAATCTCCGCTACGCCAACAGCGTAATAGCCTCCAGCCGTTTCGAGGGGCTTGTGGAGGGTGAGAAGAAAGGCCGTTCTGCCGAAAAACTCGAGACCGCCCGCAAGATGAAAGCCAAGAATTTCCCAATTGAGGATATCGTTGAGCTCACCGGCCTTACCGCCGAGGAAATAGAGAATATTTAACAAAAAATAAAACCGTGAATTCTTCGGAAATCAATTCTGTGGAATTCACGGTTTTTTGTTTTGCATTATCGGAAAAAAATCTTATCTTTGCCTCAGAAAATCCACAATCAAAAATGGCGTAAAAATGGCAAAGTATCTTGATCCACGTGCAGACCTTACTTTCAAGAGGGTTTTTGGCGAGCATCCACACCTCGTCATCAGCCTTCTCAATTCCCTTTTGCCTTTGCCAAAGGGCGTGGAGATTAAGTCTGTTGAGTATCTTCCTGCCGAACTTGTGCCTCAGACTCCTACATTGAAAGACACAATTGTGGATGTAAGGTGCAAGGATCAGATAGGACGTCAGTTCATTGTGGAAATGCAGATGTATTGGTATGCCGAATTCTTCAAGCGTGTGGTTTACAACTCTTCAAAAGTGTTTGTAAAGCAGGCTCCAAAGGGGTTCGACTATTCCAAATTACAGAATGTCTATTCGCTGAATATCATCAACGATATCGCATTTCCTGACTATCCTAATGAGCATATTCAGGAGTATTGCTTCGCCAACGTGAACCATAACGACGAACTCCGCGACGAGTTCTATATGGTTTTTGTGGAGTTGCCGAAATTCAGGCCAAGCAACAAGGCCGACAAAAAACTTCAGGATTTGTGGCTGAAGTATCTGACTGAAATTAACGAGGACACCCGTTATCCCGACGCAGAACTTTTGGCAAATCCCGAGATTAACGAGGCCATAGAACTCCTTGAAGAGGCCGCTTACACACCTGCGCAATTAGCAGGCTATGAGCAATATTGGGATGCCGTCTCCAAATACACGACCGCCCATAATGCGGCTTTAAGGAAAGGCGAGGCAAAAGGACGTAAAGAAGGTCTCGCCGAAGGACGTAAGGAAGGACTTGCCGAAGGCGAGGCAAAAGGTAGGGCAGAGGAACGAGCCAAGGCGCAAGCCGAAAAACTCGATATGGCCCGCAAGATGAAGTCCGACAATATGCCGTTGGATATCATTGAAAAATACACCGGCCTCACCGCTGACGAGATTGCGGAGTTGTAACGGATATTAGTCTAATCTAAAAGATAAAACTTTCGGTAATATCATTGCGGTATTGCCGGAAGTTTTTTTATTTTTGCAACTGAAACTCCATTTTGAAAGGAGAAGAGAAAAATAATCCTCCAAAATTATGAAAATCCTGAAAGTTACCATAAAGAATCTGGCCTCGTTGCCTGAGGCGGAGATTGATTTTACTCAGAAGCCTCTCAAGGATTCGCCGCTGTTTTTGATTTGTGGCGATACTGGGGCGGGAAAATCCACCATTACTGACGCCATTTGTCTGGCTTTGTATGGCGATACTCCACGTTTCAAGGACGCGCAACAGGATGATTTTGAGAACGATGACACTATTAAGACTCACGACACCAGGAATTTTATGCGCAAGGGAACTGCCGAGTCGCTGGCCAGTGTGGAATTTTTGGCTGACGACAACAGGCTTTACCGTGCCGACTGGTACGCCTACCGCGCCCACAAGAAGGCCGACGGAAAACTTCAGGATATCAAGCGGACTCTCTATAGCTGGAACAAGGAGTCCCACGAGTTTGTTCCTGTCACTGAGAAGGTTAAAGAGTTTGAGGAGAAGATTGTGGAGCTCACTGGATTCGATTTCAACCGATTTATCCGTTCGGTCTTGTTGGCGCAGAATCAGTTCTCAAGGTTTCTTTTCGCCAAGAAGGGCGATAAGTCGGCCATTCTCCAAATGCTCACTAACACAGATATCTACGAGAAGATTTCCAAGAAGATTTTCGAGAAGTTCTCGGCGGTAAGAAACGAACTCGACGTGCTCAATAAAAGCATTCAAGGTCAGCAACTTGTGACTGATGATGTTATTGATGAGCAGAGAAAAATCCTGATGCAACTGCGAACCGATTCAGCTAAGTCGGATAAGGAGTTGGAGACGATAAACTCCAAAATCGAGTGGCGCAAACGTTTTGTGGAACTCAGCAATGCGCTCATTTCCAAGCAGAAAGATTTGGAGAAAGCCAGGGCTGACAGCGACAACATTCAGCCCAAGAAACAACTCCTCAGCAAAATGGAGATTGCCGTCCGTGAGTTCCGTCCTGTATTGAATGATATCAGTAAATGCAAAAATATATTAAATTCGGTACAGAAAGATTTTAGAAATGTAAATAATAAATATTGTCAGTATCTGAGTCTTTACGCCAATCTCAGGGACAGAATCCAGAAAAACTCTGATGAACTTTTGTTGAGGAAGGCCGATTTTGATGCGATGCTTCCAAAACAGAATATCTACGACAATATTCAGACTATCAGTCAGCTGATAAAGAATCTGATAGATGTGGATAGAAATTTGGAGCAGTTGAGGAAAACTCTGAAAGATATTGAGAATAAGGCAGTTCAGTTGAAATCCATTCACAAGGAAACCTCTGAGAAATATCAGAAACTTGAGGCTGAACTTGCAGTTTCGGAAACTGCGAAGAAGCAGGCGGAAAAGGCTTTCAACGATTTTGACAACGATGCACTTGAAAAACTCAGAGCCGAAACCGCTAAATCGGGGAAATTTTTCGGAAAGGCCAAGGCCTTTTTAGAGCAGAGACTTCAGAAAACTCCCGAACTGAAAAACTTGCAGAATCAGTTGGAGGCTGATAAGAAGACCGTGGCTGATATCAACGCCAAAAACTCGGCTATCGAGAACGAACTCAAGGAGTTGGAAATCCAGTTCAATGCTCAGAAACAACTCTTTGAACAGCAACAACTCTCAATCTCCAAAAACTTGAAGGAACTCCGTGTCCAACTCGTTGAGGGAGAGGCTTGTCCGCTCTGTGGAAGCACAAGTCATCCGTATTCGAAGAGTGGCGACGTGGTTTTGAACTCAATCTTTGAGGCCACAAAACAGGAACTCGGCAAGAAGGAGACTCAGATAAAGGAACTCTCCGCACAGCGTGCACAGTATCAGGGAGCCTTGAACGAGAAAGTTGCACAGATTCAGAAACTAGAAACAATTGATATTCCGAAACTTTCGGCTGAGATAGAGGAATTGAATGTCCATTACTACGGTATTTATGATTATTATGGCAAAATTTATTCTCAGGATTTCTCGGGAATGAATGAGAGTACTTTTATATCAGAGATTGATAAAAAAATATCAGTTCAGGAATCCCAAATCACCGAGAAGGAGAAGTTGAGAAAGTCGCTGGAGGATGCGCAGAAGTCGGCACGCAACGATTTTGACCTCAGGAACAAAAACTTCCTCACTGTAAAAGACCAGAAGTCTAAACTTGAAAGCGATATTGCTATCAAGAATACTGAGTATCAGAACGTTGATAAAAACATAAAGACAAGTACAGAGTCTCAGGAATCCTTGCTTAAAAGCCTCAAAACCTATCTCTCAGATATCGAGAACAATCCCGAATCGTTGGCTGAAGTACTCAGGAAAACCGAAGCCGAGGCAAAGGTTTTCGTGGAGTTGAAAAGCAAAATTGACGACCTCCAGAAATCTGATGAGCGTCTGCGTGGCGTGTTGCAGAATTGCGGCGCTGTCAGTGACCTGAAAAATATCTTCGCTGACGCCGAGCCGTTGCCGTTTGCGGGATCTGAGACCCTGGATCAGTTGCCGAATCTGTTGACAAGTGTGCTTGAAAATTCCAGAATGCTCCAAAAGCAGAAGCGCGAGAACGAGGAATTGCTCGTCGGCTACAATAAAAAACTTTCCGACAAAATCGCCGAGGAGAACGCTAAGGATGAGGCCTTGGGATTTACCGCCGAGAATGTGGAGCAGTTGTCGGCTACTGAAAATTCTGATATTCAGAAATTAAGGGCAGAAATAGACGAGGTGGCCGACAGACTTAGCCGTTGCCTTCAGTCGCAGAAAGATGCCGAGGCAAATTTTGAGAATCACAAGGCCAACAACAAACCGGGCGTTACTGACGAGGAGAGCCTCGAAGCGTTGCAGGGTCAGCTAACTGATAAAAAAACAGCAGCATCAGAATACAAGACCAAGATAGGAGAGGCCTCGGCCACGATTGTGCAGATGGAGGATAATAGGGCTAAGTATCAGCAACTTATAGAAGAACGCGAGCGCAAGCAGAAACTCTTTGACGACTGGGGCGGGCTCAATAGCGAACTCGGCAGCAGTGACGGCAAGAAACTGCGCAACTTAGCTCAGATTCATACACTTAGAATCCTACTCCAAAATGCCGACCAGCAGCTGAAACGCCTTACCAACAAGTACAGCCTGAAATGCGGCGGCGACTCGTTAGCCATCTTAGTTCAGGATCTTGAGATGAATGTCTGCCGACCAGTGACCACGCTTTCGGGCGGCGAGAGTTTTATGGTGTCGCTGGCATTGGCGCTCGGCCTCAGCGATATGATGCAGGGCGGACGCGGCAGCGAGATGCTTTTCATTGACGAGGGCTTCGGAACCCTTGACCAGAACAGCCTCAACTCTGTGATATCCGTGCTCGAGAAACTCCACTCGCAGGGCCGTAAGGTGGGCATTATCAGCCACGTACCTGAACTTGAGGAGCGCATAGAGGCCAAGATTCTGGTGCGCAAGTGCACCGGCGACAACACCCGAAGTGAGGTGGTGGTGAGTGAATAAAAGAATAAATGAATGAAGGAATAAAAAATAAATTCCAGAAATATTGCGGAGTTTATCAAATTATTTTTTACATTTGCCTCCGATAAACTAAATTTATGTGAAAAAAAATGACTGAGGAAGAAAATAAGAGTCAGCTTAACATTACGCTCTCCGATGAGGTGGCGCGCGGCACATACAGCAATCTTGCTGTCATTCAACACTCCAGCTCGGAGTTTGTTATGGATTTTATAAGTGTGTTGCCCGGCATGCCCAAGGCTCCTGTTCGCGACCGTGTGATAATGGCACCTGAGCACGCCAAGAGGCTGATGCTGGCGCTTCAGGACAATATCCAGAAGTACGAGATGCAGTACGGGAAGATAAAAAACACCGAAGGTGCTGGCAGCAATACTTTGCCATTGTCGTTTGGCGCGCCTACTGAGGCATGATTTTTGCTGAGTTGGACTTAATACTTTATTTTATACAAAAACAACGAATATAATATGGACCAATCGCTTGATTTTATATACCGGCACTTCAGTGGCATCGAGAAGGATGACTTGGAGTATGTCTACAGGGGAGAGATAACACCGCGTTTGGTGATGGATATCTTGGATATGGCCAAAAACAACTTGGCCAAAGCCGACGACACACGCAAGATGAGGTCGAGGATATATTACATCATGGGCGAAGGTCTTCAGAATATAACCAGGCATCAGGCCGACAGCCAGGACAAGGACGATGGCAACTCGGCCATCATCGTGATACACAAGCGGCATCATAAGTATGTGATAGCCACAGGAAACCTGATGCTGCGCGCCGACGAGGAGCCGCTGAGAGCCAAGCTTGAGAAGATAAACCATCTCGACAACGAGGGCCTGAAGGAGTTTAGCCGCGAGACGCGAACGCTTACCGGACTCTCCGAGAAGGGCGGAGCAAGCCTGGGGCTTATAGAAATGGCCAAGAGATCGGGCAACAAGCTCGACTATATGATAAAGCCTGTAGACGACACTTACTCGTATTTCTATCTTACCACTGAGATTGCGACAGTAAGCGGCGAGGAGGGTATGCAGCCTGCCGACGGTGCTGTGTATACCATACAGGATTTGATAGAGGCGCACGAGAACTTTAATGAGAACAACTACAACCTGTCGTTCAAGGGCGATTTCAACCAGGAGAACCTGCTGGCGCTGCTGTCGATCCTGAAGAGCGGAATGGACGAGACTCCTACAAGGATAAAGCTCTATGGCGTGATGGTGGAGCTCTTGCAAAATATTGTGAAACATGCCGACAACATCGACAACAACAGCGAGTGGAAGGCCGGAGTGTTCTACATCTGCGAGCGCGACGACAAGTTCACTTTCCTGGCCGGAAACTACATTAATAAGGAATTTTCCAAGCCATTGGCCGAGCGCATCGACAGGGTGAACGCCATGAACAGCAAGGAACTCACCAGGGAGTACAACAAGATATTGTTCAATTTCGACAATGATCCTGTGTCTACCGGACTCGGTTTCCTCGACATTAGGCGAAAGGCCGGCACAATTATCCAATACCAGATGGTGGATGCAAGTCCCGAGAAGGACTTTTTCATGGTAACGGTGGATATTAACAAGATTAACCAAGAGTAAATTTACTTTCAATTATATGGAACCATTAATAAAAGAACCAACAGTTGACACCCCAAGGGTAACGCTTGACGCCGACAAAGGCATATTCGAGCTTGCCCAGATGTCGCTTCCAGAGGATGCCGTGGATTTCTACGCGCCAATATTGGAGTGGTTTTCTAATTACGGCAAGAATCCTAACTCCAAGACTGTCTTTGACATGAAACTGGAGTATTTCAATACCGCCTCCAGCAAGCAGCTGATACAGATACTTCTTCTGTTGCAGGGACTCAAGGAGCGCAGCGAGATTGTCGTAAACTGGTATTACAAGGAGATTGATGAGGACATGGAATCCCTTGGCGAGGAGTACAGCCAGATCATCAACCTGCCATTCAACCTGATACCTGTTGCCAAACAGGCCAAATAGCTTTATACTATAACAATGTTAATTCGAAGGGTATGAAGGTAGCTATATTCGGTCGCAAGTTCGGGGCGGATTTCCACAAGAGTATCTACAAGATATTCGAGATGCTTAACCGCAACAGCTGCGATATATATGTCTATGAGGAGTTTCTCAAGAGCATTGAGCAGACTTTGTTTTTCACACCCAAAATCACCGGAACGTTCATCAACAGTTTCAAGATGCCCGACGACCTCGATCTTCTTATAAGCATAGGCGGCGACGGTACTCTGTTGGAGAGCGTGCCATACGCGGTGCTTGCCAATATCCCTGTAGTGGGCATCAACAGCGGACGCCTCGGGTTTCTCACGTCGGTATCAGAAAACACCCTTCAGGACGCCCTTACGGAGATAATGGAGGGGCGCACAGCCGTGGAAAACCGCACTCTTATCGAGGTCAGCAGCTCTTCCAACAGGTTTGGAAACCTCAACATAGCGCTCAACGAGTTTACGATAATGCGCGTAAACACCAGCTCTATGATAAGTGTGAAAGTGTTCCTGAACGACGAGTTTCTTAATACATATTGGGCCGACGGCCTTATTGTGGCCACTCCTACTGGCAGTACGGCCTATTCTCTGAGTGCTGGAGGTCCCATCATAATGCCGGGCAGCGGCAATTTCGTGCTTACCCCGGTGTCGCCCCACAATCTGTCGGTGCGCCCCATCATCATTGGAGATGGCAATGTGCTGCGCCTGAAGGCCGAGGGAAGGGAGAACAATTTCCTGGCCAGCCTCGATTTCCGTCAGGCATGCGTGCCTTTCGAGGAGGAGTTTATCCTGAAAAAATCCACAAAACAGCTCAAGTTGCTGAAACTCAGCAATACAAGTTTCTTCTCCACCCTCCGCAACAAGCTTCTGTGGGGCATGGACAAGCGAAATTAATTCTTTTTTTGGGCTGATGCGCACATTTTTGCGCAATATCTGCGTTATGATTGTGCGGATATATCACAGTACATTACTATGAAAAAGTTATTATTACTATTTATGGCAGCCCTTGTGGCTGTGTCGGCGCATGCCCAGAATACCTGGCGCAGCGACCGTCACGGTTTTCTGCTGGGTGCCGGATGCAACATCTTTATGGGTGATTTGGGCGGAGGCTACAAAAACGGCACTCACATTTTTGCCCTTGACGATGTGGATCCCAATTTCCTTAACATGTCGGCCATGCTCGGATACAGATACAGGCTCAGCGAGCGTCTTGCCGCCAGGGCCAACCTCATATTCTCCAAGGTGAGCGCCGACGACGCCAACTCCAAGGACGAATCCCGCCGCAACCGCAACCTGAATTTCAGGAGCAATCTCTTGGACATGGGAGTTACACTCGATTACTATTTCCTTCGCGAGAACACAGGCCGTTTCGATCCGTCTTCAATGAAACGAAGATGGTCGGGCTATTTCTTTGTTGGCATAGGCCTCCTGCACTACAATCCGCAGGGCAAGTATCAGAATCAGTGGTTCGACCTCCAGCCGCTGTGTACCGAAGGACAGGGGGCTGGAGTGCGTTTCGAGACCAATAGCAACGGCAGGCCCCAGGTGGTGGAGACAGGACCTCAGTACAAGCTTACGGCAGCCGCCATTCCAATAGGCGTGGGGTTCAAGTATCAGGTGGCCAAAGACCTGATGATAGGAATAGAGCTGGCCCAGAGGTTTACAACCACCGACTATATCGACGATTGTTCCACATATTACTTCAACTATGCCCAGATGGGAGTGGAGCCACCATCCAGCAATACGGCGTGGTTTGCCGACCGCAGGCTCGATGTGCCGTCTTCCTCTACCGGCACTCCACGTGGCAATCCTGGCTACAATGATTCGTACTTTACCACCATGCTCACTATATATTACAGATTGTTCAATAACGCAGGTGGTGACAGGTGATGGTGGCCTTATAATGAATTGAAAAATAAGTGATAACAAAAAAAAAAGCATATTTTTTGATTTTTTTTTGCTAAACATATCACGAATGAAAAATTATTTGTATATTTGCAGTCGAATTTTAGCATGAACACGTGTTGATTTGTAATTGCTAGATGAGAAGAATAAGAAAATCAATTAAATAATTAAATAATTATAATTAAAATCATGAAAAAAGCAATAGCCTTTATTTTAGTGGCATTTTTCGCAGTTAGCAGTGTGTTCGCACAGACACCAGCTTGGAAGTCTGCCCGCCACAGCATTTATTGGGGCGTAGGTGCAAACCTCTCTCAGACCGACATCTGTCCTTCTGACGGTATGTTCCCTTGCTTCAAGACCATCAATGGTTCTATGGAACTTGGTTATCAGTACAGAATTTCTGAGCGTTTCTACCTCAGAGGTAATGCAATGGTTTCAAGATTGCAGGGTTTCGATGCTGATTCTGATTGTGACTTCACTTATTCTGAGGACAATGCAGCCGGTCGTCGTGCCAACTTCCGTACTTGGGTATTCGACATCAACGCTATGGTAGATTTCTACCTTATCAAGATGAAGAACATCACTTCTGAGTCTTCTTTCGGTCAGAGATGGGGTATCTACTTGACAGCTGGTTTCGGTGGTGCTTTCTACCAGCCAATGTCTTCTATTAGAACTGCTGAGGATCAGAACGTTTGGATCCACACTCGTCCTCTCCAGGTTGAGGGTCGTCACTTCAACACCGCTACTTGGACTCTTCCTGCAGGTCTTGGTTTCAAGTACCAGTTCAGCAACAAGTTTGCTATGGGTCTTGAGGTTCTCCAGCACATCTGCTTCACCGACTACATCGATGGTTTCACTGGCAACGTAATGGGTGCTACTGCCGACAAGGGTGTTGTTGCTCAGCTCCAGAACGCTCTCAAGGGTACTTCTGCTAACCCACGTGGTGGCGAGGCCAACGACTACTACCCAACAGTAATGCTCAACTTTACTCACAACTTCACTGGTTGCGGCGTTGCTCACAAGGCTCGTCCTAAGTACATGGACTAATATTCTGATTGCTAATAGCAATTAGATTTGGATAAAAAGGGTTTCCTGAATCTCCCGAGATTTGGGAAACCTTTTATTTTATATATATCACAAAAAAAGACAGAAGTGAAATTTATTTCGCTTCTGTCTTTTTTATTGTTGGCTGATATTGCAGATGTCTGCCATAGGTACGGACCGTATCAATATTCTACAGATTCTTACTCAAACTTCTTCATTATCTCTATCAGTTTGTCGTTCTGCTCCTTGGTGCCTACTGTTACTCGGATGCAGTTCTGGCACTTTGGCATTGAGTGGCGTGAGCGGAGGATGATGCCGTTTTTAAGTACGAAATCCTGAAGCTCCTTGTGACGTGCGGTCCTGAACATGAAGAAGTTGGCATCAGAAGGATAGATCTTCTCGATGTATGGCAATTCTGATACTGCCTTCATGAGTCTCTCGCGCTCAGCGATGAGGAAATCTACCTGCTTCTGGAAATCGTCGAGATTTGTAAGCCTCTCAACGAGCGATTTCTGTGTGAAGCCGTCCATGTTGTAAGGCATCTTTATCTTGTTGAGGATGTCGGCCATTGCCTTGCTCATGTAGCCGACTCCGGCGCGGAGCGATGCGAGTCCCCAGGCCTTGCTGAAGGTCTGGATTACCATGATGTTGTCGTAGTCCTTTATGTAAGGAATGCACGACTCCATCGGTGAGAAATCGTTGTAGGCCTCGTCAACCACCACAAAACCCTCGAAGTTCTTGGCAATCTCGAGAATCTTCTTCACGTCGAAAGATTTGCCGGTTGGGTTGTTTGGCGAGCAGATTATCACCATCTTTGTGTTTGGGTTCACTTGGCTGAGAATGTCCTGAGCCTGGAAATCGAAATCGTCGTCCAGCATCACCTCCTTGAACTCCACGTTGTTGAGGCAGGCCAAGGTGTAGTACATTCCGTAGCTTGGAGCCAGGGAAATCACATTGTCTCTCTCGGGATTGCAGCAAGCACGGTAGAGGAGGTCGAGAATCTCGTCGGAGCCGTTGCCCATCACCATACACTCGGGATCGAAACCCTTCAGCTTTGCCAAAAGGGCCTTGGGGTCCTTCTGCAATGGGTCCGGGTAACGGTTCCAGGTTCCGAATGGGTTCTCGTTGGCATCCAGGAATATGTAGTCGCCCTTGGCCACGAGGTCGCGGGCGGCCGAATACGCCTCCATGTCGAGAATATTCTTGCGTATAAATTTGTTCAAATCCATTTTCTTGTATCCATTAAATGATTTTGGAATGCCACCTTTGGTGGCTTTTTTTCTTATCCGAAAATTCAAAGAATTTAAAAGAATTAAAAGAATTTTTTGTTTGCACGAATTACCATAAATTGACATAAATTATTCATAAATTTTAGATACAATTTTTTGAAAATTCGTGTTAATTCATGGTAATTTATGTTCAAATAATTCTTTTAATTCTTTCCCATTCTTTCCATTTTCGGATAAAAAACCTTGACGCCGTAGGCGGCAATGGCTACTTCAAGCGCACGGTAACAGCGTTTTTGTGGGCGTCCAGCTGCTCGGCGGCGGCCATTATCTCGATGGCGTGGCCTATGGTCTTGATGCCTTTCTCGCTGATGGTCTGGAATGTTATCTTCTTGGTGAAGCTGTCCATATTGAGGCCCGAGTAGGCATTGGCGGCGCCGTTGGTTGGCAGTGTGTGGTTGGTGCCTGATGCGTAGTCGCCGGCCGATTCACAGGCGTATTTGCCGATGAAGACGCTGCCTGCGTTCACCACCTTTTCGGCGAGGGCGTCGCAGTCGTCGGTGTTGATTACCAAATGCTCGGGAGCCCAGAGATTGGTGAGCTCTACGGCCTTGTCGGTGCTGTCAACGATAACTGCGAAACTGTTCTCGAAGCTCTTGGCTGCTATCTCCTTTCGTGGCAGAAGAGCCAACTGACGCTCGGCCTCGGCGATGATTTCCATTGTCTTGGCGCGGTCGCTGCAGAAGAGGCCAACCTGAGAGTCGAGACCGTGCTCACACTGGCTCAGGAGGTCAGCGGCGGCATACTCGGCGTTGGTGTTCTTGTCGGCGATTACTGCAAGCTCCGATGGACCGGCTGGCATGTCGATGGCGCACTCCGAAGAGTTCACGAGCTGCTTGGCCACGGTTACGAATCTGTTGCCGGGTCCGAAGATCTTGCTCACCTTTGGAACGCTCTCGGTGCCGTATGCCATGGCTGCGATGGCCTGGCTTCCGCCAATCTTGAAGACCTTAGTGATTCCCAGGATCTTGGCGCAGTAGAGAACCACTGAATTGATGCTTCCGCCGCTTCGTGGAGGCGAGCAGAGTACAATCTCCTTGCATCCAGCGAGTTTGGCAGGAATGGCAAGCATCAGAACCGTGCTGAATAATGGAGCCGAGCCTCCGGGAATGTAGATTCCCACCTTCTCGATGCCTACTGTCTTCTGCCAGCAAACGATGCCCTCTGATGTCTCCACTAATTTGCGCTCGGTCTGGATCTGGCTCTTGTGGAATTTCTCGATGTTGCTCTTGGCGATGGCGATGGCCTTCTTGAGGTCTTCGGGAACGTCGTTCTCTGAGGCGTCTATCTCGGCCTGCGAGGCCAGGAGGTTTTCGGGGCAAGACTTGTCGAACTTCATTGTGAGCTCGCGCACAGCCTTGTCGCCGCCGTTCCTAACCTCGTTGAGCACGCTCTGAACGATGGGGATTATGTCGTCGGTCTTGGCTGCGGGACGCTTGCTTCTTGCCTCGAAATCCTTGTCTGATATATAGTCGATTACAAACATTAGAGAATCATTTTTTCGATTGGAACTACCAAAATACCCTGGGCACCCTGCTCCTGGAGCTTGTCGATGATGTCCCAGAACTCCTTCTCCTGTACTACTGAGTGTACCGATACCCACTCGCCGTCGGCCAATGGAAGTACCGATGGGCTCTTCATGCCGGGGAGGAGCTTTATGATATTGTCGAGGTTTTTCTTGGGAGCGTTCAGGAGGATGTACTTGTTGCTCTTGGCGGCCTTGATGGCGTGGATTCTGAAGAGGAGCTTGTCGAGGATTTCCTGCTTCTCGGCGCTCAGGCCAGAGTTCTTGATGAGGACAGCCTCAGAGTAAACCATTTTCTCCTTCTCTACGAGGCCGTTGCTGAGGAGTGTTGATCCTGTGGAAACGATGTCGAAGATGGCGTCGGCCAGGCCGATTACTGGGCAGATCTCAACAGAGCCGTTGATTACGTGGATCTCGGCCTTGATGTTGTTGTCGTTGAGCACTTTCTTGAGGATGCCGGGATATGTGGTGGCAATCTTCTTTCCGTTAAACCAGTTGAGACCGTCGTAGTTTGGGGTGTCTCTAGGAATGGCGAGAGAGAGGCGGCACTTTCCGAAACCGAGTTTCTCAGCCACTGGCACGTCGAGACCTGTCTCCCAGATCACGTTCTCACCAACGATGCCCGCATCAGCCACGCCGTCGGCCACGCACTGTGGGATATCGTCGTCGCGGAGGTAGAGGATGTCGATAGGGAAGTCAGAGGCTGACGCAAAGAGGAGACGTGAGCCGTTGTTGGAAGCCGAGATGCCGGCCTTCTCGAAGAGCTCGATAGATTTGTCGCTGAGGCGACCTGATTTCTGGATTGCAATTTTCAATCTTTCCATTTTAGCTAAATGTTTTATGTGTTATACTTTTATTTTTGTTCTACGTTAATGGCCACCTTCGGTGGCTTTTTTTTCTTATCCAAAAATTAAAAGAATTATAAAGAATTAAAAGAATTTTTTATTCTAATAATATTTTTAGAATGTATTCTTTTCCATTCTTTCCATTTCCGGATAAAAACAAAAAAAAGGCCGAATCTGCATTTTTTGTGCGATCCGGCCCAAAGTATTTTATCCTGAAACTATCCTCTTCTTTTTACGGAAATCGTAACAAGTTTCTTTTACCTATCGCACGAGCCTTCTGCACCGCCATGATGATGGTGGTGATGATGAATATGGGCGATATGCAATGAGAATGTTTTCATTTAAATGCCTTTTGATTTTATTTCTGCGGCAAAGTTAATATTTTTTTTGTTTTCGTGCAAAAAAAATGCAAAATTTTGTAGTTTTGCCGTTGCAAAAGTTTTTCAGTTATCAAGATGCGGAAACATGTCATATATATAATGGTGGAATCGGGAGTGCTGCTGCTCTCCATGATAGGTATGCTGATAGCCATATTGTGCACTCAGCTGCCCATGCGCGACAGCCTGCTAATATTCTTATGGATATTGGCGCTGATGTCGTCGTTTTGTCTGTTGACCCACAGCCATAGGGCTGTAAGCCAGGCCACGGAGTCTCAGAAAAAGCTGGATGCGCAGCTCGACACACTTACCAAGACACTGATGGCTGCCGAGTCCGGCCTGGCTGACAAGGACCGCATCCTTGCCGACAACAGCGCCAGCATTTCCCATCTGTCGGAATCTTATGGACTTGCCAAGCAGCAGATATCCATCCTGCGCAACGAGGTGGCCGCCTGCAAGACCAAGCTTGAGGAGGAGCGTCAGCTGCTTGGAGAGCTGAGGCACCGCGCCGAGATGAGCGACAAGCTGAAGGCATCGCTGATGGCCAACATAAACGACGAGCTCCGCAACCCGCTGAATACCATACTGGGATACACATCCCTGCTTAGAAACTCATCGGTGTCGGACAGCCGCAAGGCCGAATACATTGACATAATCAACCGTGACTCGCGCCGGTTTCTCAACACCGTAAACGCTCTCTTCTTCTATTCCAGGATAATGGTGGGCGATATAAAGCCTGTAGTCACCACATTCAATATCAACGCCTTGCTCCACAACTCGGTGTCCATAGCCCGCCAGCAGGTGGCCGAATCTGGCAAGAATATAGATATCAGGCTCCAGGAATGTGTTGGCAGCGGATTCATTGGCGGCTACGAGGCAGGCTATGTGAGGATATTGAGCAATCTGCTGAGCAACGCCGTCAAATTCACCCACGAGGGACACGTGGATGTGCAGTGCGTTGTGGATGGCCCCATGGTGAGGATATCGGTGAGCGATACAGGCATAGGATTTGGCGCCAGACAGCGCGAGACCATATTCGACGCTTTCCAGCAGGCCGACCACAGCCTTACCCGCAAGTATCAGGGCACCGGTCTCGGGCTTGCCATCTGCCGCGCGCTGTCCAGGATTATGGGCGGCAACATACAGGCTGACAGCCACGAGGGTGTTGGCAGCAGGTTTGTGGTGGAGATACCGCTGTCCACACCGTCCGATACCGATATCGACGTGTTCGCGAGGGTGCAGAAGATACTGGACTCCGGCAAGTCGAAGGGCCGCATACTGGTGATAACGCCATTCAGCGACGATTTCGATTTCATCAACCGTTTTGCCGCTCAGTACGACATAGAGGTGGTGCGCAGCTCGTCTGAGGCCGACAGCGCCGCGCTCATCCATGAATACAGCGACATACGCCTGGCCATCATCGACCTCTATTCCTGGGCGCTGGAAGGCGTGGAGTCCGCCGAGCAGATCTTCCGCCTAAGGCCCGGCATCAGGTTCGCGTTCATAAGCAACGGCACGCTGGAGCCCCTCCAGATAGAGACCCTGCGCACCTATTCCGACATCATACTCAGCAAGCCGCTTACCAGCCTGGCCCTCACGCAGGTGCTCTCCAGGTGGTAGGCGTCAGTAAAAAAGAGACCGCCGGCTGCGCTCATTGGGGCGTGGCCGGCGGTCGGTCTTTTTAGTATGGTGTCAGGCGGTCTGATGCCTGCTCGTCTTGCTACTTGGCTGCTGTAGAGTCGGTTGCTGCTGCGGATGCTGCTGGAGCCTGAGCCTGCGAGTTGCCTCTGTATCTGTCGTTGAGGCCCTTGAGCAGTTCCGAGGTGATATTGAGCGATGGGTCGCCGTAGAGAATTGTAGACGATCCTGTGGTGCTTATTATCATCTTGTAGCCCTTGGCGGCGTTGTACTCGTTTATGTAGTTTCTTACCGAGTCGCCCACACGTCCGAGGATCTGGGCCTGGTCGTCCTGAAGCTCCATGGCCTGCTGCTGGTAGGTCTGCTGAAGTCTCTGCTCCTCCATAGCAAGTTGCTGGCCCTTTTCCTGATACGAGGTTGGGGTAATGAGGCGCTTCTCGAGGTTTTGCTGGAGCTCGGTGGCGCGGCGCTGAAGGCTGCTCATCTTGCTCTGGAGATCCTGGTCGTACTGGCGCTGCTTGGCGTAAAACTTGTTCATCTCGTCGTTGTAGAGATCATAGTCGCTCAGCAGGCTGTCCACATATACGTATGCTATGCCGTCGCAGGCGTTGCCGTTGCTGGAAGAGATAGGGGCTGATGTCTGTTTGCCGCCGCATGACGACATGGCCACTGCCATTATTGAGGCGCAGGCAAGAGCCTTCGATACTGTAATAAAACGCTTTTTCATCGTTGTCTTATCTGTGAGTTTATTTTAATATGTTAGTAATTCGTAATACATTATATGGTACTTAACCAATCCGGCTGCAAAGATACACTATAAAAACCAATAGTTTAAATTTTTTTTGGCATTTTTGAGTATTTTTGTACAAAATAGCGGAAAAAATAATTTTGTAATCAAATTAAAGATTGTAACTTTGCATCCGCTAAGATAAAACCAATAATCATTAGAAACTTAAACATTATCAAAGGATGAATTTAAAAGGAATATTGTCAATAGCCACATTCCCAGGTCTTTACAGACATGTGGCCCAGGCAAAGAACGGACTTGTCATAGAGTCGATACAGGATGGCAAGCGCCAGCTCGCATACGCCACCTCCAGGATAAGCGCTCTCGAGGATATCTCGATATACACCACTGACGGCGACACCAAGCTCTCTGAGGTATATCAGAACCTCTTCAACGTGCTTGAGGGCAAGGCCACACCTTTCAACCCCAAGAAGGCCAGCAACGAGGAGCTTGTAGAACTCTTCGCCAAGGCTCTCGCTAATTGGGATCCCGACCGTGTGTACATCTCCGACATAAAGAGAGCATACGCCTGGTACAACATTCTCGTGGAGACCGGATACGCCGCACAGAGCGACGAGCAGGAGGCCGCACCTGCTGCCCAGGAGGCTGCTGAGGCTCAGGCTCCAGCTGCCGAGGAGGGAGAGCTGAGGACCAAGAAGCGCACCCGCAAGAAGGCCGCTCCTAAGGACGGCGAGGCCAAGGCTGAGTAGGCATCAGGACACTGAATAGTACGCGCCGAAAATGCCGGCTGCGACAACCATACCGGGGACCGGGGCATATATGGATTGCCTCAGTCCCCGTTTTTTTTGTTTTTTGCAAAAAAAAAATCATAATTATTTGAATATTCGGCAATTAAAAACTATTTTTGTAGAAATTTGTACAGAACGGAAATATTTTTTCAACCAGGCCCGGGCTGTGTCCAAAAAATGTGGAACGCTGTTTGCAAATCCGGTAGGCGGAAACAGTATATAATTATTTTTTTTGGGATGAGAGAGCCGCGGGCCGCAAACCGTACGGCTATATTGCAGAGATGAAGATAAGATTTGTGGTGGTGGGCAAGACCGTGGAGAAATACCTCGTGGATGCCTGCACCGAGTACGAGAAAAGGCTAAGGAAATACATACAGTTCGAGTATGTAACCATCAAGGACCTCAAGAACATGGGCGCCATGTCTCCCGACCAGGTGAAGGAGCAGGAAGCCAGGCTCCTGGAGCCCTACATGGCGCCGAGCTCATACAGGATAATCCTCGACGAGCACGGCAAGGAGCGCACATCGGTAGAGTTTTCCGAGTATGTGGCCAGAAAGATGGCCACGCTCAGCAAGGACATCACCTTCGTGATAGGTGGTCCGTATGGTTTCGAGCCAAGGATAGCCGCCATGGCCGACGACAAGATGTCGCTCTCCAGGATGACATTCTCGCACCAGATGGTGAGGCTTATATTCATGGAGCAGCTTTACAGGGCTTTCACCATAATGCGTGGCGAGCCTTATCATCACGAATAGGATATTTTTATTTTTTTTGTATATATATCAGCATAGGGAAAAAACTACTCAAAAGAGGAAACTGTCGTAAAAAAAGACAATTGCAACAACTAAAACAGTTTTAAGAATTTACTAAACAAGGAACTACAAGTGAAGGATAATTTTAAGAAAATACAGTTCTTGGTATATGCCGTACTGGTGTTCGTGGTGGCTTTTGCCCTGGATTCCAACATAAGCGGCAAGGCCGGCGGCAGCAACAACGAGAGCGACCTGGGCAAGCCCATCACCCTCGACACCGTGCGCATAGAGCGCGTGCTGCATGCCAAGGAGCACCGCCTGGACTCAGTGCTGTCCATGGTGCGTGACGAGGTGCGTCAGGGCAGCAATATCATCAACGCCAATTCCATATTCGTCATCAACAATGCGGAGCTCCAGAATCTCGGCAAGGAGGGTCTGCAGGTGCTCGTGTTCCGCGACGACACCCTACGCTACTGGACCGACAACAGGGTTCCGTGCGGCGTGGTGTACAATCCCGCGCTCAACAACCGCCTGGAGAAACTCAACAATGCCTGGTACGAGATCCGCACCATCAGCGACGGCCCCTACAAGTTCGTGGGCCTGATATTCCTGAAAAACAAGTACGACAAGATTACCAACCGCCTGCTGCCGGAGGACCTGCTGCCCGAATTCGAGCTGCCCTCGGCCTGGACGGTGGCGCCCATCAATGTGTCGTTTGGCGTGCCCATCAAGGACTGCGACGGCACCATGCTCTTCTCGCTCCTGCCGGTAACCACGGTATACCTCAACGGCAGCAATTTCTATATAGTGGGGGTGCTTTTCCTGGCCTCGCTCGTGCTGCTGCTCATGTTTTTCGATTCGTGGATAGCCCGTCTTGCGGCCCAGGAGGGCAAAACCCAGTGGATATTGCTCATAATACTTGGCCTGGTCTTTGCCTGCGTGGAGCTTAATGTGCTTAGGCCCAGCATGATATACAAGCTCGATTTCTTCGATATGGATTATTTCAGGGGCGATGGGCTCATATTCACCATAGGCGATTTCGTAATAAATTCGGTGTTCCTGTTCTTCGTGGTAAAGTTTGTCTTCATGCTGGCGGACTATTGCGGGCTCAGGGAGCGGATACTCTCGCTGCCTGTGGCGCGCAGATACCTTGTGTGGGCGCTCATGCTGGCCCTGTTTTTCGGCGTGTTCGGCTACGTGTTCCACGAGGTGCAGCATCTGGTAAGGATCAGCAAGTTTTCCTTCATGCTCAACAACCTCATGGCTATCAACGCCTTCAGCATAGTTGGACTGTTGCTTATGGTTGTGCTGTCGGGCACCATGGTGTTCGCCTCCATAAAGCTGGCCTGGTATTTCGACTATAGCCTTGTCACCAGCCTGGCGCGCGCCATAGTCATATATTTGTCGGTATCGGTGATATTGTCGCTGATGCTGTGGCCCTTGTTTGGCGCCATGCCCGCCATGGCCGCTCTGTATTCGTTCCTGATGCTGGGTGTGGCCCTGTACATGCATTATCACGGCGACCTCAGGGGATTGTTCCGCTACATGGTGATGCTGCTGCTGAGCGCCATGTTCGAGGGCGTGTTTGTGTGCTACACCACCGAATCCAGGATAGAGGCCGAGTTCCATGAGATGGCCTCGGTGGGCACCGACATAGGAGATCCCATTGCCGAGCTGCTGATAAACGGTTTTGCCGACCATCTGGCCGACGATCCAATGCTGTATGATTACGTAAGCATCAGCGACATGAGCCAGCGTCAGGCCCGGCTCCATGACTATATTATCCACCAGTATTTCAGCAACGCCTACTGGATAAGGTACGATATCGACGTTAAGGTGCTGGAGCCGCCCGTCGGGGTTTTCTTCGCAGGCATCAGCGACGATTTCGTAAGCGCCTACAACAGCGGACTGGATACCAAGTGTCCGAGGTTCCGCCTCATAGACACTCCCGACGGCTCCATCAGCTATTACGGATACCTGGACCACAAGGTGGACGGGGCCAACAAGTATATCTGCATCACCGTGCGCACCAAGGCCGTGCCCAAGGAGGTGGGATATCCGTCGCTGCTGATAAGCGACAATGCCGCCGCCGACCGCAAGGCGTCGCTCAGCGAGCAGGACTATGCCCGCTACCACAACGGGCAGAAGATGTTCCAGAACGGAAGCTTCAGCTATGATATGTCCGACAGGAGTTTCGTGGAGATGTTTTCCGATACCGACCCCGGCGACACACTGCGCACCGTGGAGGACGGCCCATACATGCATATCGTGCACCACAAGGACGGCAACACAATGGTGGTTACAAGGCATAAATTCACATTTGCCGATTACATCACGCAGTTCTCGTATCTGTTTGTTACATTCATGCTTATGATGTTCCTGCTGGCCAACGTGCTGCTGCGCCGCCACAGCGATGCCCGCAAGGAGAGCCTCCAGACAAGGCTCATAGTATGGTTCAGCATAATACTGGTGCTGTCGTTTGTGTTTGTGTGCATTGCGTCGGTATCGCTGGTGGTAAACAGGTTCCGCGACCAGGATGCCGCCAAGATCGACGAGCGTGTCTCCAGCGTCTACATGCGCATCAATCAGGAATGCGGCGACACGCTCAGCTTCAATACATTGTGGAAGCCCGGCGTGGTGGGCCCCATGGATATATGCCTTACCAAGATGTCGCAGGTGTTTTTCACTGATATCAACCTCTATGGCGCCAACGGGCAGCTGATAGCCACATCAAGGCCCGAGCTCTTTGCTGGTGGTTTCATAAGCACGCGCATCAACAGCCAGGCCCTCAGCAGCTTCATGGTGGACTACAAGTCGACGTTCATCCAGGAGGAGAATATCGGAAAGGTGGACTACGCATCGGCCTATACGCCGTTCTTCAACAAGCACAAGGAGATAATCGGATACATAAACATGCCGTATTTCACCAATGTGGAATCGCTGGAGCGCGAGCTCAGCAACCAGATAGTGTCCATCATCAACCTCTATGTGGTGCTCATGATGCTCACCATACTGCTGGCGGCCCTGCTCAGCAGCCGCATAGTGCAGCCCATCAAGATGATACAGAACAAGATGGTGACAATGGAGCTGGGCAAAAACCATGAGAAGATTGCCTACGACCGCGACGACGAGATAGGTCAGCTGGTGGCCGAATACAACACCATGGTGGACAAGCTGGCCGAGAGCGCCAAGCTCATAGCCCAGGGCGAGCGCGAGGAGGCATGGAAGACCATGGCGCGTCAGGTGGCCCATGAGATCAAGAATCCGCTTACGCCTATGCAGCTTAGCACCCAGTTCCTGAAGAGGGCGTGGGACGACCAGAAACCGGATTTCGGCGAGCGCATAGCCAAGTTCACCGATACCATGATACAGCAGATAGATACCCTGAGCAGCATTGCCACATCGTTCTCCAACTTTGCCAAGATGCCTGATCCCAAGTGTCGTCCGCTAAATCTGGTGGAGATACTCAGCAATGTGGTAACGCTGTATCAGAACGACGACAAGGCTGATGTAACATCAGACCTGGGTGGAAATCCCGAGATTATCTGCATGCTCGACAAGGAGCAGATTTCCCGTGTGTTTGTAAACATAATCAAGAATGCCACCCAGGCCATACCCAACGGCGTAAGGGGCAAGATACACGTTACTCTAAAGGAAGAGGCCGGCAGCAAGGTTGTGGTACGCATTGCCGACAACGGCAGCGGCATACCTGATGCCGTGCGTGGAAAAATCTTTACGCCAAACTTCACAACCAAGAGCACCGGATCGGGCCTCGGTCTGGCCATGGTGAAGACTATGGTGGAAAATGTGAAGGGCTCCATCACTTTCGAGAGCGAGGTGGGCAAGGGCACAACATTTATAATAACACTGCCGGTGGGAGAGTATGAGGCTGATACTGCCAGTTAAGGTTTGGGGATAATCAGAAAATAAACAAGTATGGCAGAGCGACAGCCTTTCCAAGAATCTACGAGTGGATGGAGTAGATTGATATAATAGAAAGAAAGGCGTATCCGGTTTTCCCGGATACGCCTTTTGTTTTATGAATTTTTTATGCTTGGTGAAAATTAGAGAGCCTTGAAGATGTCTGCGCTTAGCGGGAATTTCTCCTTGAACCAATCTAGCATGCTGGCCTTCACGTATACGGTCTTGATGGTAGGGTGAACTCCGTACACTCCTGTGGTGTAGTCCAGATTTCCAAGCATGTTGTATCCCCATGACTTTATCTCTTCCGACAGTATGGTGACGGTCTCGATGGATTTGCAATCCTGGAACAAGACGTTGCCGAAGCTGATGATGCCGGCTGGGAAGGTTACGTTCTTCAGCGATGTGCAGCCGTCGAAAGCCTGAATCTCTATGCTCTTAAGGGATTCAGGCAATACAATCTCCTGAATACCGTTTTTTTGGAAAGCGTTTCTTTCGATGAAAATTATGCCCTCTGGCAAAACCAGCTTCTTTATGTTCTTTATATTAGAGAACGCATGGTCACTTATCATGGTAAGATCGTCGTTGGCGGCTATTGTTACGTTAAGCTTCACCTTGCTGAAGTTGTAGTCGTCGAAGTTTCCGTACAAGTCGTTCTGGTTGTAGTCGGTGAGGTCGGTAATGATGATGTCGAATACATTGTCGTAGGCTTCTGCCTTGTCGGCGGCCAACATGAATTCTCTGAACTTTTCCAAGGTGTATGTATGGTCCTGAGCTGTGTATACGGTTTTGATATCGAGGTTCTCTGCTACCGATATCTCGTCGCCGGGCTTGTAGGAATTGCCCTTGCTGTCCTTGTACTCGGCATCGTAGCCAAACTTCTCATTCTCAAACTCTGGGAGAGTGATTTTTGAGTTTTTCTCAACCTCCTGCTCCTTGCCGTCTATTACCACCTTCATCATCTCTATGATAGGAGTCTCAGGCTCTTTCTCTCCATTGCCTTGCTCGTTGTTGTTCTGGCCTGGGGTCTGCTCGTTGTTGTTCTGACCGGAATTGTTCTGGCCGGAATTCTGGCCATTGTTGTTCTGGCCGGAGTTGTTTTGTCCGTTGTTGTTCTGGCCAGGGTTCTGACCATTGTTTTGCTCTATGTTGTCTGGTGTTGGGTCGTCTTCCTTGCCGCACGATGTGCCTGCAAGCGACATTGAGAGCAGAACTGACAGCGTCAATGCGCTGATTAATTTTCTTTTCATCGTTTTTCTCTGTATTAATATAGTTAATAGTATTGTCGCTGCAAAATTGCAAAAATATAACTACAAGGCAAAATTTTTTTATGGAATTGGTAATAAACTTAATATTCAGTGTTGGAGTTTTCTTAATTAAATTATTATATTTGCGACTTAGAGACATTAGCCTTACTTAATGAAGCGAGATTTTATGAAACAGAGTTTTTTTTCCATAAGTTGCGATAAATGCGGAGGTCCGCTGTATTTCGACATCGTAAAGAAGGATTATTGCTGTCCATCGTGCGGCAGCCACGATCCTGCCGAATCTGTAACCAACCGCATCCGCGAGATCAATGGGCAGGACCGTGACAATACAAACAAGCTGCTTGATTCCCAGCTAAAAACCAAGTCGGTGTACCAGTGTTCCAAGTGCGGCGCCACCAAGGTGAATGATGGCGGGCTGGCCGATGTGTGCGATTATTGTGGCCATGCGCTTGCCGTTGCCGACTTTTCCGGAAAAGACTTCCCTGTATCCATCATACCATTCAACATTACCCGCGACGAGGCTATCTATATCTTCAAATCATGGATGAAGGAGCATAGGAAAAACGACTGGCTGGAAATTATCCTCAAAAACATCGATGAGCATCTGGAGATGAACTATCTGCCCTACAGGATGGTAAAGGGAGATTTTGAGCTCTCGGTTTCCAGCTATAGCCGCAAACATAGACTTCCGGCATGTCTCTATGGCATATATGTGTCGGATACCAGGAGGCTGAACAACAAGCTTCTGGAAGCGGTGGAGCCTTTCGACATAAGCGGGTTTGAGGATTTCGATTTCAAGTACATTGCGGGTCACAAGGCCCTGATGCCGGATTTGAGTCAGGATACGTTTGACGAGCGTCTCGACTGGGAGATTCTGAATGCATATCAGCCTGCGGTGGAAAAAGTGCTGGGCAAAAGCATGGTACCGGGCTTCAACAAGCGTAAATATGAGATAGGGTCCAAGCAGAATCTTGTGGAGAGGTCGGTGTATATGCCGATGTTCACCCTCACTCATAGGGGAATTCCAGTGCTGGCCATCAACGGTCAAACCGGCAGGCTTGCGTATCTGAGAGATTTTGAGGTGGAAAAGGCCGACGATACTTTCTATAGCCGTATCGGACGCAAGCTTGTAGTAACAAACCGTGCAATAGAGGACGACTATAGGACCAAGAAGCTGTCGTTCCGTAAGTCGTTTGCTGGCAGACTTGTTTCTGCTATTCCTCTGATGTGGATTCCTATGCTGGTGGAGGTCCCGATATTTATTCTTGTACGATTTTTGGCACCATCATTCCTTGATATAAACCCGCATGATGGGTTTGGCATGGTTTTGGCCATGGTATTGGGATTGTTTCTTATGATAGCTCCTGCTTACATGATGGCGGAACCTTATGTGGAATTTGCATCGGAATCGTCCAAGAAGACTTCCAGCGATGGAAGTTTCGATGAGGAAGTTGATGATTCCCGCTTAGGGATGTGGCTTGCGATAATAGGAGTGGGGATTATATTGGCGGTCATATTAGTCATTTCTTTTATTGGTGGCCGATAAATCCAATATCATCATAGTCAGGAATCCAGTAATACAAAAATCCCCGAACTTTGGGCGATGCATTTGCCTTAAAGTTCGGGGATTTGAGTCTGAAATGTTGTTTCTCAGTAATTGTATTTTACAGTGTAATTTCTACCAGTTATTTCAGATACTATGTATCCATCAGCGTTGATTTCAAACGATAATGTTCTTTGATAACCATTCTCTCCTTCTCCTTTAACGTATCCAGTAGGGAATTGGCTAGATGCCTTTCCGAAATAACCTACCAAAGAAAATACATCAAATTCATTGATAGTATAATCAAGTGGAGTAGGTATATCCAACCAATACTGACCATGAACATTCATAATCTCCTGTTCGTATGTATATTTGTATATTTCTACAGTCTTACCATAGCCATGATTGTATGTGTTTTTACATTCCATCAACTTGCCATCTTCAGAATAGGTATAAGTCCATTCTGAATAATAATCAACTTCTGTTGATGTCATTGCCGCATGAACTAATTGACTGTTGGAATTATATTCCAAAGTCCATTCATAAACATTTTTCTCATCTTCGTCTATTTCTGTTTGAATGATTTTGGTGATTAGTCCATTATTATTCAAATCAAATTTGAATCCACTGTAGTAGTTGTCTTTAACTTCTTCGTCGAGCAATAGATTATTGCCGTCCCAAACAAAATCAAGATATTTACTAACTCCTTCACCTTTAGTGGCTTGCCATGTCTTGAATAGTCCTTTGTTGGTAAACTCGTATGTTGTCCAAGTGGCATAGTCAACAGATTTCAAATTGATATACTCAGGTGCGGGGAATGCAGCCACTTCTTTCTTTTCAGGCTGCCAAATGCTGCCTTCAAAAGCACCTTCTGTGATTTCTACGTTCTCAGGAAGTTTCACAGTCTCCAAGCTCGCGCAACCCGCAAAAGCATCAGCAAGAATCTCTGTTACACTCTCGGGAATCTCGATTGCCTTCAATACTGCGCAACCCTTGAAAGCCTCAGCTGGAATGGCGGTAAGGCTGTTGTCCTTGGATTCCAAAACCAGAGCTACGATGTACTTGGACTCCTCGGCTGCCTTCTGCAACGAAGTTCCCGACATCTTTTTAAGTACAGCAGATACCTTGGAAATATTTGAGTTGCTAACATCTGTAAGAGTTACAGAGACTGGTTCGTCTTTTTTCAAGGTCTGATACTTGGTTTCAAACTCCGAAACTGTGCAGTTGAGTTCCGATACCAAAACAACCTCCGGAGTTGTGTTCTCTCCGGAAGGATTCTGATTCTCTCCGGAAGGATTCTGATTTTCGCCAGAAGGATTCTGGGTGTTCTGATTCTGTTCCTGCTCCTGTTTCTGAGGGGTATTGTCGTCGTCATCAGAGCACGACGAGAAACCTAATGCCAGAGTCGAGGCTATGGCAATAGAATAAAAAAAGGTTTTCTTCATAATTTGGAATTAATAGTTAATATTTGTTTGCAAAATTCAAAAAAAAATGACAAGGCAAAATTTTTGATAAAATTTGTTGAATAATTAATATTGGGGGATAAAAACGACCTGTAATTATCCTATCCGTTTCGGACTTTTGATATGGTTTTATGCATCGCAATACATAAAAATGATGTGGTTTTATGTATCGTGATGCATAAAAATATGGCTGTTTTATGTAAATGGCCATAGGATAAGGTTTGTGCCCTATTGGAAATTTGCGCTGGAGGGATAAAAAATACTTTTCCAATCTCTTGCAATATCAATTATTATAATCTATATTTGCAGAGTCCGAAATGGCTGTTTCGGAAACGGCTGTTTCGGACTCTGTTTATATATATTGCTATGAGATTTTTTGATAGAACATACGAGATTGGCAAACTGCTGGATATCAGGCAGAAATCATTGGAGACTGCTCAGTTTACCATAGTGACGGGGCGTCGCCGCATTGGAAAGACATCACTTATTCTCAAGGCCTTTGAGAATGAGGATATCCTTTATTTCTTTGTGTCGCGCAAGGCCGAGGCCGAATTGTGCGATGATTTCTTGGGCGAGATTCAACACAAGCTTGGTGTAATCTCGTTTGGACGTGCCACAAGTTTCTCGCAGGTTTTCGATCAGATAATGCAGTATTCCAAAAACAGACCGCTTACATTGTTTATAGACGAGTTTCAGGATTTCACCCGTGTCAACAAGTCTGTTTTCAGCGAGATGCAGAGGATATGGGATATCAACAAGAATGATTCCAGGATAAATCTTATTGTTTGTGGCTCAGTAAACTCTATGATGAACAATATCTTCCGCAATGAGAAGGAGCCTCTGTTTGGGCGTCAGACTCAGGAGATAAGTGTAAAGCCCTTTGCTCCGTCGGTGCTCAAGGAGATTCTTTCGGAATATCATCCCGGCTACAGCAACGACGATTTGCTTGCTCTTTATGCTTTTACGGGAGGCGTGGCCAAATACGTGGAGCATTTTGTCGACAACAAGGTATTTGCGTTGGATGATATGCTCAGGGATATCTGTCAGCGTGATTCAGTATTTATCAACGAGGGCAAGATAACATTGATAGAAGAGTTTGGAAAGGATTATGGAACGTATTTCTCCATATTGTCGGCCATTGCGTCGGGACACAACACCCGCGCAAAGATAGAGGAGTTTGTCGGCAAGGAGGTGGGAGGTTACCTTACCAAGCTGGATTCCGATTTTGGTCTGGTGCGCAAGAATATCCCTCTCTTCGACAAGCCTACGGGCAACAATATGAAATATATTCTCAACGATAATTTCTTTGTGTTCTGGTTCAGGTTTGTCTATAAGTATGATTACATGCTGGAGATAGGCGCATACGAAAAACTGCGTCAGATAATGGAGCGTGACTATGCGGTTTTCAGCGGCCTTGCGCTTGAGAAATATTTCCGCGATAAGTTTATGGAGTCTGGTGACTATACCCGCATAGGAGGCTGGTGGAACCGTAAGGGTGACGTGGAGATCGACATTATAGCCGCCGACGAGCTGACAGAGACCGCCATATTCTGCGAGGTGAAGCGTCAGCCTCAGAAAATTGACCTCCTACTTCTGGAAAGCCGTAAGGACGCATTCCTGAAGGCCACACATCAGTTCAAGGGCTATAAGATTGATGTAAAGGGATTGAGCCTGGAGGATATGTAGATTTTCTTACGACGCGGCCTTGTCACGTCACGAAAATAATTAACGGAATAATATAATAACAAAAACAAATAAGGCGTTTCGATCATTGAGAAGGAAACGCCTTATTATATATATATCAGCTTAGAGTCTTTCAACTTTAAGCCTTAAACTTTAATCTTTCGATTAGAGCTTGTCGTTAGAACCGAGAACGTTAACGATCTTGTGGATGTACATCTTCTTCATGTTCTCACGAGCTGGCTTCAGGTACTGACGTGGGTCGAAGTCGCCAGGGTGCTCAGCAAGGTGCTTGCGGATAGCAGCAGTCATGGCGAGACGTGAGTCAGAGTCGATGTTGATCTTGCAAACAGCCGACTGTGAAGCCTTGCGGAGCTGCTCCTCAGGAATACCGATTGCAGCCTCGAGCTTGCCACCAAACTGGTTGATTGTGTTAACCTCGTCCATTGGAACTGAAGATGAGCCGTGGAGAACGATTGGGAAGCCAGGGAGCTTAACCTCGATCTCGGCGAGGATGTCGAATGCGAGTGGTGGTGGAACGAGAACGCCGTTTACCAATGTGCACTGTGCAGGTGTGAACTTGTGGGCACCGTGTGATGTACCGATAGAGATAGCGAGTGAGTCGCAGCCTGTGCGTGTAGCGAAGTCGATAACCTCCTCAGGCTTTGTGTAGTGAGACTCAGCAGCTGAGACCTCATCCTCAACGCCGGCGAGAACGCCGAGCTCAGCCTCTACTGTTACGTCGAACTGGTGAGCGTAGGCAACAACCTTCTTTGCGAGAGCAACGTTCTCCTCGTATGGGAGGTGTGAGCCGTCGATCATTACAGAAGAGAAACCATTGTCGATGCAGTCCTTGCAGAGCTCGAAGCTGTCACCGTGGTCGAGGTGGAGAACAATCTGAGGATTCTCGCAGCCGAGCTCCTTGGCGTACTCTACAGCACCCTTGGCAAGGTTGCGGAGGATAGTACCGTTGGCGTAGTTGCGGGCGCCCTTAGATACCTGCATGATAACAGGAGACTTTGTCTCTACAGCAGCCATTACGATAGCCTGCATCTGCTCCATTGTGTTGAAGTTGAAAGCTGGGATAGCGTAGCCACCAGCTACAGCCTTCTTGAACATCTCTCTTGTGTTAACAAGGCCTAATTCTTTGTATGATACCATAATTGTTATAATATTTATAATTAAAATTTTCCAAGCGCAAAATTAAGAATTTTTGTTGGAAAACAAGCAAAAAAACACAAAAAAAATTACAGCGGCCTCAGCACCGTAATGCCCGTGGCCCTGCCCACCTTCATGAGAAACTCCTGGAGGCTCTCCTCGGTGGTCGCAACCCTCTTCAGCGTGCTCGATGCGTGCATCAGCCTCAGTATGCCGCCCTCGTTGAGCGCAATGCCCACGTGCATGTAGTCCAGCCCCGGCACCGACGTGGTTATGAACACCAGGCTGCCCGTGGGTATCATTGCGGCGTGCTGGTCTATCTCTGCCTTGGGGATATACAGCGTGCGGTGCTCCTCCAGGAAGCTCTCGCGCGCCCTTATGGAATCTATCAGCGATGGCAGCTCCGTCATGGCCCTGTAGCTGCCTGGATGGGTGCTCATGAAGTTTATGGGGCCAGCCATCATGCGTCCTCCCAGGCTTGCCGTAATGTCGGCGGCGTTGCCCTGCGCTGTGTTGCTCACTATCCAGTCGGTGGAATAGTGCAGCCTGGATTCCCATCCCGTGTTCTGTCCGTTGCGGTAGCGCAGCCTCTCTATGTGCCGCCTCAGGTTCTCGTAGCTGATGCCGCCTTCCATTGCGTCGCGGGCCAGCGCCAGGCATGTCTCCTGGAAAGTGACGCAGTCGAACTCCAGGAGGCTGGTGGTCAGCGTCTCCTGGGCGCCGTTGTCCAGTGTGCCGGCCACATAGGGCCTGCCCATAAGCATCTCGGCGGCCTTGCGTATCAGGCTGTTTATATTCCGGGGCTGATGCCTCAGCACTCCTGATATCCGCTCATATTCGGCCAGGCTTGGGTTGTTTTCATATTCCTGATGCTTGCGCAGCCTGTCTTGCGCCATCATGTAGTAGCGGTTGCCACGGTTGCATTCCGGTATCGAGTCCATTATCAGCCTCAGCTCCCCGGCATCCAGCCTGTACATGAGGTGTGCCCCCAGTATGTAGCATGCTATGGGGTGGTTTATGTACTTGTGGACAAACGCCCTCTGGAACGACACTATCTCGTTCTGGATGCCGTAGTGGGCCGAGTCCAGGTCCTGAAGCATCAGGCTGTCGTTGTTGAGGGAGGCATTGCGGGCCATGCGGTTGTATCCGGCGGCCTTGTCGTTGTATACAGAATACGACTGGAGGAAGTCTGTGAAAATCTTGTTGGATTCCGATCCTGATATCACGCTCTTGGCCGGCTTGGCCAGGTTAAGGTCCACTCCTATGTGGCCGTTCTCCACGAAGATGGGCAGGTAGTCGTCGGCCGATTCCACAAACACATACATCAGCTCCGGCATCCCGGCCTTGCCCTTCAGCCTGGCCTTGCCCATCTCCACCTTGGCCGAATCCACTCCCACAAGGCCGTCGCCGCCGTCGCGGTACAGCCTCAGCATCATGTTGTTGCAGTCGGGCGCCTGCACCGATATCTCGAACTCGTCGGGCGCCATGCCCTGGCACGACATCACGCATAGCAGGGCCGTGGCCGCAAGTATAGATAATTTGTTTTCCATACCACAAAATTAGGCATTTTTTTTGTTTTTTAAGCTCTGACTTTGGATATTTCGTCCAAAATTATCATTTTTGTGTCCAACTATCAAAACAAACTGAATAGCTATGAACTTCAGCAACCCCAAAATCGGCAAGGCCCTGTTGACCTTGGTATACGTGATAACATTCCTGGTGGTGGCCTTTGTCTCGGTGAGCCTCTTTGTGCAGGCCAGCAGCAGCGCGGCGCCATATCAGGACGATGGCGCCACCCTGGTGTCGCCGCCGCCATACTATCAGCTCCCCGACATCCCCGAGACCCTGACATTCTGCGGCGAGAGGGTGCCCCTGGAGGATTTCGACGTTAGGGAATCGCTGGAGAGCGAGCTCCTGAGGATAATGTACTGGCATTCCAGCACCATAATATACCTGAAGCGCGCGGGCAGGTATTTCCCGCCCATGCGCAAGATACTGGCGGAAAACGGCGTGCCAGAGGACTTCCTCTACCTGTGCGTATGCGAGAGCGGCATGGACAACGCCGTGTCGCCGGCCAAGGCAGTGGGATTCTGGCAGCTGCTGGAATCCACCGCCAAGGAGGGAGGCCTGGAGGTGAACTCCGAGGTGGACGAGCGCTACAATTTCGAGAAATCCACCACAGTGGCATGCAAGTACCTGAAGCAGGCATACGCCAAATTCGGCAGCTGGACCCTGGCCGCCGCCGCCTACAACTGCGGACAGAGCGGCATGCAGAGGGTGGTGAGCCAGCAGGGACAGGACAGCTACTACGACCTTCGCCACAATCAGGAGACCGCCAGGTACGTGTACAGGATACTGGCGTTCAAGATTCTGATGAGCAACCCAGCCAAGTTCGGCTTCGCGCTGGGCAAGCGTGACCTGTATCCCGAGATAGAGGCCCGTACCATCCAGGTAGACACATCAATCACCGACTTGTACACATTCGCCAGGGAGCAGGCCACAAACTACAAGATGCTGAAACTGCTGAACCCATGGCTGCGCGACACCAAACTTACCAACAAGACCGGCAAGACATATAATATAAAGGTGCTGAAAGACGGACAGCAGACCCGCGAGTCAGTGTACAAATAGACCAGACCACCGATAAAAAAAATGAAGAAAATGAAAACCAAAGCCGGCGGAGGCGCATCGGCCCCCGCCTCCGGAAAAAAGATTGCGCGCATGATAAAGAAGGGCCTTATGTGGGCCGCCATAATAATACTGGGCCTGCCGGTACTTGGCGTGCTGGTATACAAGTGGGTGCCTGTAAGGTACACGCCGCTCATGTTTCAGCGCAAGTTCAGCGAGCGGGCCGACAGCCGTGTGGCCCATCAGACATGGGTGCCATACGAGGAGATATCGCCAGCGCTCACCAGGGCCGTGATATCCTCGGAAGACAACCTTTTCCCGAAACACTGGGGATTCTCGTTTGGATCCATGAAGGCTGCCTGGCGCGACAACCACAACGGCAAGCCCATACGCGGAGGCAGCACCATAAGCCAGCAGTGCGCCAAAAACGTTTTCCTGCCTCACTGGCAGAGCTACATACGCAAGGCCTACGAGGCGTATTTCACCATCCTCATAGAGCTGATATGGGGCAAGGAGCGCATAATGGAGGTATACCTGAACGTAATAGAGATGGGGCCCGGAGTCTATGGGGCCGAGGAGGCGTCGCAGAAATATTTCAGACACAGCGCCAAGAAACTGACCACCGCCGAGAGCGCCCTGATAGCCGCATGCCTGCCCAATCCGCGGAGATTCCTGGTGGCGGCGCCATCGCAGTATGTGAGGGGGCGGCAGCAGACCATCATGGGGCTGATGCCGAAGATGGGCACCATAGAGCTCAGATAAGCCCAAGTCAGGTGCCGAATTTGTACTTGTGTATCAATTATCTGAAAAATAATTGCAAATAATTTTGCACAATTAAAACATAATATTTAACTTTGCAGCCAAAGAGGATAGGGGACACTATTGTCCCCTATTTCGTTAGTGAAAAATTATGATTTCAGCACAGACAATACAGCAGCTAATAGAGCAGGATCCCGAGTTGCAGAAGTTCTTCGTAGTGGACATCAAGGTCAGCAAGGACAATGTGATCACAATAAAGGCAGATACCGACGCGGGAATCACCATCGACGAGTGTGGCGACCTGAGCCACGCCATCGAGGCCAAGCTGGACAGGGAGCAGGAGGATTTCGAGCTCGAGGTTTCCAGCCCGGGGCTTACAGAGCCACTCAGGATACTGCGGCAGTATCTCAAGAATATTGGCAAGGAGGTGGACATCCTTATGGTGGACGGCGAGAAGATAAAAGGCACCATTGCGGGAGCCGACAGCACAGCCGTCGAGATAGAGGAGACTCACACCGAGAGGCAGAACGGCAAGAAGGTGAAGGTGACTGAGAAAAAATCCTACAACTTCTGCGACATTAAACAGACAAAATTAAAAATTACGTTTAAATAAAATTTTTTAGGCGGAAATATGGAAATAACTAATCTGATAGATTCATTTGCCGAGTTCAAGGAGCAAAAAAATATCGACCGCGCCACAATGATGCGCGTGATAGAGGACGTTTTCAGAAACGTGCTCGCTAAGACTTTTGGTACCGACCAGAATTTCGACATAATTATAAACATCGACAAGGGCGACCTCGAGATATGGAAAAACCGCGTGGTAGTGGAGGACGGTGATGTACAGGACCCCAACCTGGAGATCTCTCTCTCCGACGCCAAGGCCAAGAACCCCGATTTCGAGATCGACGAGGAGGTTACCGACGAGGTGAAGTTCCAGGACTTTGGCCGCCGTGCCATTCTTACTCTCCGTCAAAACCTTACAGGAAAGATCCTGGAGCTGGAGAAGGAGAAACTCTACGAGAAATACAAGAACAAGATTGGCGAGATCGTGGTGGGCGAGGTATATCAGGTTTGGAAAAAAGAGATCCTTATCCACGACGAAGAGGGCAACGAGCTTGTATTGCCAAAGCTGGAGCAGATTCCAAGCGACTTCTTCCACAAGGGTGACGCCCTGAGGGCCGTTATCAGCAGCGTGGAGATGCGCAACGGATCGCCAAGCATCACAATATCGAGAACATCCCCTGTATTCCTGGAGAGACTCTTCGAGCTGGAGGTGCCAGAGATCCTCGACGGACTCATCACCATAAAGAAGATCGTCCGCATACCAGGCGAGAGGGCCAAGGTGGCAGTGGAGAGCTACGACGACAGAGTAGATCCTGTAGGAGCATGCGTGGGCATGAAGGGTTCCCGTATCCACGGCATCGTGCGCGAGCTGCGCAACGAGAATATCGACGTGATAAACTACAGCAACAACAGCCGCTTGTTCATAGAGCGCACCCTGAGCCCCGCCCACATAAACGACATAAAGGTGGATGAGGCAGAGCGCAAGGCCGAGGTTTACCTGGATCCCGAGGAGGTATCTAAGGCCATCGGCAAAAACGGATCAAACATAAAGCTCGCAGGCCAGCTCACTGGATACGATATCGAGGTGTTCAGAGATATCGAGGAGGGCGTGGAGGACGACGTGGCACTCACCGAGTTTGCCGACGAGATCGAGCCATGGATCATTGACGCACTCAAGGGCATAGGTTGCGACACTGCAAAGGATGTTCTCAAGTTGTCAAGGGAGGAACTCGTGAGACGTACCGACCTGGAGGAAGAGACCATCGACTATGTTCTCAATATCTTCAGAGAAGAGTTTGAATAAGATTTAATTATATATTTTTTTTAACGCCGAAAACTTTAATTTCCTTATATGGGTGATAATAGAGAAACAAGATTAAACAAAGTGGCCAAAGAGCTCAACGTGGGCGTGTCTACTATTGTCGAATTCCTCAACAAGAAGGGAGGGTCGTTGAGCAACGACCCCAATCAGAGGATAGACGGCAAGCAGTACGACCTGCTCGTAAAGGAGTTCAGCTCTGACATCATGGCCAAAAAGCAGAGCGAGAAGCAGGCTGAGATAGAGAAGGAACGCAAGAAGGCTATATCTGCCGACAACAAGGCTAATGCCACAAAGGCATCAAACAACACTAATCAAGCTCCCGTAGAAAAGAAGGAAGTTAAAGTGTTAGGCAAGATAGATCTGGACCAGAACAGAAACAAGTCCGGCAACGGCGGCAACAAGTCTCAGCAGAAGGGGGGTCAGCAGCCTCAGCAGCAGGACCGCTCCAAGAAGGGTGCGCCTCAGTCTTCGGAGCCAAACATCCCCAAAGTGCTTGGCAAGATAGACCTCAGCAGCATCAATACCAAGACACGCCCCGACAAGAAGAGCGACAGGGACCGCAATTCCCGGCGCGATGGCGGCAATCAGCAGCCAAGGCCCCAGCAACAGCAGCAGAATCAGGCCCAGCAGCCTCAGCGCAGGCCGGCAGACGCCGCTCCTGTGGAAAACGAGGCTCCTGTGCACAATTACCAGGTTCCTGACGAGCCTCAGTCCCAGAGATCGTCGGAGGAGGAGGTTTTCCGTCCAGGATCTGTACAGCTTACCGGTCCAACCATACTCGGCAAGATAGACCTTGGCGACGAGGGCAAGAAATCCGGAAAGAGCAGCCGCAAGAAAAAGCGCAACCGCATAGGCAAGGAGCGCGTGGATATCAGCAATCCCGCCGAGATGGCCGGCTCTAAGGGTGGCGACAAGAAGGGCAACCGCAAGGATAAGGACAAGGACCGCAAGGATGGCAAGAAATCCGGCGATGCTGCCAAGGGTGGCAACAAGAATGCCAACGGACAGCAGGGCGGAAATGGCGGCCAGAATGGCGACAAGTTCAAGAGAAAGGACCGCGACAAGCGCCAGCAGGTGCAGGAGGTGAACGAGGAGGATGTGGCAAAGCAGGTGAAGGACACCCTGGCCCGCCTTACCGGTTCCAAGGGCAAGTCGAAGACTTCCAAGCACCGCCGCGACAAGCGTGAGGACTACCGCAACAAGGAGGCCGAGCAGGCTGCCATGGCCGAGCAGGAGAAAAAGATCCTCAAGGTTACCGAGTTCCTTTCGGCCAACGAGCTTGCTACCCTCATGGATGTGCCTGTAAACCAGATTATCGCAACATGTTTCGACCTGGGCACAATGATATCGATAAACCAGCGCCTGGATGCCGAGATAATAACTCTCGTGGCTCCGGAGTTCGGTTTCGATGTCCAGTTCATAAATGCCGAGGAAAACGAGGAGCAGGAAGAGGAGAAGGACGACGAGGAGAATCTCGAGCCTCGCTCTCCGATAGTTACCGTTATGGGTCATGTGGACCATGGCAAGACTTCGCTCCTCGACTATATACGCAAGACCAATGTGATAGCCGGCGAGGCCGGTGGTATCACACAGCATATTGGAGCCTACAATGTAACGCTCTCCGACGGCAAGCATATCACATTCCTGGATACCCCTGGCCACGAGGCTTTTACAGCCATGCGTGCCCGTGGCGCCAAGATTACTGATATCGCGGTAATCGTGATAGCCGCCGACGACAGCATAATGCCTCAGACAGAGGAGGCTATCTCGCACGCTCAGGCTGCGGGTGTGCCTATCATTTTCGCCATCAACAAGATTGACAAGCCGGGTGCCGATCCCGAGAAGATAAAGCTCGCGCTCTCGGAGCGCAACCTCCTGGTGGAGGACTGGGGCGGCAAGTACGGTTCTATCGACATATCAGCCAAGAAGGGTCTGAATGTGGACCTGCTCTTGGAGCGCATTCTTCTGGAGGCCGAGATGCTGGACCTCAAGGCCAACTTCAACAAGCCAGCTACCGGTTCGGTGATAGAGTCGGCTCTCGACAAGGGCCGTGGATATGTATCCACAGTGCTTGTGGACGGCGGCACACTGAAGGTGGGCGACGTGATATGGGCAGGCGGACACTCTGGAAAGGTGAAGGCCATGTTCAACGAGCGCAACAAGAAGATCAACGAGGCGCGTCCAGGCGAGCCATGTGTTATCCTGGGTCTCGACGGTGCCCCTGTGGCCGGCGACAAGTTCAAGGTGATGCCCGACGAGCGTTCTGCCCGTGAGAAGGCTCTCCAGCGCCAGCAGATAGAGCGCGAGATTGGCGTGCGCACCACAAAGCACGTTACCCTCGACGAGATTGGCCGTCGTATAGCAATCGGAAACTTCCAGGAGCTCAACCTCATCATCAAGGGTGATGTGCAGGGTTCTATAGAGGCTCTCCAGGATTCGTTGGAGCGTCTCTCTACCGAGGAGATCGAGGTTAAGGTTATATCCAAGGGCGTGGGCCAGATTTCAGAGAGCGATGTGCTCATGGCGTCGGCTGCCAATGCCATCATCATCGGATTCCAGGTTCGTCCTTCCGGCGCTGCCAAGAAGCTGGCCGAGAAGGAGCAGATCGATATCAAGACTTATTCCATCATCTACGACGCCATCGACGATATCCAGGATGCCATGGAGGGTATGCTGGGCAGCGAGACCAAGGAGGAGTTCTGCGGTACTGCCGAGATCCGCAGTGTGTTCCGCATTGCCAAGGTGGGAAATATTGCCGGATGTTTCGTTACCGAGGGCAAGATCATGCGCACCAACAAGGTACGCGTTATCCGCGACGGTATCGTTGTGTTTACTGGCGAGCTTGGCTCCCTCAAGCACTTCAAGGACGATGCCAAGGAGGTGAACGCTGGTATGGAGTGCGGTCTCAATATCGACAAGTACAACGACATTCAGGAAGGCGATATCGTGGAGGCATTCGAGGAGAAGGAGATTAAGAAAAAACTCAACCGCGACTAACACGATGTTGCAGATATATATTCTATAAGGGAAAATGAATAAGGTAGTCCGGATTTTCCGGACTGCCTTGTTCATTTTCTTTTTTTTCTGACTATTTATATTAACCTTTTTATTCAAAAGATATCAGGAAGTGAGAAAATTATTGATGATATTGGCAGCTATGGCAGTCTCGCTGGCGTCGCAGGCGCAGGACAGCGATACCATTATCAGCAGCGCCGAGCTCGAGAAGGTGGAAAGCAATGCCGAGGCCATCGACACCATCGACACCCGCGACAAGTACACCAAGATAGTGCTTTACAAAAACTTCACATGGCAATACATTGAGCTGGACCGTCCAAACATATCCGACGAGGATTTCCAGGATGGATGGGATACCGACAACATACATGCGTATCAGGACGTAACCATTGCGTCGCTGCCCGATTCGGTGGACCTGATGCTGGCCGACAGCACCCACGGATGGGCCTGTCCCAAGGTTGGCGCCGTAATATCGGGATGGAAATTCCGCCGTTACCGCGAGCACAAGGGTTCTGATATTCCGCTCAACATTGGCGACCCTATATATGCCGCATTCGATGGCAAGGTGCGTGTTGTGCGCACAGTGCGGGAGACTGGTGGCTACGGCAACCTGATAGTGGTGCGCCATGCCAACGGCCTTGAGACATATTATGCCCACCTCAGCAAGCATCTTGTGCAGGAGGGCGACCTGGTGAAGGCCGGCGAGACCATAGGTCTGGGAGGCAACACCGGACGCAGCACCGGCCCTCACCTCCATTTCGAGGTAAGGTACATGGGCAAGGCTTTCGATGCCGAGCGCATTTTCGATTTCGCCAACGGACAGCTGCGCGACACCCTGTTTACTCTCAAGAAGCACTATTTCAACATATATTCCCACTACGGCCAGACCGAGAAGGAGTCTGTGGCCGCCACGGGCACAGTTATCCATGTGGTGAAATCGGGCGACACTCTGGGCGCCATTGCCAGGAGACACGGCACCACAGTGGGCTCTATATGCAGGCTGAACCATATCACCGCCACCACGATACTCCGCATAGGTCAGAGACTCGTGATAAGATAGCGGATTGCCGGCATGCTTTATGAAAAATATATGTATGGCAAGATATTTCTAATATCAAAAATTATTACTAACTTTGCGCTGCAATGGCAATGGTGCGGAACGGAATTCTGCCAAGGCCTCAGCATTAAACTAATCGCAAACATTATAATATGGGCTGGTTTAACAGATCGCAACAAGGTATTATTACCGAGACTAAAGACAAGAAAGAGATAAAGGACGGCATGTGGTACAAGTGTCCCGAGTGCAAGGAGATACTGAACACCACCGACGACCTCAAGGCGAATATGGGTGTATGCCCCAAGTGCGGATACCACGAGAGAATCTCCACTTCGGAGTATTTCGAGATACTGTTCGACGGGGGTGTCTACGAGGAGCTCTTCGCATCGCTGCACAGCGGCGACCCTCTCAGTTTCGTGGACCGCAAGAAATACACCGACCGCATAGCCGCTGTAGAGAAACAGACTAAACTGAAGGACGCCATATCGGTGGCATCGGGCAACATAGAGGGCCGCAAGGTTGTTGTTGACTGCATGAACTTCGAGTTTGTGGGCGGCAGCATGGGTTCCGTGGTGGGAGAGAAGATAGCCCGCAGTGTAGACTACTGCATCCAAAACAAGTGTGCGCTGGTGATGATTACCAGATCGGGCGGCGCCAGAATGATGGAGGGCGCTTTCTCGCTGATGCAGATGGCCAAGACCTCTGCCAAGCTTACTCAGCTTAGCGATGCCAGACTTCCATATATCTGTGTGCTCACCAACCCCACAACCGGAGGAGTGTCGGCATCGTTTGCCATGCTCGGAGATATCAACATGGCCGAGCCTAACGCCCTCATCGGTTTCGCCGGTCCGCGTGTTATCAGGGAGTTTACCGGCAAGGACCTCCCTGAAGGTTTCCAGAGTTCGGAATTCCTGCTCGAGCATGGTTTCCTCGATTACATAGTAAACCGCAAGGAGCTGAAGCATACTCTGGCCAGATTGCTCAATATGATGATGTAATTATCTGAAAACTCAATATCAAATGTTGTCCCGGGCCACATGGGCCAGGACAACATTTTTTTGTTTAATCCCGTAAACAACAACATATATGAAAAGAATTATTCCAATACTCGCATTTATGATGCTGATGTGTGTGTCGGCTGTGGCCCAGTACGGCACCGACAAGATTCATATCTTTTTCCCCGTGAGATACCTGCCCACATTCTATGTGCCAGAATCGGACCGCGTGTTCCATGTAAACTTCAACTCATCGATAGTGGTGTCGGATTTCATAAGGTACTCCGATGTGTGTGACCGTCTGCAGATAGGTGACGGCTGGCAGGAAGACCGCAAAAACAAGGATGTGCCGGTGCAGGTAAACATATCGGCCACCGATTTCATCATAGAGGGCATGCACGAGGAGGAGGTCCCGGAGAAGGTGCGCCGCCATGGCGAGGAGGTGCTGGAGAAATTCTATGTGCCCCACATAGATTACTCCATACGCCTGACCTCATCGCTGAGCGTTGATGGAGAGTACCGTTACCAGTTCGACAATTACGATACTGAGCTCAGACGCGCTCCTGTGCTTACCTTCGTGATAGCAGACAGGCGTTTCAGCAGCCACCATGAATGTCATGAGTTCCTGAAGGAGAACAGGGACGCGTTTGTGGAGCAGATTCTCAGGGACGAGATATTCTCGCTTACCGACAAGATGCAGGAAGACATCGACAATGCATTCCGCTATCACTCAACCCAGTCGGATATCAAGATATGCCTGTTCGACAGCAAGAAGAGCCAGTATTATGCCAAGCATCAGCAGGCCAAGGCCGAGATCAAGCGCATAATAGGCGGCATAAAACTGGATGGCGACCTGTCTCAGACTATCAAGGACATGCAGCCATGGATCAACCATTTCAAGGAGATAGAGGAGTCGCTCTCCACCGCCGACAAGAAACAGAAAAACGCCAAGGCCGACATGGTGTACAATCTGGCCCAGATATACTATGCGCTCGAGATTTTCGATGTAAGCCGCCAGTACTGCATGAGGCTTTTCAACGAGTTTGGCGACAATGCCGGCAAGCGCATGCTGCGGCATGTGAACGATGTTGAGGCCGAGATGAAGAGGCATCACCTCATCAGCAGGCATTTTTAGCCCTCTCGCGGCAGCTGCCGTACAGGATCTCGAAATCGCGGCGCTCCTTCTGATTGATGGTGTCGAGGCTGAGGCCCTGGAAAAACGACAGTATCGAGAATATGGCGAAAAACACGCATGCTATGAAACTTGGCAGTTTCTGTGTGGTGTTGGTCTCCATGAACTCCGCCATCACTGGAAACAGGAAAGTCAGCGATATTATCAGCGATATGGCCGAGCACCATAGGAAAAACCTCAGCGGCTTGTAGGTACGGTACAGCGTAAATATAGTGTACAGCACCTGCAGGCCGTTGTCGTAGGTGCGCAGCTTGGACACGCTGCCCTCGGGTCGGTTGCGGTAGCTTATGGGAAAATTCCTGTAGAGCAGGTTGCGGTCCAGACAGTGTATGCTCATCTCGGTCTCTATCTCGAACCCCTGGCTGAGCACCGGGAACGATTTAGCGAAAGCGTATCCGATGGCCCTGTATCCGGTCATTATGTCGCGTATGTCGCCGTGGTATACTGTGTTTATCAGCCTGCATACCAGTTTGTTGCCGAATCCGTGGAATGGGCGCCGGTTTTGGTTGAAATAGTCGCGGCCTGTCAGCCTGTCGCCTATGGCCATGTCGCAGTTGCAGTCCAGTACAGCACTGGCCATCTCCCGGGCGCTCTCGGCGGGGTAGGTGTCGTCGCCGTCCACTATAATGTAGCACATGGCGTCGATATCCATGAGCATCGTGCGCACCACGTTGCCCTTGCCCCTGCGCGGCTCGGTCCTCACTATGGCGCCGGCCTGCCTTGCCGCCTCGGCTGTGCGGTCGGTGCTGTTGTTGTCATACACATATATGCTGGCCTCGGGCAGCTGTGTCCTGAAATCTTCCACCACCCTGGCTATTGTGGCCTCCTCGTTGAGGCACGGTATCAGCACTGCAATCCTGTCCATGGGCTTATCCTCCGCAGTTTAGGCACATTGGCGGCCTCTTGTCGCGGCTGCGCTCTATGCCGTTTATTATCCCGTATGCCTTGTCAGATTTTATGATATCTCTCAGCTGATGCTCTCTCAGGTTGCCAAGCTTCAGCTCCGCATCCTTGTCGTAGCAGCATGGCAATACATCCATGTCTATGGTTATCACTGCCGAGTTCATTATCCTGGAGCAGAATCCCACGGGGCGCTTCAGCCGGTTTTGGCTGTCGTATCTCGAATACTTGTCTATGGATGTCTTGAATGTGGCGAAATCCTCCTCGTTCTCTATCTGCATGGTTTTCAGGTAGTGGGAGTCGGCGCCGGCTTCCAAGGCTATGTCCCTCATTCTCTGCAGCCCGTCCTCGTTGATCCTGGTCACCAGGGTCTGCACCTCTATCACCGGGGTGCTGATGCCCAGGCGTTTCTTGGCGTTGGCCAGGTTCCTGATGCCCTGTATCACTGTATCGTAGCTGCCGCCGGCGCGGTAGGCGGAGTAGGTTTCCTGATTGTAGCCGTCCAGCGAGACTATCATCTTGCCCAGTCCGGATTTTACGATATCCTCGGCCATGGCCCCGTCTATGTAATGGGCATTGGTGGATGTGGCGGTGTGGATGCCCTTCTGGCTGGCGTATCGGGCCATGCGGGCAAAATCGCCGTGCAGGGTGGGCTCGCCCTGGAAATATATGAACAGATTGATGGCGTATGGCGCTATCTCGTCCACAGCCTTCATGAAGTCGTCCATCTGTATGCGTCCGCGCCGCCTGCGCAGTTCGCCAAGGCCCGACGGACAGGCCCTGCATTTCAGGTTGCAGATATCGCAAGGCTCTATCGAGTACGACCACGGCATGCCTATGTTTACATACCGCCCTGATATGCGGCTCAGCAGCATTCCTATATTCCTGACGGCAAGATTCCAGATTTTTCGCCAGGTGATTTTCTTGATTATCAGTGAAAACTCTCTCATCGCATTAGTTTTGGACAACAAAGATGATATTTTTTTGGAAATTTCTGCATATTATTTTGTATATTTGCGAGGATTTTCCAAAAAATTTTTTTTACAATGGATATGGCTACAAAATACCCTCTGTTGGACCAAGTCAATTATCCCGACGATCTCAAGAAGATTCCCAAGGATAAGCTGCCTCAATTCTGTGACGAGTTGAGGCAATATGTCATAGAGGTTATCAGCCAGCATCCGGGCCATTTTGCCGCCACTCTGGGCGTTATAGAGCTTACAGTGGCGCTCCATTACGTATACAACACCCCATACGACCAGATTGTGTTTGATGTGGGGCATCAGGCCTATGCCCACAAGATACTTACCGGGCGCAAGGAGATGTTTGAGACGCTGCGCACTCTCCACGGCCTAAGTCCGTTTCCTAACAGGGACGAGAGCGATTACGACGCCTTTACAGTCGGACATGCCAGCACTTCGATATCCTCGGCGCTGGGTCTCGCTGTGGCGGCGGCCCAGCTTGGGCACCAGGGCCAGCATGTGATATCTGTGATAGGCGATGGCGCCATGACGGGAGGAATGGCTTTCGAGGCGCTCAACAATGCCGGCATCCAGAAATCCAACCTGCTGGTGATCCTGAACGACAACCACATAGCGATAGACCAGAACCGCGGCGCGCTCAACGATTACCTGCTCGATATCACCACTTCCAAGACATACAACCGTGTGAAGAAGGACGTCTGGGATACTCTGGGCAAGTTCGAGGCCCTGATGCCAAGGGCCCGCAACTTCATATCCAAGATAGAGAGCGGCATCAAGCATGTGGTCCTGAAGCGCAGCAACTTTTTCGAAGGGCTGGGCATCAGGTACTTCGGACCCGTGGACGGCCACGATGTGATACGCCTGGCCGAGGTGATAAACGAGATGAAGGACATACAGGGCCCTAAACTGCTCCATGTGCTTACCACCAAGGGCAAGGGCTACAAGTTTGCCGAGGACAATCAGACCGCATGGCATGCCACAAGCACCGCGTTCGACATAGAGACTGGCGAGAAAGTGCCGTCACACGACGCCAAACCAATGGGCCCAAAGTATCAGGACGTTTTTGGAATTACTGTGACCGAGCTTGCCGAAAGGAATCCCAACATAATGGGTGTGTCGCCGGCCATGCTGTCGGGCTGCTCGCTTAATATGATGGCCAAGAAATTCCCCGAGAGGGTATATGACGTGGGCATAGCCGAGGAGCATGCCGTTACATTCTCGGCCGGAATGGCCGCGCAGGGACTGCTGCCTTATTGCAACATATATTCCACATTCATGCAGCGCGCCTACGACCAGATAGTGCACGATGTGTGTCTGCCCCGCCTCCATGTGGTGCTTTGCCTCGACAGGGCAGGCATAGTGGGTGCCGATGGCGCTACGCATCAGGGCGCTTTCGATATTTCGTATCTGCGCCACATTCCCAACCTGATAGTGGCCGCGCCTATGGACGAGGTGGAGCTCAGGAACATGCTCTACACCGCCCAGTATCTCGACGGCCCCATTGCCATCCGCTATCCGCGCGGCAACGGGCACAACAGCAACTGGCAGCTGCCGTTCCAGAAGATGGATATTGGAAAGGGCCGCATGATATGCGATGGCGATGATGTGGCCATTGTGTCAGTCGGTACCATCGGCTACGAGGTGGAACAGGCCATCAGGATGCTTAATGCGCAGGGCATGCATCCCGCGCATTACGACATGCGCTACATAAAGCCGCTGGATACCGGTATGATGGACCAGATTCTTGAAAAATTCGATAAGATAATCACCGTGGAGGACAATGCTCTCCAGGGCGGTTTCGGCAGCGCCGTGCTGGAATACTGCGCCGACCACGGCTGCTCCCCAAGGATATGCCGTCTGGGCATTCCAGACCGTTTCATAGAGCATGGCACTCCCCAGGACCTCTATAAGCTGTGCGGCTACGACCGCGACTCCATCGCCGACAAGGTGAGGGAGATGATGAGGGGATGATGTTTTTAGTTTCCGTTTTTGAGCGATTTCTGCATTGCCTCGCTGTCCACGGTGAATGATTTCTCGGTGGTGAATGATGATGCGGGCAGTCCTGCTCCGTTGTAGAGTGATGGCGATTCCACCCAGTTTCTCCAGCAGTAGCGCACGTTTCTCGGTTTGTTTACCTCAGGGCTCGATACTATTATCTTGTTGCCCTCTATTACGGCGTTGGCCGGCACGAATACTCCGCTGTTGTCCGATATCTCGAAATCCTTGCTTGGGTCGCCGTTCAGCTTCAGTCCGCCTGTTGTATGAGTGAATGTGAGCTCTATGGAGCTGTTGTTGCGGTTTACGGTAAAGGTTTCCAGCTCGGGACCCATTGACTCCACGTTTTTGCCGTGTATCTCCTTCAGGGCCAGCAGGGCCAGTCGCTCGCCTTCGCCTTTCTTGGTGTGTGTGGTGAGTGATGCCTGGTTGCCGAAATCCATCATGCACGCCATGGCCGAGTTTGGTATCTCGGCAAGGCAGCGGCGCTGGGCCTCTCTGAATTCGTATGACATTACGGTTCTCTGGTATGGGTACGGATACTGCTGTGTGTAGAAGAATTTCATGTCGGGCGACTTGAATTCCTTTCTCCAGCATTCGGCCAGCTGAGGCAGCAGCTTGTAGTATGCCTCCTCGCGGCCCAGTATGTGGTTGCTCTCGCCCTGGCACCACAGTGCAGCCTTTATGGAATATGGCGCCACGGGCTTCATCATGGCGTTGAATGTGGAGAACAGCGTCTTGTTGTTGAGTGTGATGTTTATCTTTGGGCGCTGGTCGAATTCCTTGTTTCGGTAGTTGTACATGTAGTATTCGTCGTCGTATAGCTCTGCCACAGGCTGATACGACCATTCTCCGGCTATCGATATGTTGTTGTCCTCCTCGTTTTCGGGGTAAATCTTTAGGAGCTCGGGGCGTCCGCAGATGCCTCCGGCGTTTCCGTTGTCTATCATGCGCACTGCCACAAGCATTTTGCCCGTCCTTACCAGGCCCGGGTGTATCTTGTATACACGGTTGGTGCTGAAATGTCCCGGACCCATGTGGCGGCCCACCAGCTCGCCGTTTACGAAAGTCTCGTCCATGTCGTCGATGGGGCCCAGCGATAGTATCAGCTGTTTCTCCTGCCATTCGTCGGGAATCTCTACCCACTTGCGGAACCATACCGCTCCGTCGAAGGCTCCCACGAGGTTGTCGTTGTCGTAGTAGCATGGTATCATTATCTTGGGCCATTCGCTGTCGTCGTACGATATGCGGGCACATTCGGTGTCCGAAAACTTCATTCCTTCGAAACCCTTGCTCAGGTTGCCCTTCTCATGGCCTTTTACCCATTTCGACAGTATCTCCTGTTGGGGGATTCCCGCATGGTATTGCTCTATCTCGCTCTTGTATTCGGGCAGTTTCGACAGGTATTCCTCGCTAATCCAGCTTTCTGCCTTGCTGCCGCCCCATGCCGGATTTACTATTCCGATTGGTACTCCGGTCTCCTGGTATACTTTTACTGCGAAGAAATATGCCAGAGCGCTCATGTATTCCAGGGTGGGGTCGGTGATATCCACCCAGTATGCGGCCACGTCTTCCTCTTCCTTGAATGATGCGCGCTGAGGTATTCCTATTGCCCTGATGTTGTGGTTGTTGCTGGCAGCGGCTTCCCTTATGGCCTGCTGACCTCCAATGATGGTGTCGGCGCCCATGCCGTGGAGTGCTATCTGCATGTTTATCTCTCCCACGGCCAGATAGACGTCACCTATCATCACGTCGCCGATGGTGATTGTGTTGTCGCCCCTCATTGTTATGGTGTACGGGCCTCCGTACGATGGTGTTGTTATGGTAACCTCCCATCGTCCGCTTACGCTGGTTATGGCCCTGGCTTTTACTCCCCAGGAGCATTCCACCTCCACCTCCTCACCGGGATTGGCCCATCCCCATATCGGGCACTGGCTTTTCTGCTGTAGTACCATGTGGTCGGCTATTATGTGTGGCAGCCTTATGTATGCCTGGCATACCTGCGATATCATCAGGGCCGATATCAGCATCAGTATCTTGGTGATTCTATTCATAATCATAGCTTTTTGGGGTGTTTGGTGTATTATGGTGTTTGGATAGCTGATACGCTATACCTTGAACTTCTTGGTGGAGTCCTTGAAGATTTCGGCCTGGCCGTTCAGTTCCTCTGCCGATACCGCCAGCTCCTCGCTGGATGCGGCGTTGGATTGTATTGAGGTGTTCAGCTGTTTTACGTTGTCGTCTATCATCGATATCGACATCAGCTGGTTGTTGCCGGCCTCGGCTATCTCGTTCATCAGCTGTGCGCATTTGTCTACCTCGGGCAGTATGTCTGCCAGTCGCTTGTGGGCTATCTCGGTGATCTGCACGGTCTTCTCGGCGCCATCTATGATGTCGGTTGCGGACGACTTGCATTTCTCGGCCAGTTTCCTGATTTCCGATGCCACCACGGCGAATCCCTTGCCGTGCTCGCCGGCGCGTGCGGCTTCTACGGCGGCGTTCAGGGCCAGTATGTTGGTCTGGAATGCTATGTCGTTGATTATGTTTATCTTGTCGGTGATGTTGCGTACGGCTTCCAGGTTGTTGTTCTGTGTTACCTGGATGTCCTGTACGTCGGCTTTTATCTTCTCGGCTATCTTGACTGTCTGCTGTCTCTTGTCGCCGTTGTTGGCTATCTCTGTCTGTATGTAGTTTACCGACTGCACTATCTGGTCGGCAGTGGCTGCCTGCTCGTTGCAGATGCTTGAGAGCTGCTGTGTTGTCCTGTTGATCTCCTGGCTGGAGTTGGATAGGTTGTCGGCTCCTGTCAGCATGCTGTGGAGCATCTTGCGCAGGTTGTCGGCGGTCTTGCGGCTGGCGTGGAGTATGCCTGTAGAGTTAGCTATCTCTTCCTGGGAGACGCGTACGTCGCCGTCGGCCATCTTGGATACCGCGGTCTCCACGTCCTCAGGCTCGCCTCCAATGGCTCTCATGGTCTTGTTGATGAAGCTGTTGAGCAGTATGGACAATACAGCCACCACTATTACGAGTATTATGGTGAACAGCAGTATCAGCCTGAAAAGCTTGCTGAATTTCTCTGCCACTGGATATACGAATGCGAGGTATTCGCCGGCGTAGGGGTTGAAGAGGTACTGTATCTCGTGGAGCTCGCCGTCGTGCTGGAACTGCAGCAGGTTTACCTCAGGGCTCTGGCTTGAGGTTATTGTCTGGTAAGTATCGTCGGGCAGGGTGCAGTACGGCGATCCGTCGGCCTTGAGCACGTTTTTCGACAGTGTGTTTACCCATGCCATGAATCCGGTTTCGAGTACTGTTTCTGTGTATTGCTGCTGGCTCGATGCGCGCAGCAGCTCGGCGTTGATGCTCATGGTGAGTATGCCTCTGGTCTGTCCGTTAAGTATCAGCGGCTTGCTGAATGATACGAGTTTCTGGCCCAGTACCTCGGCGAAGCCCTCGGGGTTCTGTCCTTGTTCTATGGCCTGGGCTGTGGGGTCGGATGGGGGCATCAGGACTCCTGCTCCGTTTTTGCCGCCTTGGTCTGTTATGGTGGTGGCCACTATGACGTAGCCCTTGGGAGTCTTCTGGTATATCGAGAAGTAGAATCCCGGCATGCCCGCCGACAGCTGGGCTGCTATGTCGGATTTGTGGAGTGGCTTTCCGTTTATCTTCCACAGGCGGGTTTCGTTGCCGCTCAGTACTACCGTGGAGTCGTATTCCCTGATGCCGCCCAGCAAGTCTATGGAGGCTTTTATGTTCGACAGCGCGGTCATGTTCTTGTCGCTGAATCCCGTTGACTGCACCACCAGGGTGTTGGATACGGATTCCAGCTGCTTGCGTATGCTCTGGCTTATGGTGTCGTTGAGTATCTCCTTGGATACTATGTATACTATAAGCAGTGTGGCTCCCAAAAACAGCGTTCCTGATACTGCCATCATCAGAAACAGGGTGCCTTTCAATCCCAATTTGTTCTTTTTCTGTTCCATATCGAGAGGATTATTTTTTTTCATTGTTGTATTACCGGGCTGTTGCAAATTGCGTGCAAATGTTGTGCTGCCGGTCTGCAAATATACAAAACAAAACTCAAAAACGTGCAATTATTTCTGTCATTTTTCATCTATTCTTTTATCTGCCCTTCCAGGTTGATTGTGTCCATTATTATGTATGGCTGTCTGGCGTTTACCTGGTCGAATATCTTGCCTATGTAGAGGCCTATCACTCCCAGCATCATGAGTATCAGCCCGCCCACGAACCATATTGAGAATACCGTGGTCGTATAGCCCGGCAGCGATATTATCCCGCATATCTTGGCCACTATATTATATAAGGCGAGGGCAAACGACATTGCGGACATTATCAGGCCCATCTTGGCCGCCCAGTGCAGGGGCTTGTTGGAGTTTGCTATTATGGCGCTGGCGGCCAGCCTTGCCAGCCTGCCGATGCTGTAGCTGGATTTGCCTTCCTGCCGGGGCATGTGCTCCACGGGGATGGTGGCGCGGGTGTATCCCAGGTATTTTATCTGCGCGCCCAGGAGTTTGGTCTGCTCCGGCATCTTGTTGTACTGTTCTATCACCCGGCGCGAGTATATGCCGAAGTTGGCCACTGTGTGGTCGGTGCCAAGGTCGGTGGTCTTGTTGAGTATCCAGTGGAATATCCTCGATGACAGTTTTTTCCATGCGCTGTCCTGCCTGTTGACGCGGCTGGCCAATACAATGTCGTAGCCTTCCATGGCCTTGCGCATCAGGTTGGGTATTTCCTCGGGCTGGTCCTGGAGGTCGCAGTCCATCACCACCATGTAGTCTCCTGATGCTATGCTTAGGCCTGCGGCTATCGCCTGGTGCTGTCCGAAGTTTCTGGACAGGTTTACGCCTTTTATGTGCTGGTTGGCTGCGCAGCACTGCCTTATCTGCTGCCACGACATGTCGGGCGAGCAGTCGTTTACGAGTATTATCTCGTATTGGCAGTCCATGGCCTCCATGGTCTCAGTTGTCCTGCGGGCAAGGCTCTCCACCATGCGCTCTCCCATGTATACAGGCGATACTACTGATATTTTCATTGTATGGGTGTGTTTGAGGTGATGGGATAAAAAACGGCAGGCCCGCCTTACCCGCCTTGGGGATATGGGCGCGCCTGCCATATTTTCTTGATTGTTGTGTCTGGGGCTTGTGAAAACCTCAGCGGCTTGGATTATTCTGCCTTTGGAGTCTCGTCGGACGACGACTCTGTGTTGGCCTGGGGTGCGTTGTATGGGCGGTAGTTGTCCTGCTGGCCGTCCTGCTGGCCGTAGCCGTTGTTGTAGTTGTTGTAGCCGTTGTTGTAGTTGTTGTTGTAATTGTTGTTGTAGCCACGGTTGTTGTATCCGCGGTTGTTGTATCCACGGTTGTATCCGCCGTTGTTGTATCCATTGTTGTTGTACTGGCGGCGTGGGCGGTATCCGTTGTTGTTGTATCCGCCGTTGTTGTATCCGTTGCTGCTGTATCCGTTGTAGGAGTTCTGCTGCTGGCCTTCCTCGGCGTGCTCCTCGCCCTGGGCGGCGTTGCCACCGTTGTAGCCCTGCTCGCTGTATTTGTCGTTGTATCTGTTGTTGTAGCCGTTGTTGTTGTAGCCGTTGTTGTAGCCGTTGTTGTAGTTGTTGTAACCGCCGTTGTTGTAGCCGTTGTTGTTGAACTGGCGTCTTGGACGGAAACCACCGTTGTTCTGCTGGCGGAAGCCGCCGTTGTTGTTGAACTGGCGTCTCTGCTGGAAACCGCCGTTGTTCTGCTGGCGGAAACCACCCTGATTGTTGTTGTTCTGCTGACGTGGGCGTGCTACTGATACCTTGATTTCCTTGGCCTCCGAGCCCTCGGTGTCGTCGTCGAAATGAATTGTCTGGCCGTTGAGCGCGTCGATGGCGGCCTGTCCCTCCTCTTCGTTGGGCATTTCAACGAAACCGAAACCCTTGGATTTGCCAGTCTCTTTGTCGATGATTACTTTTACTGAATTGATTGTTCCATAAGGGGAAAAAAGATCTCTTAAGTCCTCGTCGGTAACTTCTAAACTCAAATTTGCAATATAGATGTTCATATTAAAAATTGAATGAAAAATTAAAAATTGTTTTGCTTAAAATTGCGATGCAAATTTAGCATTATTTTCGAACCCCGCAATATTTTTGTGCTACTTTTTTTGATTTATTAACAAAGATTTTTTTTGCGCATACTTTGCACATTTTTTGCATATTATTAATAATTTTGCAGGATAAATTCCGTTAGTAGTAATAAGGAATTTTATAATCAGAAACTAACGATTCACACGCATACTTATGTTCAGACGATTAGCATTGATATCGGCGCTTGTAGTGCTGTCTGTGGCCTGTTTCGCCCAGTCTACAAATATAGGTTTCAGCATGGGAGCCAATTTCTCCAACCTTGTGGGCCGCGACCGCACCGACGACTACGATCCCCGCAGGGCCATTTGCACGGGTGTACATGTAGAGTTTCCGCTGGCCTACATGTCGTACCTGGAGGTGAGCGCCATATACTCGCAGCAGGGTGTAAGGATATACACCGACGGTTTCCCGGTAAAAAACTATATCCGAGAGAAGACCACCATCACCAGATACGTGGACTACATAAACATTCCCATACTCTGGAAGCAGGAGTTTGGCGACCTGTACGCCAAGGTAGGTCCATACGCGTCGCTGGCCATGAAGGCCACGTCCAAGAAGGAGAGCCAGACCATCTACGGCCGCGACTCCATCGTGTACTACGACAGCAGTACCGACACATCTGCCGTGGGCCGCACCTACAACCAGAGCTTCATCAACAGCCTCCGCCAGTTCGACGTGGGAGCCAGCATCAATGTCGGGTTCCGCACATCGCTGGGCCGCAGCAACTTCGATTTCTTCATCGACGCCAGCTACAAGATCGGCTTCTTCTCTGTGGAGGAGAGTCCGCGCACCAAGGCCGACGCCCTGCGCAATCAGCTCTTTAGCGTGTCGGCAGGCTTCTTCATCGTAAACAACCGAAGGTCATCAACTTACCGACGACGATAGATATGAGCTCCATCCATACGATACGCAGGATATTGTCCATGTTGCTGATGCTGGCTGCCATTGACGCTGCCTGCCTGATGCCGTGCGCGGCCCAGCAGTACACCATGAAGGGCGGAGTCTCCATCGGCAATGTAACCGTGCCTCCGCGCGATGCCGCCGACAAGTCGGGCAAGATGGTGAACTACTACTGGGAGACCGAGTATGCCTACAGGTTTCTGCGCTACAGGTTTGCCACGGTGGGCCTGGCCTATCTGGGAGCCGGATGCACATTCCACTATGTGTATCAGCCCGATGGGTACATAGCCCCATACAACGTCAGGACAAGGTTCTCGAACCTGCTGGTGCCAGTGAAATTCAAGTTCGGCACCGAGCACCGCGCCCATGCCAGATACTACGGATATGCCGGCACCGCACTGGGCTGGATGTTCGACGAGGACCGCGAGGTGCTGCTGGAATCCGTATCCACGGTGGACGGACGCACCAACCCGCAGCTCGTGGAGCTGTTCAAGCGCCGCAACAACATTCCGTCGTGGACTCCAAAGAGATTCCAGAACTACCTGCTCTTTGGCGGAGGAGTATATTACAAGCACGTGGTTGTGGACGGGCAGTTCTATGTGTCCACCTTCCGCGACTACCTGGAATACCTGGCCCCCGTATCGTTCAACTACGGTTTTGTGCTATGCATAGGGTATCAGGTATCGCGCGACACCAGGAAGATGTGGTGACACGCCACAAAAACTATTCAGCATCATTATTATGAGAAACACACTCCTTATTATATTATCGCTGATGGCGGTGATCCTGATGCCGCACAATCTGCAGGCGCAGGCCCCATTCCAGAGCCGCCCCACAGCCATCACCATCCCCAGAAACAATTTTGAGATATCGGCATTCTCGCCCTCCAGATATGGATGCGGCAAGAAGACCGAGGTCTTCAGCACCCTGTTCCTGGACTGGAAACTGCCCAACGTGGGCCTCAAGCACACATGGATACACAAGCCCGTGCGCGATGGCGAGGGTTTCTTCAAGGAGAGGGACATATATTTCGCCACGGTCCACAACCTGGACTATCCCACCATGTTTTTCAAGAGCGTGCAGAAACACAAGCCCTCGTTCATATCGGACACCTGCGTGGTGCCCAATGTGATTACCATGCGCAACGAGCTCAGGGTGTCGCTGATGCTGAAGAAAAAGACCCTGTGCGACCCCGCCAACTTTTTCCTGACTCTGAGGGCCGGAGTCAAAAACTCGTTCAAGATAAAGAAAGACGCCACCATGCCCCCTGTGGACCGTCAGCTCTGGTACCGCGAGACAGTGGTGTGCCTCGACACGATAGTCTGGTTTGCCGGTCTCGATCTCGACATCCATATCACCGACAAGCTTAATCTACTGGTGGACGGCGATTTCTATTCAGTGGATTGGAACGTGAAAGACTGGAGCGGCGAAAACAAGCTTTTCCTCTACGGATACTTCGGCATGAAAGGCAATGTGATGCTTCAGGCCGGCGTGAAACTGCTGTATGGAACGGTGTACGGCGATTTCAAGTTCATGGCATATCCAATGCTGGATGTCTCGTATTTCTTTGGCATAAAAAAGAAACGTGACGTTGGCCTGTTTGGTTGAAATTTTTTTGTATATTTGGGGCACGAAAAACCGATACTGATTTATGGAGCGAAAAATAGAATTAGACAACCTGAATCCTGTTGATTTTTACGGAGTTAACGAGCAGCGCCTGGAAGTGGTGCGCTCTATGTTCCCGAAAATCAAGATAGTGGCCCGCGGCAATGCCCTCAAGGTGATGGGCGAGACCGCCGAGATAGAGCGTTTCGAGGTCCTGCTGGCCAAGATAAAGAAACACTATTCCACATACAATTCGCTCTCGGAGAGTCAGTTCGAGAGCCTGCTCTGCAACGACGAGACTGCTGCGTCGCTTACTGCGGGCGGCGGCGACACCATACTTTTCTCCACATCGGGCCATCCCATAAAGCCCCGCAGCGCCACTCAGGTGCGCATGGTGGAGGAGTTTCAGCACAGCGACCTTATGTTTGCCACAGGCCCCGCCGGCACCGGCAAGACATTCCTGGCCGTTGCGCTGGCCGTAAAGGCCCTGAAATCGGGAGCGGCACGCCGCCTGATACTCTGCCGCCCGGCCGTGGAGGCTGGCGAGAAGATCGGATTCCTGCCCGGCGACATGAAGGAGAAACTCGATCCATACATGCAGGCGCTGTACGACGCGCTCAACGAGATGATACCGCAGCGCCGCCTCGAGGACATGATAGAGGACCGAATAGTGCAGATAGCGCCTCTCGCATTCATGCGCGGACGAACACTTAGCGATGCCGTGGTGATATTGGACGAGGCCCAGAACGCCACTGTGGCGCAGCTCAAGATGTTCCTTACACGAATGGGCGAGCACAGCAAATTCATCGTAACCGGCGACGAGACCCAGATAGACCTCCCGAAGAAGTCTGACTCAGGACTTGTGCACGCCCTCAAGATACTGAAAGGCATCAAGGGAATCTCATTCATCAGTTTCCATAAGGACGACGTTGTACGCCACAAGCTCGTGAAGCGCATCATCGAGGCGTATGAGGGATGAATGGATGAAACAGAACGCAGATGACGCCGATGGGGCGGATTTTCCGCAGATTAATATTATTAAACATAAGAAATCTGCGCAGATCCGCTGGATCCGCGTAATCGGTGTTCCATAAATCAAAAAAATAAAAAAATCAAAAATAATATAAAAACTCATGTCAAAAGCATTAACAAATACTGACTTCAATTTCAATGGTCAGAAGAGCGTATATCACGGCAAGGTACGTGATGTTTACAATATCAACGACGACAAGCTCGTGATGGTGGCCACCGACCGCATCTCGGCATTCGATGTGGTATTGCCCAAGGGTATTCCTTTCAAGGGCCAGATCCTCAACCAGATAGCTGCCAAGTTCCTTGACGCTACCAGCGACATCGTTCCCAACTGGAAGATGGCCACACCTGACCCAATGGTGACTGTGGGCAAGAAGGCCGAGAGCTTCCCAGTGGAGATGATTATCCGCGGCTACCTTACCGGCAGCAGCTGGAGGGCCTACAAGGCCGGCGCACGCGCCATCTGCGGCGTGGCAATCCCCGAGGGCATGAGGGAGCACCAGAAGTTCCCAAAGCCTATCATCACCCCTACCACCAAGGCCGCCGAGGGTCACGACGAGGATATCAGCAAGGAAGACATCATTGCCAAGGGCCTTATCTCTGCCGACGACTACGCCAAGATAGAGGAGATTACCTACAAGCTCTTTGAGCGCGGCACCGAGATTGCAGCCAAGCGCGGCCTCATTCTCGTGGACACCAAGTATGAGTTCGGCAAGATTGGCGACCAGATTGTGCTCATCGACGAGATCCACACTCCTGACTCTTCACGCTATTTCTACTCAGAGGGTTACGAGGAGCGTTTTGCCAAGGGCGAGCAGCAGAAGCAGCTCTCGAAGGAGTTTGTACGCGAGTGGCTCATGGACAACGGTTTCCAGGGCAAGGATGGCCAGAAGGTTCCCGAGATGACCGACGAGATCGTTAACGGCATCTCTGACCGCTACATAGAGCTCTACGAGAACATCACCGGCGAGAAATTCCAGAAGGCCGACGTGTCTTCCGATATCGCCGCCAGAATAGAGCAGAATGTGGCTACATACCTGATGGGAAGATAGAATGATTTTGGCCTGCGGCCAAAATCAATGGATAATGAAAAAAGGACAATGGATAATGCGCTTATCCGTTGTCCTTTTTTCATTATCCATTATCCATTAGGCCCCATCCCTGTTTCTCTCCACATACTGCGATGGCGATATGTTGAATTGCTTGGTGAAGGCTGTGGAGAAATAGCTTTGCGAGTTGAATCCCACCATCTCGGACACCTCGGCTATGGATACGTCTTTCCCGCCCAGGATCTCGGCGGCCTGTTTCAGCCTTATGATGCGGATAAACTCGTTGGGGTTTTGTCCGGTAAGGTTTTTCAGCTTGCGCTGCAGGTGTCCGCGGCTGATGCCCACCTCCTCGGCCAGGGTCTCTACCGACAGGCTGCTGTCCGACAGGCGCTTCTTTATCACCGAGGTCACCTTCTTGAGCAGGTCGCGGTCGGGCACTGCTATGGCTGTCTGCTCGGCGTCGAAGCCTATCTCGTTGCCGAACTTGTCTTTCAGCGTTCTCCTGAGCTCCAGCAGTTTCTCTATCCTCACCAGTAGGTGCTTGGGGTTGAATGGTTTGGGTATGTAGCTGTCGGCTCCGGATTCCAGGCCTTCTATGCGCTGCTCTTCCGAGGTCTTGGCTGTGAGCATTATTATTGGGATGTGGCAGGTCTCTATGTCGGACTTCAGCTTGCGGCTCATCTCTATGCCGTCCATCACCGGCATTGTAATGTCTGTGATTACCAGGTCAGGGATGTTTTTCCGGGCAGACTGCAGTCCCTCGTCGCCGTTGGATGCTGTGGATATGTTGTACAGCGGCATCAGGCCCTGGCTGAGGTATTCCCTGATGTCGGTGTTGTCTTCCACCACCAGTATCGATGGCCTGCTGGCCTGGGTGTCGGCGCCTGAGGCTTCGGCATTTGACCTGAGGTCGTTGTTGCGCTGCTCCACCACGTCGTGGAGGCCTATGTGGCTGTATCCGGGCTCCGATGCCGCCATGTTGCTGAATTCCTGTCCGTCGGTGAGCATTATGGTGAATGCGGTGCCCCTGCCTACCTGGCTGGATACGCTTATGATGCCGTTGTGCATCTCTATGAACTGCTTGGTGAGCCAGAGTCCTATGCCTGTGCCCTGCTGCATGGTGCTGGTGTCGCCCTGGAAGAAGCGGTCGAATATCTTGTCGATATTCTGCTCGGCTATGCCCTTGCCGTTGTCCTCCACTATTATCACAACGTTGTTGGACTGTCCGTTGTCGGCGCGGCGTATGTTCACAGATATCCTGCCGCCTTCGGGTGTGAACTTGAAGGCGTTGCTCAGCAGGTTGTATATGGCCTTGTCGATTTTCTCGGTGTCTATGTATGTCCAGTATTCCTGCATCGTGCTGCCAAATGCGAATGCTATGCCGTTGGATTCGGCCAGCTGCTGGAAATTCTCGGCTATTTCTCTTACAAACTGCACCAGGTTGCACCTTACGGGGTTGAGCTGTTCCTTGTTGTTGTCTATCTTGCGCAGGTCCATTATCTGGTTTACGAGCCTTAGCAGCCTCTCGGCGTTTCGGTGCATGATGTTGAGCCTGCGCATCTGTGCGGCGTCCATGTCGGGATTTTCCATTATCTCCTCCAGCGGACTCATTATCAGGGTGAGCGGCGTGCGGAATTCGTGGCTGATGTTGGTGAAAAACTGCAGGCGGCTCTTGTTGAGCTCTATGTCGTTTTGCTGGCGCATGTTCTCTATCTTTATCTCCTGTTTCTCGCGCTCGGTGCGTTTAACATACATCCACCACCAGTATATTATGGCCGCTATTGCTATAATGTACAGCATTATGGCCCACCACCTTTTCCAGATGGGGTTTACTATTGTGATCCTGAGGCTTATGGGCTTGCTCCAGGTCTCGCCGTCGCTTGTGGCCTTCAGCTCGAAATGGTATACCCCGGCATCCAGGTTTGTGTACGATGCGGTGTTTTGCGAGTAGTTGTGGTAGGTCCACTGGGAGTCGAATCCCGTAATCCTGAATGCGTATTTTATTTTCTGAGGCTGTATGTAGTCTATGGCGTTGAATGTCAGGGTGAATGAGTTGTCGTTCCAGTTCAGCTCTATGGCGTTGGTCTCGGATATCGATTGTGATAGTATTCCGTGGCTGTCGTTGGGCGATACTCTCTGGTTGAATATCAGGAGGTCGGTGATGGCCACCCTTGGGGTGTTGCGGTTGCTGTTGATTTTCTCGGGGTAGAATCTGGTGATGCCGCCCACGCTTCCGAAGTAAATCTCGCCGTCGTTGTCCGATGCCACCGAGTTGTGTATGAACTCGTTGCTCATAAGTCCGTCTTCGGTGTAGAAGTTGCGGATGGTTCCCTTGTCGTAGTTGAACTTGCATATTCCCTGGTTGGTGGATAGCCACAGGTTTCCCTCGCGGTCTTCCACTATGCCGTTTACTACGTTGGATGGCAGTCCCTCCTGGGTAGAGAACACCTGGAACGATCCGTCGCTTGTGTTCATCAGCTTCAGGCCCATGGTGGTGCCGGCCCAGAATCTCTGCTTGGAATCCTCGTAGAGGCAGATGTATGTGTTGTTGTATCCTATCAGCTCGTAATTCCTTACATCTCCATTCACGGGGTCCATCTGCGACAGTCCCCAGTAGGTTGTTATCCAGAGGTATCCGTGGCTGTCGAGGTACAGGCTGGTAATGTGGTTGTTTATTATGGATTTCTTGGGGTCGTCCTCGCTGTGGCGGTAGTGTATGAAGCGTCCGGTCTGCTTGTCGAGCCTGTTGAGTCCGCCGCCGTTGGTTCCTATCCACAGGTTTCCAAGCCGGTCTTCCACAATGGCCGTTACATCGTTGTTGGATAGCGACTGGTCGTCGCCGGGTATGTTCTCGTATCCGCGGAACACTTTTTTCTCTGTGTCGTATTCCTGGAGGCCCTTCAGGTATGTGCCCAGCCACACGCGGTTTTCGTGGTCCTTGTAGGCGCATCGTATCGAGTTGGACTTCAGCCCTCTGATGCCTGCCGTTATATGCTCTACCTCGTTGCTTGCGGAGTTCCATATCAGCAGGCCGTCGCCGTCGGTGCAGATGTAGATGTTTTCCTTGCCGTCGGGATATATTCCCAGTATGGTCTTCTGGGTGAGCCTGGTGTCGGTGCCTGATACAAAGCCGTCGAATATTGGCCTTGGCTTCATCATGTTTATTCCTCCCTGGAACATTCCCAGCCACAGGTTGCTGTTGTCGTCGGTGAACAGGGCGTGTATGTTGTCGTTTATCAGGTTGTTTACATTGCCGGCGGCGTTGCAGAAGTGGTCTATTCTGTCGGCGGAATGGTGGAAGAGTCCTTCTTCCTGGGTTCCTATCCATATATCGCCGCTCTTTCCCTCTGTGATTCCGAATACGCTCAGGTTGTTGTCGGACAGGCGTATTGTCTGCAGCCTGCCGCTTGCGGGGTTGTATACCGATGCGTTGCCCTCGAACGCTCCTATCCATATCTGTCCGTTGGATGCCTTGTACATTGTGGATATCACGTTGCTGCCTATCTGTCCCGATTCCCTGGTTATGTTCCTGCATTTGCCTGTGGCGGGGTCCAGTATTGATATTCCGCTGTTCTCGCTGCCCACCCACACGCGTCCGCTGTCGTCTACGGCTATGGCCTGCAGATAGTCGGAGCACACCGATTCAGGGTCGCTTCCGGAGTGTCTGTAGTATTTTACGTCGTGGGTCTCTATGTCCATCCTGGCCAGGCCTCCGCCCGATGTGGCCAGCCAGAGGTGGCCGTCGGGTGTTTGCGCAATGGCGCGCACGGGGGTGAATGCCAGCGTGTTGGGCTGAGGCGGCAGTTTGTGGCGTACAAACTGCTCTGCCTTGTAGTCGTAGCTGCACAGGCCCGTGAATGTTCCGAACCATATAGTGTTGTCCCTGTCGGTGAATATGGCGTATATGGTGTTGGAGCTGATGCTGGTGCTGTCGGTGAGCGAGTAGTGGAAGGTCTGGAACCTGATGCCGTCGAATCTGTTGAGTCCGTCGTTGGTGCCCACCCATATCAGACCCCTGCTGTCCTGCCCTATGGCGTTTACATGGCTGTTGGAGAGTCCCTGCTCGGCCGTGTATCTCATGAAGGTGAGGCGCGATGGGGATACATTGTCGGTGTTTGGCCCTTGTGCCCGCAATACATGGGTCCACAGTATCAGTATCGTTATAATAAAAATGCGGTATATATGTGATGTCATCTACAGTGTTATTATTGATTGTATTGTTTTTCGGATAGCAAAGATGCTAAAAGTATTTCGTATATCAAAAAAATAGATAAAAAAAATGAATGGCTGATGGTTGTTTTTTGCTTGTCTGGGAGCCGGGATGGCGTTTTTGATGGGCATGTTTCAAAATTTAAAATTCATTGCTGGTCAGGGAATTGGCTTTGCAATGTTACATAATCTAAAGAAATTTGTTACAATATTTGATGTGTTTTGTCACAAAAATTAAAATATTTGATACAATGTTGAACACAGAAAAGATGCGGTGTGTCTATCTTTGCTATCGTAACGACAACAAAAAGGCAACAGCCATACCATTCATACCAAGTTTGATGGTGTCGCTGAATATATTTCAGATGAGACTAACGACTTGCAAATTTTTTTGAAAAAAAATAGAAAAGATTATAGTGTTATTATATTTGATTGTAGTTTTTTTTTACAGTATTATTATTGTTTGTAAAGAGTGAGGATTTGCGGAAATCCTCCTCTTTTTTTTATAATAGCATATTATTTACCAATTATCAATAATAAGTCTAATTAAATAATTTTATCTAAACACATGAAAAGATTTCTAACTACACACTTGCTGAAATCTTTGTTTATGTTGCTTGGCCTGATAGCCTTCAGCGCCGCATCGTATGCTCAGAATCAGGTAGGTGGAAAAGTGATCGACGAGGCAGGCATGGGGCTTCCCGGAGTGAATGTGGTAGAGAAGGGCACCACCAATGGTACCATCACGGACATGGACGGAAACTTCTCTGTAACTGTCGGCAACAATGCGACATTGGTATTCAGCTACATCGGTTTCGAATCGCAGGAGCTGCCGTCTGCCAATGGCAATTCTATTGTTGTAACCCTCAAGGAGGATGCCCAGCAGATCGACGAGGTGGTTGTTGTGGGCTACGGCACCATGAAGAAGAGCGACGTATCAGGCTCTTCCATCTCTATGTCGGCAGCTGATATAGAGGGCTTTGTGGGCTCTGGCGTGGACCAGGTGCTTCAGGGCAAGGCCGCCGGTGTTCAGGTTACAGCCAACTCCGGTCAGCCAGGTGGCGGTATGAGCGTTCAGATCCGTGGTAACAGCTCGCTTAGCGTAAAGAACTCTCAGCCTCTCTACGTTGTGGATGGTGTGCCTTTGCAGGTGAATGGACAGAGCGGTCAGGATGTGGGATTTGGCGACAAGCTTGGTCTCGGCGAGGGTACTTTCTCTGGCCTTTCCAACATAAATCCCGAGGATATCGAGTCTATGGAGATTCTCAAGGATGCTTCTGCCACAGCCATATACGGTTCGCGTGCGGCCAACGGTGTTGTGCTCATCACTACAAAGAAAGGTAAGAAGGGCAAGGCCAACTTCAACTATGTAGGCTCGTATGGTATCTCTCAGCAGTCTACCAAGCTCGACCTCCTCAATATGAGGGAGTTCGCTCAATACAACAATGCTCTCTACACAGAATCTAAGTCTAATATGGAGCCTCGCAAGGAGTATGGCGACCCGTCTTTGCTTGGCGAAGGCACCGATTGGCAGGACGAGATTTTCCGTACCGCACAGATGCACAGCCATCAGCTTAGCGCGGCTGGCGGCACCGATAATGCACGTTATTATGTATCGGCCGGTTACTACAACCAGGAGGGTACAATGCTCGGCTCTGAGTACGAGCGTTTCACCACCCGTGTAAACCTGGATGCCGATCTCACCTCTTGGCTCAAGATTGGTACCAACACCTCTTTCGCCAATTCCGAGGACCATCTCGGTCTTACCAACTCTGAGGATGGTATTCTTTCCACTGCCTACCGTATGCTGCCTGATGTTCCTGTCCGCAACAAGGAAGGCAATTTCGTTTCCGATTCCCGCCAGGGTGTAACTCCGGCTCCAAACCCAATTGCAACGGCTCTCTCGCAGGACAATATCCTGAAGCGCTACGACCTCACTTCCAATCTCTTTGCCGAGATTAAGTTTATGAAGGAACTTGTGTTGCGTTCGGAATATTCCACCAACAATCTCTGGACCAATGCCTACCACTACACACCTATGGCCGATTACGATGGCTACAGGAATCCCAACAACTATGTAAGGCATCAGAAAAACTCCAACAATTACTGGGAGGTGAAGAACTACCTCACTTACACCAACACATTTGCAGAGCTGCATTCTGTTACTGCGATGCTGGGTCAGGAGACATCAGAATACAAATATGAGTATCTGTCTGGCGAGAGCAAGAATCTCGATTCCGACAAGTACCGTCACCCATTCCTTGGCAAGGATCCTCAGATTACCTCAGGATTTGGCTCGGGCGCCAGGGTGTCCATGTTTGCGCGCTTGTTCTACGGCTACGATGGCAAGTACAACATGACCTACACATTCCGCCGCGATGCTTCTTCCAACTTTGGACCTCAGAACCGCTGGGGTAACTTCAATTCCGTGTCTGTATCCTGGAATGCCCACAAGGAGCCTTTCCTTGCCGACTTCTTCGACAAGGCCTACATCTCGACAGCCCGCCTGCGTCTTGGCTGGGGTCAGGTAGGTAACGACAATATCGGCGCATTCAAATGGGGCGCTTACGGCGAGCAGCACAACAATGGCCTTGGCAACACATTCCTGACCAAGCAGCTTCCTAACGAGGCAGTTTCATGGGAGACTCAGAATTCATGGAACCTCGGTTTGGATCTTTCGTTCCTCAAGGACCGCCTCAACCTGATTTTCGAGGCTTACTCCAAGGTTTCGAAGGATATGCTTATCACCACAGTGCTTCCCAACTACATGGGTACCAGTGGAAACCAGTCGCTCAGGCTTGAAGCTCCATCGGGCAATTTTGGCGAGATGAAGAACAATGGTATAGAGATCACCATCAGCACCACAAATATCAACAGGAGAGGCTTTAAGTGGACCACCGATTTCCAGTTCTCCCACAACAACAACAAGCTTGTCTCCCTGAGCGGCTCGGGCAGCTCAAATATCCCTGGCTATGGACAGTGGAACGACCAGGTGGCCATCTCTACCGAGGGTAAGCCTCTGTATCAGTTCTATGGTTTCAAGGTGGAGGGTATCTACCAGGATTACGCAGACATTCTTTCGAGCCCAACTCCCGACCATACAATATCACGTCTTGGAGCATGGATTGGCGATATCAAGTATGTTGATGTGGATGGCGACAAGAAGATTACTGAGGCCGACCGTACCATTATCGGCAACCCAATGCCTAAGTTTACCTGTGGTCTTACCAACAATTTCTCTTACAAGGGATTCGAGCTCGGCATTTTCCTGACAGCCTCCTACGGCAACGACGTGCTCAACTACAATGCCATAAGGCTTTCCAGAATGGACAACCTCTATGAGAACCAGCTTTCTGACGTGCTCGACCACGCGGTATTGGTTCCTGTGGATGCCAACAAGGAATATCCTTGCATAGTGGATGGTTTCAACGATCAGGATGGCAATCCTGTCGAGATCAAGGGTTGGTTTGATGATCCTACCAATGTGGTAGTGTCGAATCCGGGCACAAAGGTTCCCCGCGCCATTACCGGCGATCCTGCCAACAACGGGCGTATCTCCAGCCGCTACATCGAGGATGGCTCTTTCATAAAGATTAAGTCTGTTTCTCTGGCCTACAACATTCCTTCCAAGTATGTGAAGATGGCCAAGCTTCAGAGTGCAAAGGTTTCTGCTTCGGTAACAAACCTCTACACATTTACAAAATACTCTGGACTCGATCCCGAGGTTGGTACAAGTGCCACAAGTACAAATGCTATTGGCGTGGATAATGGACGTTATCCTTCTCCAAGAATCATTTCTTTCGGTCTTAACCTTTCATTCTAATTAATCTGATATAAAACATGAACAAGCATATATTAAGAATATCAAGTACAGGTCTTCTTGCGATGGCTCTCACGGTTACATCTTGTGAGGACTTCCTCGACAGGCCCGTGGAGGACAAGGCTTCCAACAATGAATATTTTCAGAATGCTACAGAGTGTCTCAATTCTGTAAACACATTGTACTCCACACCATGGAACGATTTCATCAAGGACGGCAACTTCTGGTTTATTGGCGATTTCCTGGCCGGCAACTATTCTGCCGACTTTGCCAAAAACGAGTTTTACAATCATACCATTTCATCGGGCAATGCTCCGCTCAACGAGGCTTGCCGTTCTATCTGGGATGTAATAGGACACGCCAACGTTACTATCGACTACCTCAAGAATGCTCCCGTAGCCGAGTCGGTAAAGAATCAGTGCATTGGCGAGGCCATGGTGATGAAGTCCATGGCGTACTTTTATCTGGTACGTATCTGGGGCGCAGTGCCTATTATCCACAATACCAATGAGCTAATAGAGAATCACGCTTCTTATGATCTCTACAGATACAAGGAGTGCGATGTGTATGAGTACATCATCAACACACTGAAGCACGCCATGACCCTTCTTCCAAAAAAAGACGGTACTGATGGCCGTATCGACTATTATTCGGCCGAGGGTCTTCTTGCCAAGGTTTACCTCCAGTCGGCAGCCAGCAAGGATGGAAAACTTGATGCCAAGCTTCTAGAGAAGGCCAAGGAGCATGCCTGGGATGTTATCGAGAATTCAGGACGAGAGCTTCAGAGTGATTATTATGATATCTACCGCATCAGCACTGGCTCCAAGACCCCTGAGGCCCTCATCACACTCCACTGGGCTATCTCTTCCAACTGGTGTGACAACAACATAGCAATGTGTGTGTTTGGCGCAAAGGATTTCTTCCAGTCGGGTCAGGGTTGGGGCGAATGGAACGGCCCATCTGTAGATCTGATGGAGCTCTTCGGTGTAGATCCACTGGATCCTGCCACCATCAACGCTACGGCATACGCTTATGTAGAGGATGCGCAGAATGTTACTGACGGCAAATATACTGTAAAGTATCACGACGATGTGGATGTTCGCCGACAGGCTACAATGTCGATGCTTGGCGACTACTACAAGTACTGGTTCAGGGACAAGGGCGGCTTTCTCAACAACTGCAACAATGTTTCCAATGTGGCCAGCGACTGGAATGCCGACAAAAAGGAGGCTCCTATATTCAAATCGGATACAGGCGCTCAGCTCTGCAAGATGCTTCAGGGCAATACCAATGACCACAACGCTGAGTCGGGCTCATACTATGGTATATCAGGCATGTGCTCAGCCACACCTACCCACTTGCTCCGTCTCTCCGATGTATACCTGGTATATGCCGAGGCTTGCATGAATGTGGCTACAGCAGGCGATGCCAGATCTACAAGCGATGCCACCGCTATCGAATGCTACAACAAGGTACGCGCCAGGGCTCATGCAAAACCTCTGGAAGACGGCACACTTACATTCACCGAGCTTATGAACGAGCGCCGCAGGGAGCTTGCCATGGAGGGCGACAACTGGTTCGATTACGTGCGTCAGGCCGATTACGACAGCGAGGGCGCTGCCGACAGGATTAAGGCCCAGGATAGGAATGCTTACGGAGAGGAGAACTTGAAGGCTGTATACGGTATTGGCACCAAAAGGAAAACCGCCGACGAGGTAAGAGAAGGCCGTGGCACTTCCAACAAGATTCAGAATATCGTTCATGATGCTAATGGCAAGATGTTCCGCATCACATTCCTGGCCGACGATATGGCTGCCAATCCAAACTTGGCGAAAGATCCTGTTGACTACGACTTTGTTGCCAACAAGGTGGATTATTATGATCCAGACAATTTCAGAAACCTGTAATCTAATTTGACAAATATTATGGCTAAATATAAGAATCACAAGTCGCCATTGCTCGCCATGATGCTCCTGGGCGCCACAATGGCTCCCATGGTGCTTACAAGCTGCGACGACGAGAATATTAATCCAGAGCCTTTCATCAATTATGTGAGACCCATTGCCGCCGAGTCGGCAGATTCGTTGCTTGTAGCGGCTGGATTGGGCAGCACCATAGCATTGATGGGCGAAAACCTGAAGTCGATAGATTCTATCTACTTCAACGACAGGAAGGCCAAGATTTCGCCTACCTTCGTGCAGAACAACAACATTGTGCTTTCTATCCCTACGGATATCCCTACTGATATCACCAAAAAAATCTATTATTACTATTCGGGACAGAGGAAGGAGATGGATTTCGATGCTTTTATCCCAGGTCCGTTGGTGACAAATATAGACCGTATGTCTATTCATGAGAATGGCATGGTATATTTCGAGGGTGATTACTTCATCAATTCCGAAGAAGTGCCTCTTCAGTGTGTGTTTGCATCCGGCAAGGTGGCCGAGATCGATTGGGAACAGTCTACAGTAAAGCGTTTGGCCGTAAAACTGCCAGAAGGAGCTGAGGATGGCGAGGTAAAGTTTACCTCTATCTTCGGTACTTCTTCTTGCAAGTTTAGCCGTACGGATGTACTCTTTGAAGGCAAGATGCCTCTCAAATGGGAGTCCGATGGTTCAGGCAAGACCAAATTTGAGGTAAAGCCTTGCTGGAAGATGCGTGTCACATTAAAGGGCACATTCGGCGGTTGGATTGGTTTGCAGGTGGTTACAGATGGCTGGGCCGAGACTCTGATGCCACAGTTCGACTTCAACAATCCCGACTACGACAACCCAAGCTGCAACGATGAGGACTGCAATGGAGTATACGTAGGTTGCGTTCCTGGAGAGTTGCTCGAGGGCTTGTATGGCAAAACCGGTTGGCATTTCGTTGGAGGCACTTCAGGTGCCGGTGCAGAGATCGTGAAGGTGGAGCTTGTGTACTAATCCTCGTATTTTATAAACTTTTTTATGCAGACAGATAATCGATGGAGATTCATTGTCTGTCTGCGTATGAATATAAATTAAATTGAAATAAATTATGCAAACTACTAATAGAAAAAGATTCAGTTTCGCGATGATGTTCTCTCTTATCGCGATGTTGAGCTTCTGTCTGGTGGCCTGCAACAAGGACGACGACAAATCAAATGATGTAGTGCTCGAGGCTTTCGGCCCATCACCTGTGGCTCTTGGCGGCGAGATCACCTTTATAGGACAAAACCTCAACAAGGTAACATCTATCGAGTTTCCTATGGGCTATACTGTAAGCAGTTTTCAGTCGCAGACTAATAACAAGATAGTGGTAGTGGCCACCAAGGACACCGCACTGGCATACGAGGGTTTGGTGACTCTCCATACTTCCAAGGGTGACATCGTTACCAAGACAAAGATTGGCTACCGTCAGTCGGCCATAGTATCTGGTTTCTCTCCCGCCACAATAAAGGCTGGCGAGAATCTCACCATTGCAGGTACTTACCTCAGCTCTATCCAGTCGGTGATTTTCAACAATGAGGTAGAGGTAAAGGCCGAAGACTTCGTGGAGCAGAAAAACGCCACTCTCTTGGTGAAGGTGCCTGCAGAGGCTCTCTCGGGCGAGATTATCGTTTTCGATGGCAAAGACAAGATTCATGTGGACGGCGAGCTCAAGATTCTTGCTCCCGCCAAGATGAAGGTTACATCTAAGGGTTCTGTAAACGGCATGTACCTGGACAACGAGATTGTTGTAGTATCTGGCGAGAATCTCGACGTTGTAAAGTCTTTGGTTTTCTCAGAGGATATCGTAGTTAATGAGTTTGTATCCCAGTCGGCTACAGAAATCAAGTTCAAGATACCTTTCAATGTTGGCAAGGATATGAAGTTTGCCGCAGTAACAGCTTCCGGCATAAGCGTGGAGTGCGAGTCGCCTCTTACTACAGCTGACCCTGTGCTTCCATTCCTCTTCAACTGGGATGGCACAGCTGAAACCAATCCTACTCCCGACGGCATGTATCAGTTTGGCGATTCTATCTCTGTAGAGGGTAAGAATCTCGACCTCATACAGTCTATCTCGGTAGGCGGTGCTGATGCCAAGTTCGTAATCTCCGACGATAAGAAGTCGGTGAAGATCTATATTCCTAACGAGGCCAAGAGCTTCCAGAAGGATGAGGGCGTATTCATCAACGACGAAGCCCACAACTGGACAGCCATCTTCGGTGGCGCTTGGGCCGATGGCTTCAAGGTAGTTGTAAAGTCGTATAACGGCAACGAGCATAATATCGGCTACATTCCTGGTGGCTGGCCTAAACTTCAGGCTTTGGGCTTTGCCGAGAATAAGAGCAAGACTGGCTTTGAGGCTGTTCTCCACATCGAGCCATACAAGCTCGAGAATGTGAAGTCGGTAATGATAGACGACGTCGATTATACTGCCGAGTTTAAGGCAAACTACAGCGGCGAATCCACTACCATCACCGTTCCATACGCCAACGCCACATCCTGCAATTTTGTGGCAACACTCGTAAACGGCGTAAATCTTTCTGCTGATGCTGCCAAGGTAGATGGCTACGAGCCTCCTGTAAATCCTATCATCACAAACTCAATCTCTGTAGAGCCTGGTACACCATTCGAGCTCAATGGTATCAACTTTACATCTGATTGCAAGCTTTACCTCAAGGATGCCAAGGGCAATAAGGTGGATGGTGCAATTACTGCCGCATACGTGGATGCCAATACAATACTTGCCAAGATTGCCTTTGGCACAAGAGGTGGCAAATATTCTCTCTTTATCGAGAACGCCAAGGGCTCTGGCTCTAAGGATATCGAGGTAGTGGCTGGTGCTGTAACTGTATGGACCGGTAAGCAGGAAGTGAAGGGATGGGCCAATATCGATAAGGGCACATTCCCAGAGGATATCTTCAAGGACGTAAAGGTGGGCAATACAATTGTATTCCACGTTTCTTACATCGACGCTGACAATGAGGGTATCTTCCAGTTCTTCACAGGAAAGTGGGGTGCTTTTGATGGCGACGAGCAGTTCTCCGCAAACGACCAGGGCAACCACTGTCAGCTTCACTTCAATTCTCCAGACGAGACAGTTTCAATAAAGGTAACTGCCACCGTAATGGATAAGTTCATCAATGAGCATGGTGGTGATGGTGCATTCGTTCTCCAGGGCGACAATGTTATGCTCACAAAGATTACTGTAGAGTAATACTTGAATGCGGGCTACCGCTACACCTTATATAATTTATCCCCGCTGTCTGATGCGTTCAGGCAGCGGGGATATTTTTTTGCCAAGCTGATTCTCCAAAATACATTTTGCCCACTTATCAAAAATTTTGGAATTGTTTTTACCAAATTTTTTATTACCTTTGCATTCCAGAATTCAACATAATATATTATGACGATTACCATAAAGATTGGATCAAATGTATTGACCCAGAAGAACGGAATGCTCGACGTGGACAGAATGAACCACCTCGTGTCGGAGATTGCATTGCTCCACCGTCAGAAACATAAGATTATCCTCGTCTCGTCGGGTGCTGTGGCCGCGGGCCGTGGAATGGTAAGCAACTATCACGACCTCGACCCCGTGTCGCAGCGTCAGTTGCTTTCCAGCATCGGCCAGGTGAAACTCATTGATACATACAAGAAACTTTTCGACAACCACGATATCAAGATTGGCCAGATCTTGGTTACAAAGCAGGACTTCAGCTCGCGCGAGCACTATCTGAATATGCGCAACTGTATCTCGACCCTCTGGGACAACAACATAATCCCAGTGGTGAACGAGAACGACGCAGTATCAGTTACCGCCCTTATGTTCACCGACAACGACGAGCTCTCTGGTCTTCT
>JAZLKG010000007.1:0-28705 GCA_045597465.1 Bacteroidales bacterium | reverse complement strand
AAAATTTTTCTTCCCCTTTTTATTGCATCATTTAAGTATTTTTTGTAATATCGCAATCGGATTTTTACGCAAAACACTTACTCTTATAAAAGCTATATGAAAAAACAACTGAAGAAAGTGCTCGTTCTTGGATCGGGCGCTTTGAAAATCGGCCAGGCTGGTGAGTTCGACTACTCTGGCTCTCAGGCCCTTAAGGCTCTGCGCGAGGAAGGCATCAAGTCGGTACTCGTTAACCCAAATGTGGCAACTATCCAGACAAGCGAGGGTATTGCCGACAAGGTTTATTTCCTGCCTATCACTCCTTATTTCATTACCGAGATCATCAAGAAAGAGCGTCCCGACGGAATTATGCTCGCCTGGGGTGGTCAGACTGGTTTGAACGTGGGTACTGCGTTGTATCAGAGCGGTGTGCTCAAGGAGTACGGCGTGGAGGTGCTCGGCACAAGCGTGGAGGCCATTATGAACACCGAGGACCGCGACCTCTTCGTAAAGGAGTTGAACAAGGTGGACCTCAAGGTTCCTGTTTCTCAGGCCTGTGAGACTATGGACGAGGCTATCGCCGCCGCAAGAAAGATCGGTTATCCAATTATGATCCGCTCGGCTTACGCTCTCGGCGGTCTCGGCTCTGGCGTTTGTCCCGACGAGAAGACTTTCATCGAGATTGCTGAGTCAGCTTTCACTTTCGCACCTCAGGTATTGGTTGAGGAGTCGCTGAAGGGCTGGAAGGAGATTGAGTTTGAGGTAATCCGCGACGCCAACGACCACTGTTTCACCGTAGCGTCAATGGAGAATTTCGACCCTCTCGGAATCCATACCGGCGAGTCTATAGTTGTTGCCCCAACCTGCTCTCTGCGCGACGACCAGGTGAAAATGCTTCAGGAGCTGGCTGTCAAGTGCGTCCGTCACCTCAATATCGTTGGCGAGTGCAACATTCAGTACGCTTTCAACGCTGAGACCAACGACTACCGTATCATCGAGATCAATGCGCGCTTGTCGCGTTCTTCCGCTTTGGCATCAAAGGCTACCGGATATCCATTGGCTTTTGTGGCCGCCAAGATCGCCCTCGGATACACCCTCGACCAGATTGGCGAAATGGGCACTCCAAACTCGGCTTACGTGGCTCCTTCGCTTGACTATATGATCTGCAAGATCCCTCGCTGGGACCTCACAAAGTTCGTGGGTGTAAGCCGCAAGATTGGCTCCTCAATGAAATCTGTGGGCGAGATTATGTCAATCGGACGCTCGTTTGAGGAAATGCTTCAGAAGGGTCTCCGTATGATTGGTCAGGGAATGCACGGTTTCGTGGGCAACGACCACACCAAGTTCGACAACCTCGACGAGGAACTCGCAAACCCAACCGACCTCCGCATTTTCGCTATCGCACAGGCTCTCGAGGAAGGCTACACAGTGGCCCGCATCGAGGAACTCACCAAGATAGATCCTTGGTTCATAGAGAGAATGAAGAATATCGTAGACTACAAGCACAAGCTTGAGGGCTACAACTCAATAGAGGAGATTCCTGCCGACGTAATGCGTCAGGCCAAGATCTGGGGATTCTCTGATTTCCAGATTGCCCGCTTCGTATTGAAGAACAAGACCGGCAATATGGAGAAGGAGAACCTCGCCGTACGCGCCTACAGAAAGAAACTCGGAATCCTCCCTGCCGTTAAGCGCATCGAGACCGTGGCCAGCGAGCATCCCGAACTCACCAACTATCTCTATATGACATACGCCGTAGAGGGTCACGACATCAACTACTACAACAACGAGAAGTCTGTAATCGTGCTTGGATCAGGCGCTTACAGAATCGGCTCGTCGGTAGAGTTCGACTGGTGCTCGGTAAACGCCATCAACACCGCCCGCAAGCTCGGCTACAAGTCTATAATGATCAACTACAACCCTGAGACAGTATCGACCGACTACGATATGTGCGACCGTCTCTACTTCGACGAGCTCTCGTTTGAGCGCGTGCTCGACGTTATCGACCTCGAGAGCCCACGTGGCGTTATCGTATCGGTAGGTGGTCAGATTCCTAACAACTTGGCTATGAAGCTCCACCGCCAGAGCGTTCCAATCCTCGGCACAAGCCCTGTATCTATCGACCGCGCCGAAAACCGTGGCAAGTTCTCCGCTATGCTCGACCAACTCGGCATCGACCAGCCAAAGTGGAGCGCGTTGACTTCTATGGACGACGTAAAGAAGTTCGTTGACGAGGTGGGATATCCTGTTTTGGTTCGTCCTTCCTACGTGCTCTCGGGCGCCGCAATGAACGTATGCCACACCGACGAGGAGCTGAAGCGCTTCCTCGAAATGGCAAGCGAGGTCAGCAAGGAGTACCCAGTAGTTATCTCTCAGTTTATGACTGAGACCAACGAGATTGAGTTCGACGGCGTGGCTCAGAACGGCGACGTTGTGGAGTACGGCATCAGCGAGCACATTGAATATGCGGGCGTTCACTCGGGCGACGCTACAATGGTGTTCCCTGCCCAGGATATCAAGGTTTCCACAATCCGTCAGATCAAGAAGATAGCCAAGGCCATTGCCAAGGAGCTCAATATCAGCGGACCTTTCAACATTCAGTTCCTCGCCAAGGGTCGCGACGTAAAGGTTATCGAGTGCAACCTCCGCGCCTCACGCTCGTTCCCATTTGTATCCAAGGTTCTGAAGCGCAATTTCATAGAGACCGCCACCAAGATTATGCTCGACGCTCCATATCAGAAGGCTGACAAGAGCGCGTTCGATATCGACCGTATGGGCGTAAAGGCCTCACAGTTCTCGTTTGCACGTCTCCAGAATGCCGACCCAGTGCTCGGCGTGGATATGAGCTCAACAGGTGAGGTAGGCTGTATGGGAGACACCTACGAGGAGGCATTGCTCAACTCTATGATCGCCACAGGCTACGCCCTTCCTTCAAAGAACAAGGCCATTATGCTCTCGTCTGGCGCCGCCAAGGAGAAGGCCTCGCTCCTGGACGCCGCACAGGCTCTCGCAAAGGCTGGCTACACCGTTTACGCAACTCAGGGTACAGCCGACTATCTCAACCAGAACGGCGCAAAGGCTATCGCAGTTGCCGCTCCCGATGAGAAGTCTGATACCAAGGTTAATGTTATGGATATGATCCACGACCACAAGTTCGACCTTATCGTGAACATTCCAAAGAACCACACCAAGCAGGAGCTCACCAACGGCTACAAGATCCGCCGTGGCGCTATCGACCACAACATTCCTCTCATCACCAACGCAAGACTCGCCTCAGCCTTCATCGAGGCCTTCTGCCGTATGGGAGCCGAGGATCTGCAGATCAAGAGCTGGCAGGAGTACGAATAGGCCTGTTATTTTTGAGACAGAATAGAACGCGGATAACGCAGATTAGGCGGATTTCCGCAGATAGGTAAATATTAATCCCCGGAGATTTTGGGAATGAAATCTTCGGGGATTATTTTTTGTTTATTTGGGAGTGTATAGGATTTTTTTAAAAACAAGTAAACTATCCTTAGAAACATCCGACCTTTTTGTACTAAATGTGGTCTAAAAAGTGAGATTTAGTACAAAAAGGTCGGATATTTTGTTTTTTGGGATATGTTTTGAAACATCCCAAACACCCGACAATCTAAACTTTCAAGACATTATTTTTTGCTATATACAGAAAAAGATTTTGGGATGGAACTACAAAATATGTATATTTGCAAAAAATTGATAGACAACCAAGGCAATGAGCCTCCAAAACTATCTCCTATATACGATACTGCAAGAGGCTTGTTGTGGAACATAACAGAATCTAGATTACATCGTTTCTCGCAAAGAAGTGCAAGTTTCAAGAAATACGTCAAGCAATGCTATCCCAAAATGGGATGGAAAGGTGTACCGGGAAAAGAGATAGACCACTTCAAATTGGTGAAAATGATTTACGAAAACGAATTCTACATCACGAAAACAGAAATAAAAAAACTGTTTGATGATTCGGTTATAGTCAAGATGAAGGATTGTGTAAAAACGCAATTCAGTAACCTAATGACCGAACTCAGGATAAATCTTATATGTGATTGCTTGAAATATAGACACGAACAAATAATACAACAGCTATGAACGAGATACCTACATACAAGATAATGATGGATGATATGGTTGTGGGAATATTGTATTTCGACGATCCATATTGGCATTTCAGCTATACAGAAATGTTCAAGCGTCAAAATCGTATAGCCCCAATAGTGAATTTTCCCAACAAGAATCAAGAATACGTATCGAAATACCTTTGGCCATTCTTCACCGACAGAATACCTGGCAAGGGACAAAGACAAATGATGAAGGAAACCGAAACATCACAAGTAAAACTACTACAAAAGTACGGAAGGGAATCAATAATGAATCCCTTTTTGGTATTGTTTATGGTAGGAATGGGTATATTGGCCATAAATAGCCTTCTGAAAGAGTAAACTACTCCCTCAAGCAAATCACCACAACATCAAAAAACACCACTTATCGCACTACAATCCTAAAAATTACACTGCGATAAGTGGTATTTTTTTTATTACCTATATAAACAATCAACCCAGAACTTCCGAAATGTCAGCTGGAAGTTCTGGGTTGAATTTTAATGTCTGTGTCTAAGCAATGTCTTAGGACCTGTTGGGATCGTATTTCGACTGTAGGCGTGTGGTCTTGACTTTCATGTCGAGCTGAGAGTCCTGACTTGCCTTGGCATCCTTGTTGTCTGTATCCTTGTCGGTGTACAATTTGGGATCCTGACTCTGGATCTTGTGGACAGGAACCTCCTCATAGTTTTGAGGGGCTGTTATATCCTCCTCTGAGCAAGATGTGAAAGCACATGTCATTGCCATGAATGCAAGGCTAAGTGCAAATGTCAATCTTTTCATTTTAAGATTTTTAGGGTTAGTAATAATTGTTGTTTGTTGTGTCTGCAAATATAGGCTTTGTTTTTAATTTAATCAAATTTATTTTACAGGAAATGAATTTTTTTTAGTGTTTCCCCTAAAAAAATCCCGTAATGTTAAATCATTGTTAATTGCCTATATTATAGTTCTTTATGTATAGCGGTATACGTGTTTCACGTACAAAAAATACGATTTTTGCTAAATTTTGTGCTCCAAAATAACAATTATTTAAACAACTATCTTAATTTTGCATTTTGTAATCAATAGACTTTTTGATGAGCAACGATAGAATTAATCACGAGGGTAGGGTAGTGGAAGTTACTGATACCAAAGTGATTGCCGAGATATTGGTGAGCGAGGCCTGCGGCACGTGTCAGGCCAAGGGATTGTGTCATACGCAGGGCAAACGTGTTAGCATAGAGGCCCCGCGCGTATCAGGTAGCGATATTTCCGTGGGCGACAGTGTAAGGGTGAGCATGACCTCCAGCCTGGCTATGAGCAGCGTGCTGCTGGCATACGTGGCCCCGCTGATACTGATGTTTGCTGTAATGTTTTCGCTGATAGCCGTTACGGAAAGTCAGGATACCGGATGCATTGCGGGTCTGGCCACATTGCCTGTCTATTACGGCATACTCTATCTGATGCGCAACAAGATGAGGCGTAATTTCAATTTCGAGATTACCAAATAGCCAGACACTGAAATATAAAGTATAAATTATAAACAATCAAAAAAACTCTTATGGACAATGTAATTGTGGTGTCGCTTATGGTATTGGGCGGAATAGCATTGCTGGCCGCCGCAATCCTGTATGTGATTGCCAGAAAATTCAAGGTGGAGGAAGACCCCAGGATCGACCAGGTCTCTGAAGTGCTTCCGGGCGCCAACTGTGGAGGCTGCGGCTTTGCGGGCTGCAGAAACTTCGCCGAGGCGTGCGTCAAGAATATGGAGGGCAAGTATTGCACGGCCGGCGGCGCCGACGTTATGGCAAAGGTGGCCTCCATACTTGGCGGCGAGGCGGCTGCTCCCGATCCCAAGGTTGCAGTTGTAAGATGTGGCGGCAGCATCCAGTGCCGTCCCAAGACCAACAAGTACGAGGGTGCCAGGACCTGCGCCATTGTGGCCTCCACATACGGCGGCGAGACCGGATGCGCGTTCGGCTGTATAGGACTGGGCGACTGTGTGAGTGTCTGCAACTTTGGAGCCATCTCTATAAACGAGTCTACGGGTTTGCCTATTGTAGACGAGGAGAAGTGTACTGCCTGCGGCGCATGTGCCAAGGCATGTCCAAAGATGGTGATTGAGCTCAGAAAGAAAGCCTTGAAATTCCGCAAGGTTTACGTGTCGTGCGTAAACAAGGACAAGGGCGCTGTGGCCAAGAAGGCCTGCGGCAATGCCTGCATTGGCTGCGGCAAGTGTGTGAAAGCCTGCAACTTCGAGGCGATAAAACTCGAGAACAACCTGGCCTACATAGACAGCAGCATCTGCAAGATGTGCCGCAAGTGTGTGGAGCAGTGTCCTACAGGCGCTCTCAGGGAGGAGAACTTCCCTCCAAGAAGGCCTAAGGCCGAGGAGACCCCTCAGCTGGACGCAGGCTCGGTGGCCGACAAGGTGCAGATATCAGTGCCGGAGCCTCAGCAGCAGAAAGCATCAGCACCTCAAAATATCGATAACCAAACTAACCAACAGTAAGCCATGGAATTAAAGACATTTAGCATGGGCGGCGTTCATCCCGCCGACAAGAAATTATCCGCAGGCTGCGCCATAAAGGCGTTCCCTGTTCCGGCTCAGGTTACAATTCCATGCGCCATGCACATTGGCGCTCCCGCCGAGATCGTGGTCGCAAAGGGCGACAAGGTGAAGGTGGGTACCCTGATTGCAAAGGCTAATGGCTTTGTATCAGCCAACATACACAGCTCAGTTTCAGGCACCGTAATGCAGATAGGCCCTGTGGCCGATGCCGGCGGATATACCAAGCAGGCCGTCACCATAAAGGTGGAGGGCGACGAGTGGGAGGAATCCATCGACCGCACTCCAGATATCAACGCCAACGTGGATGCGTTTTCTCCCGAGGAGATCATCAACCTCGTGCACGAGGCCGGCGTGGTGGGCATGGGCGGCGCCACATTCCCTACCAAGGTAAAACTCTCCATCCCATTGGAGAAGAAGGCTGAGGCTGTGCTCATAAACGCCGTGGAGTGCGAGCCATACCTCACAGCCGACCACCGCGTGCTGCTGGAAAAGGCCGACGAGATGCTCATCGGCACACAGCTGCTCATGAAGGCCGTAAAGGTGGAGCGCGCATACGTGGGCATAGAGCAAAACAAGATGGACGCCATAGAGAAGCTTACAGCCCTATGCTTCAGCAAGTATCCAAATATCAAGGTGGTGCCCCTGAAGCTCAGATATCCCCAGGGCTCCGAGAAACACCTCATAAAGGCCATCATGGGCAAGGAGGTTCCATCGGGACGCCTGCCTATCGACGTGGGCGCCGTGGTAGACAACGCCGGCACAGCAGTGGCTGTATATGAGGCTGTCATGAAAAAGAAGCCTCTCATAGAGCGCGTGGTAACCGTTACAGGCGATTCTGTAAAGAACCCCTCAAACTTCATGGTTCGCATAGGAACCCCAATCCAGGAGCTTATCGACGCGGCGGGCGGACTGCCTGAGGATACCGGCAAGATAATCTCCGGCGGCCCTATGATGGGAAAAGCCATCACCCGCACCGACATTCCCGTGGGCAAGGGTACCTCCGGAGTGCTGATGCTTCCTGAAAGCCTGGCTCACCGCGGACCCCTCGCAAACTGCATACGCTGCGGCAAGTGCGTGGACGCCTGCCCAATGGGTCTGGAGCCATACCTGCTGTCCATCTACAGCAAGAAACAGAATTTCGAGGCATGCGAGGCCAACCACGTGGCCGACTGTATAGAGTGCGGATGCTGCGTGTTCAGCTGTCCAAGCAACAGGCCTATACTCGATTTCGTGAGGTTCGGCAAGCAGAATGTGATGAGAATCATGCGTGCCCGCAATGCTAAAAAGTAGAAAACATTAATCCAAGAATAAAATGAGTAACTTATTAACTATATCGCCATCGCCGCACGTTAAGGGCAACGACACTGTCCAGAACCTTATGTGGAGTGTGATATTGGCACTCGTACCGGCGTTCCTGTTCTCGCTATACATGTTCGGAATAGGCTCGCTTGTAACAACATTGGTTTCCGTTGGCTTCTGCATGCTCTTCGAATGGATCATCACCAAGATCTTCCTCCATCAGCAGCACCATCTCCGCGACGGCAGCGCCATACTTACCGGTATTCTCCTGGCTTTCAACCTGCCAAGCAACATCTCCCCATTCATAGTGATGGTGGGTGCCGCCATGGCTATCGGCGTGGCCAAGATGAGTTTCGGAGGCCTTGGCCAGAATATATTCAACCCCGCATTGGTGGGCCGTGTGTTCCTTCTGATATCCTTCCCAACCCAGATGACAACATGGCCGGTGCCAGTCGAGAGCCGTCTCCAGTATCTCGACGCCGTTACCGGTGCCACTCCATTGAGCCACGACATGCTCGGCAAGGTCGGGATTCAGGACATGCTCTTCGGAATGACCGGCGGCTCGCTTGGCGAGGTGGCTGCCATTGCCCTGATACTTGGCGGTATCTATCTGCTATGGCGCCGCATCATCACATGGCACATCCCTGTGTCCATTTTCGCCACCGTGGCCATCTTCACCACAATAGTATGGCTTGTTACTGGCAATCCCGGCGACAATCCATTGTATCAGCTCCTCAGCGGCGGCCTGATGCTTGGTGCGATATTCATGGCAACAGACTATGTTACATCGCCAATGAGCAGCAAGGGCAAGATAATCTACGGCGTGGGCATAGGCCTGCTTACCGTGATAATCCGTTTCTGGTGCGCATATCCCGAGGGAATGTCGTTCGCAATACTATTGATGAACGCAGTTACCCCATTAATCAACAATAAGTTCAAACCTACCCGTTTCGGCGAGTCAAATAAATAGCGAATAATCATGATAGACAAGAAAAACCCTACCATCTTTCAGATGATAATTGTGCTGGTGGTTATCTCAGTAATTTGCTCTGCCGGAGTGGCAGCCGTATACAATGCCACCAAGGATACCATCGCGGCACAGAAGGCTCAGAAAGAGCAGCTGTCGCTCTCGGTGGTATTGCCCGAACACGACAACGACCCCACCCAGGAGGTCACAGACCTTGGAGGTGGCGTGGTATGCTATACAGCCACCAAGGGCGGACTGCCTGTGGGCTACGCTGTAAAGGCGTCCAACACCGACGGCTACAACGGCCTGGTGGAAGTGATCACTGGTTTTATGCCAAACGGTGATATCATAAACACCCAGGCAACAGTATTGGCCGAGACTCCGGGCCTTGGCATGAAAGCCGTGGAGCCCAAATACCACGACCAGTTCAACGGCAAGAATCCCGAGCGTTTCAAGCTTCAGGTAAGGAAGGATGGCGGCGAGGTGGACGCCATATCGGCAGCCACCATCACATCGCGCGCATACGCCAAGTGCGTGGCCACAGCATACGCGGCCCTCATGCATCACCTGGGCAAGAAAGTGGACGCGGACGGCAATTCCGGAGCCACATCATCAGCCAACCCTAATGCCGACGAGCGCGGCCTGGAAAACGACTAGACAAGTAATCGAAGTAGCAGAAGTAATTGAAGTAACACAACGTTCAATTACTTCAATCACTTCAATCACTTCAATCACTTAATATAAATCGCAAAGTTATGAACAAATTATCAATATTCTCCAAAGGCCTCTTGAAGGAGAACCCCGCGCTGGTGCTGTTTTTGGGAATGTGTCCTACTCTGGGCGTTACCACATCGGCCATCAACGGATTGGGCATGGGCCTGGCCACCACCTTCGTGGTGCTGCTCTCCAACATGATAATTTCGCTGATAAAGAACCTGATACCCGACAACGTGCATATCCCCGCATACATCGTGGTGATAGCATCGCTCGTTACAATACTTCAGCAGCTGATGGCGGCGTACCTGCCCGACCTCAACGAGAGTCTCGGATTGTTTATCCCGCTCATCGTTGTCAACTGCATAGTGTTGGGCCGTGCTGAGGCTTTCGCAAGCAAGAACGGCGTTCTCGATTCCGCACTCGATGGTCTGGGAATGGGTCTGGGCTTCACATTGGCCCTCACAGTGCTTGGCGCCATCCGCGAGGTGTTGGGCGCAGGCTCAATATTCGGACTCAAGTTTTACGATGGCGACGGCATCATAGGTTTTGTATTGGCTCCTGGCGCGTTCCTGGTGCTTGGCTATCTGGTGGCCGGATGCCGACGTCTCAACAAGAAAATATCTAACAAGAAGGAGGACTAAGCCATGGAATACATACTTATCATTATCTCGGCGATTTTCGTCAACAACGTGGTGCTGAGCAAGTTTCTCGGTATCTGTCCCTTTATAGGAGTCAGCAACAAGGTAAGCACCGCCGTAGGAATGTCGGGCGCTGTGGCCTTCGTAATGGTGATAGCCACCCTGGTTACATTCTACATACAGAAGCTGCTGGTGAGCATGGGCATTGATTTCATGCAGACCATAGCCTTCATCCTCGTAATCGCATCGCTGGTGCAGATGGTGGAGATAGTGCTCAAGAAAGTGAGCCCCGCGCTCTATCAGAGCCTCGGAATCTTCCTGCCACTCATCACTACCAACTGTACAGTACTTGGCGTGGCCATCGAGGTGGCTGGCAAGGCCACTTACGGTCCTGCTGAGGCTGCCGTATATGCCCTGGCCAACGCTCTTGGCTATGGACTGGCGCTTGTGATATTCGCGGGCATCAGGGAGCAGATGGAGCTCTCCGAAATACCCGAGGGCATGAAGGGCGTGCCTATAGCCTTCATCACCGCCGCAATACTGGCCATGGCGTTCATGGGTTTCGCAGGCCTTGTATAGCATACGGCCCTGATAAGGCCATTAATATTTGGAGGGATGCAGATTGCGCATTTTTGCGGCGCGGTCTGCATCCTTTTTCCGTTTACGTATTTTTAGTATTGTTAAATATTTTTTTGTTTCCTTAATTGTAATTTAACATTTATTAATTACTTTTGCGCATAATAATATAATCATACAAGTATTTACAAATAATATATATTATGAATAAAAGAAAACTGATTACATTTCTTCTGTTCTTGATTCTGGGCATCAGCAATGTGCTGGCGCAGAATACCATAACAGGAAAGGTAACTGGAGATGACGGCCAGCCGGTAATAGGAGCCACTGTAGCCGTAAAGGGTACCACCCTGGGAACAATCTCCGGTGTAGATGGCTCTTATATGCTCAATTTGCCTCAATCCAATGCCAACGATTCCATCCAATTCTCATACATAGGACTGGAGACCGTGGTTGTGGCTATCGATGGCCGCAGCAGGATCGACGTGGTGCTCTCGGATGCCGATGTGTCTATGGACGAGGTGATAGTGACAGCCCTGGGCATCAGCAAGGACCGCAAGGCAATCGGATACGCAGCGCTCCAGGTTTCGGGCGAGGAACTTGCCTCCTCCAAGACTGCAAACCCCATGGCGGCGCTCTCTGGCAAGGTGGCTGGCGTGGAGATTATAGGCAACGCCGGTCCCGGATCGTCGCAGAACGTGATGATACGAGGTGCAGCTTCACTGTCGCAGAATCAGCCTCTGTATATTGTGGATGGTGTGCCTTTGATCAACAGGCTTACAACCACCGGCAACCAGCTCGACTACGCCACCGACATGGGTACCGGTCTCAATGCGGTAAATCCGAGCGACATAGAGGCCATGACAGTGCTGAAGGGCGCTGCCGCAACTGCCCTCTACGGATCGCGCGCGGCCAATGGTGTAATCCTTATAACCACCAAGAGCGGTCAGAACACCAACGGCAAGATGAACATATCATACGACGGAACTCTCTCTCTCCAGCGCGTGGGCATGCTGCCACGTGTGCAGGAGAAGTATGGCGAGGGATGGTACAACATTTTCTCCACCGAGGAAAACGGAAACTGGGGCCCGGCATATACCGGAATGCCTCAGCGCTGGGGCTACGTGGTAGACAACAGGCAGCAGGTGGCCAACTACCAGTTCCTGCCTTCGAGACTCCGCGACTTCTATGAGACCGGTGTGGCAAACAGCCATACCGTTTCGGCCAGCGGCGGCAATGCCAGCACCAACTACTATGTATCGCTCAGCAACGACCACGAGAATGGCGTTATCCCTCTCGACTACGATACCTACAACCGTACCACCCTGGCCACAAGGGCCAGCCACAAGTGGGAAAAGCTTACATTCTCTTCTTCTTTCAATATGGCTACCGAGAAGGTGTCCCAGGTGCCTTCGGGACAGAGCCGCTCTCTGGGCAACAACATTTTCAACGCTCCGCTCCACATCTCCCTCGTGGACCTGAAGGATCTCGACAACCCATTCAACAACAACGACAACTTCTTTACCCCATACGGCCAGAATCCATACTGGTGTGTGCAGAACATGAGGGCAGAGCTCCGCAGAAACAAGTTTTTCGGCAAGTTCCAGTTCGATTACCAGATTCTCAACGACCTGAAGCTCACATACCGTTTCGGCGGTGATGTGGAGAACACCAAGACCGAGGCTATGAGAAACATTATGGAGTTTACCCCCGGCTCCATCCAGGCTGAGGCTAATGGCAAGCTGATAGACGATTCGGGCTACTACAGCCAGGAGAAATCCACCGAATACGAGATCAACAACGACGCATTCCTCACATATACCAAGAATTTCGGTCAGAACTTCGGCATGAGCGCCATTGCGGGATTCTCTGCAATGGAGTCGTCTTGGAACTACCTGAAGTCTGAGATCAAGAGCCTTGTGTTGCCCGGATTCTACAACCTCACCAACTCCACCTCCGACCCCGACTCCGAGGAGTTCACCAGCAAGATACGCCGCATGGCCGTATTCGCCAATGTGGACTTCGACTACAAGCGCATGGTATACCTTACAGCCTCTGCCCGCAACGACTGGTCGTCAACCCTGCCTGTCAACAGCAACTCGTACGCATATCCGGGCATCACGCTTTCATGGATATTCACCGAGCTTGGCAACGAGGGACGCCTTGGACCTCTTACATTCGGTAAGCTGCGCGCCGCCTACGGATGGACCGGCAAGGATGCCGAGGCCTACAAGGTGTACGATTTCTATGCCACAACACATATCGTGAATCCCGGCTATCCCAATGTAAACGACTTCGCTTTCCCAGCCAACGGAGTTACATCATGGTCGGTGAGCAATCAGAAGGGCAATCCTGACCTGAAGCCCGAGCGCACCAACGAGTTTGAGCTGGGTGCCGAGCTGATATTCTATGACGGACGCTTCGGATTGGATGCCGCATACTACAACAAGTTGACCAAAAACCTCATCAACAAGCTTTCGCTTGATGTATCCACATCATATACCGAGGTGTTCTCCAATATCGGCGATATCCGCAACCAGGGCTACGAGCTTACAGCCTTCGGATATCCTGTAAAGACCAGGGACTTCGGCTGGAAGATATCCGCCAACTTTGCGCAAAACAAGAACCGCGTGGAGAAGCTGATGCTCGACGAGATACGCCTGTCAGGTTTCTCGACAGCTGCCATATACGCTGTGAAGGGCATGGCTGTGGGCCAGTACAAGACCGACAGGGCCCTTACAGTCGAAAACGGCGGCAATTCGTATGTAGTGGTTAATACCAAGGGCTGCCCTGTGGCCAGCGACATGGAATATATCGGCAAGGATATCAACGAGAAATTCCGCGCCGGCATCACCACAGCCTGGAACTACAAGAACTTTGGCCTGGAGGCTACATTCGATCTCCACTACGGCGGATACATATTCACCTTTACCAAGGAGAACATGGGCTGGACCGGCTCGGGATACGAGACCATGCTCAATGACCGCAATCCTTTCATCATCCCCAACTCTGTTTTGGTGGCCGACAAGGATACCAAGGACGCTTTTGAGGTGCAGATGCCTGATGGATCCACATCTTACTTCGTGGAGAACACATCAGCCCCTCTCTGCTACTACAACGGCCAGCAGGGTGACCTTCCCTCTTTCTACAGCGATGGCGGCCTCAACTGTTCTGACGGTTTTGTAATCGACCGTTCTTACCTGAAGCTGCGCAACGCCTCTTTCACATACTCGCTGCCCAGGAGCGTGGCTGGCAAGCTCTGCCTCCAGGACGTGAGATTCTCCCTGAACGCCGGCAACATTCTGCTATGGCTGCCAAAGGAGAACGGATACCTCGATCCCGAGAGCTCGTCGTACGGCACAGGCATCGAGGGAAAGTTTGGCGAGATATGCACCAACCCTACCAACAAGGTTTTCACCTTTGGTATTTCTGTTAAATTCTAATATTTTAATAGCTGATAGAGAATATGAGACTAAAGACAATGATATATGCGTCGGCTATTGCTGCTGCCTCCCTCACAACTGGCTGCAGCAACTGGCTGGATGTAAACACAAACCCGAACTATCCTTTGGAGGTGCCTGTGGAGCAGATGCTGCCCGGAATAGAGGTGGCTGCCGGATACTATGGCATGGCATGGGACTATCTTTTCTACTGCGGCGTTTACAATCAGTATTTTGCCCAGGCATACGGCGCCAGCCAGTTCAAGTCTACAGAGAGGTTCGAGAACGAGGATTTCGCCTTGACATACCGCAACTACATGGTGTCGGTGCTGGGCGAGGCCAAGGCCATCAAGGCGGGACTGGAGCCCAACTCTCCATACTCAATGATTGCCGAGGTGATATCCATATACTGTTGGCAAAACATTGTGGACACATGGGGCAGCGTGCCATATACCGAGGCCCTCAATCCCGAAATCATGGAGCCAAAGTTCGACAAGCCGGAGGATATATACGCCGACCTCATAAAGAGGATAGACGCGGTAATAGGCAATTTCGCCGACGATTACTATTCAACCGAGATTAAGTCTGAACTCGATTTCATCTACGGCGGCAATATCAGCAAGTGGTCGCTGCTGGCCAACTCGTTGAAGCTGAAGCTTATGCACCGACTCTCCAACACCGCTTCCTACAACAATGACGAGCTGCTGGCTTTTGTGGAAGATAATAAGTTCATATCTGACAATGCCCAGATTGGAAGCGAGGTATGGAGCGCCAAGGTTGGAAAGCAGTATCCGGCCGATGAGTACGAGAACGGAAGCTACTTCACCAAGAATGTGGAGGCCAGCCTCTCAATAGTATCCTACATGAACAGTGATCCGCGTCTTGGCGTTGTGTTCACCAAGAAAAGCGGCGCCATAGTGGGCAAGGTACAGGGCGGATACGACATATCTGAGAGTTGCAGCAAGGTAAACCTCTCGGGATTGGAGAAGAATATCCCGCTGGTATCTGTATGGGAGGTGTATTTCGACATAGCCGAGGTATACCTGCTGGCCGGCAAGGATGCCCAGGCCAAGGAATATTACGAGAAGGCCGTAGCCGCCAGCTTCGAGTATTGGAATCTGGAGGGTAAGGAGTCTGCCGTAACCGACGGATACGCCAAGTGGCAGGAGACCAAGGAGGAGAACTTCAAGAATATATGTCTTCAGAGATGGGCTTCGTTCCTGATGACTCAGCATGCCGAGGCCTTCTTCGAGATCAACCGCACAGGATATCCTGAAGTATCAGAGATATCGGATCCCGACCAGCTGAAGGAATTGTTCCCAGCCGGAAAAATGTCTAAGCCCGTATGCGGCACAGTGACAGGAGACCGCCGTCCCAAGTCTATACTCATACCTATGGCATACGTGCAGGGCCTCAACAGCAATGCCCCAGCGCGTCCTTCGGATATGACAAAGAAGCTTTTCTGGCAGAAGTAAATATAGTGTAATCATTAATAAGGTATTTCGATATGAGAAAGATATTATCAGTAATGGCCTTGGCCGCTGTGTTGGCATTCTCAGGCTGCGACAAGGAGAGCGAGGACAACTCGTTTGTTACCCTGCTGCCTACCGTGGAGCTGAAGGGCGATGAGGTTGTGGTACTCAATTTGGGCGATTCCTACACCGACGCCGGTGCCGATGTGGAGCTGGACGGTGTTCCCCGTACAGATTTTTCTGTGGACGGCTCTGTGGATACCAGCGAGCCTGATTTGTACCAGATTACCTATACAATGGTAAATGAGGACGGATATTCGGTTTCCGCAACAAGGGATATCTATGTTACCGATCCCACTTTCCAGACAAAGTGGTTTTGCAAGGTAAATGTCAAGCGTGATGGCTCTATCAAGCTGAGAGGATTGTTCGTTTATTTTGAGAAACTGGATGACACTCATATTAAATGTGAGGATTTGCTGGGTGGCTACTATCTGTACGGCGCCGGATATGGCCCAATGTATGCCGCATCAGGCGTTATAGAGATATCGGAGCCTGATGCCGACGGTTGGGCCGAGATAACTGGATACACGGGCGGCGAGGTGGCTGCCTGGGGTGATGCCATCAAGGGCGTAAGCGGCAAGATCAATGTCAAGGATGGCAAGTTCCATTTTACCGTGCCTTACGACAAATACGTTTTTGAGCCACTCTGCGAATAATAAATTTAAATTTGTATAAGCAATGAAAAGGACAGCATTATATATGGCCGCAACCCTCATCGCGGCGGCATCAGTATTCTCCTCATGCGACAACAAGCCCGACCTCTGGGCTCCAGAGACCGCCAGCCTTTGCGGCGAGTGGGTTTGCTGCATGTATCAGGACGGCAATCTAATAGACGACGAGGTTTCTGTAATGACCTACAACACAGCATCCAACGACAACCATATATGGGTGGATGAGACTTCGGGTTATTTCGATCTTTTCTTCAAGCACAGCCAGCTCTGCGAGGCCAGCATCAAGGACCTCACTTTCGGAGGCGAGGTTGTGACCAACGGCTGCATCTACAAGAACGCCGTAAAGGTATGGCCGCCCGTGCTCGAGGCAGGCCCTATTACAGTCGACAGCATCTGTTTCGATGTAACTTTCCCCCACAGCGACGAATTTGAATTGGAGGGAACCGTACAGATACAGGGCCACCGTTTTACCGGTTGGGAGTAAGCGGAATAGAGTGTGTAGGCTGATGCATGCGTATTCCATGTTTTCCCTGATATAGCATTCACGCGGCAATATCCGTAATATCACCGGAAATTGCCGCGTGTTTTTTTTTGTGAAAAATTTCAGCAAAAAATGCTAAAAATTCTTAATAAAAAATTAATTTTGCAGAGCGGAATTATGTGTTTTTCAGATAGCAAATATCAAAAAAAATTGCTAATTTTGCAGTTCAAGAAAATCAACAAACTTATATATTGATTATGTCAAAAGTCATAAAACTAAAACAAGGCTTGGATATCAACCTTGAAGGTGAGGCTCAGAAGGCTGTGGCTCAGACCATTAAGCCTACAGAGATTTCGCTCAAGCCATCCGACTTCGCGTGCTTCAAACCGCACTTGGAGGTAAAGGTGGGCGACAAGGTAAAAGCCGGCTCAGTGCTGTTCACCGACAAGAACAATCCTGAGATCTGTTTCTGCTCTCCTGTGAGCGGCGAGGTTACAGAGGTTCGCCGTGCCGAGCGCAGAAGAATCACCGACGTTATCGTAAAGGCTGATTCTACCATCGAGTACGAGAAGTTCGACACCAACGCCTCCAGCAAGGACGCCGTTAAGGCCCTCCTTATGAAGAGCGGCGCGTGGGCTTACCTCCGTCAGCGTCCTTTCAACATCATTGCCAATCCTAAGCAGGATGCCAAGGCCGTTTACATCTCCACATTCGATTCTGCTCCTCTTGCAGCTGACTATCAGTTTGTAATGAAGGATCAGATGGCTGACTTCCAGGCTGGTGTAGACCTGCTCGCAAAGTTGGCTCCAGTATTTGTTGGCTTCGATGCCAAGGTAAGCGGCAACATCTTCTCTGTAGTGAAGAACGCCACACTCAACGGTTTCGAGGGTCCTCACCCTGCCGGAAACGCCGGTGTGCAGATCTCTCACGTTTGCCCGGTAAACAAGGGCGAGATGGTGATCGTGGTAAATCCTCAGGACGTTGCAATGATTGGCCGTCTTGCCAAGAATGGTATCTACGACGCCAAGAAGACCATCGTGATTGCCGGAAGCAAGGTGAAGTCTCCTGCCTACGTATCTACAGTTGCCAATGCCAAGGTATCAGACCTCGTGGCTGGCAAGTACGATTCTGCCGATGCCCGCATCATCAGCGGCAACGTGCTCTCGGGCACCAAGCTCGATGAGAACGGCTACCTCGGTTTCTACGACAATGGCATCACCATTATCCCAGAGGGCAACTACTACGATTTCTTCGGCTGGGCTCTCCCAGGTTTGAAGAAGTACTCTTTCACCCGCACATTCTTCTCTTGGCTTTCTCCAAGCAAGAAATACAACCTCGATACCCACATGCACGGCGAGAAGCGCGCATACGTGGTAACCGGCACTTTTGAGAATCTTGTTCCAATGGACATCCTCCCACTTCAGCTCATAAAGGCTATCCTGGCCCAGAACCTGGAGCTCATGGAGGAACTCGGTATCTACGAGGTGGCTGAGGAGGACTTCGCTCTCTGCGAGTTCGCCGATACCTCCAAGACCGACATCCAGGCCATCATCCGCAAGGGTCTTGACTTCATGGTTCAGGAGACAATGTAATTTTTAATTGACTAATTCATTTTAGAAAATGGAATCTTTAAGAAAGTATTTAGACAAAATAAAGCCTAATTTTGAGGAGGGCGGCAAGTGCTCCAAACTCAAATCCACTTTCGAGGCGTTTGAGTCTTTCTTGTTTGTACCAAACGAGCAGACTCCAGCCAAGGGTGCCCACATCCGCGATGCCGTTGACCTGAAGCGTACCATCACAGTGGTGCTCATCGCTCTCATGCCAGCATTGTTTTTCGGTATGTGGAACGTAGGCCATTTCCACTACCAGATGACTGGTGAGGAGGCTGGCCTCTTCGGCAAATTCTTCTACGGACTTGTAGCCATGCTGCCTAACATCATCGCCAGCTACGTTTGCGGTCTGTTCCTCGAGTTCATGTTTGCCCAGATCCGCAAGGAGCAGGTAAACGAGGGTTTCCTCGCCACCGGTCTCCTTATCCCTATGATCTGCCCTGTTGATACTCCATGCTGGATGGTAGGTATTGCCACAATGTTCGCAGTGCTTATCGGCAAAGAGGTATTCGGCGGTACAGGTATGAATATCGTAAACCCAGCGCTCCTCGCCCGTGCGTTCCTCTTCTTCGCTTATCCTGGCAAGATGTCTGGCGACGTAGTTTGGGTGGCTGGTCTCGGCGATGCTGAGAAGGTAGTTGACGGTTTCTCTGGCGCTACTCCTCTCGGTCAGCTCGCTCACGATGGCTCTACTACATATTCTGTAATGGATATGTTCCTCGGTTTCATCCCTGGTTCAGTTGGTGAGACTTCTACATTGGCTATCCTCATCGGTGCTGTTATCCTTATCTGGACAGGCATCGCTTCTTGGAAGATTATGCTCTCAGGTGTTGCCGGTGTATGTCTCATGGGTATCCTGCTCAACGTATTCGGTGAGGCTGCCTACACCCAGATTCCTTTCTGGTCGCACCTCATCCTCGGCGGTTTCGCATTCGGTATCGTTTTCATGGCTACCGACCCTGTAACAGCTGCCCAGACAGAGTGCGGCAAGTGGGTATATGGTTTCCTCATCGGCGTGGTTGCTATCCTTGTCCGTGTTGTTAACCCAGCATTCCCAGAGGGTGTGATGCTCGCAATCCTTCTCATGAACGTTTGCGCTCCTCTCATCGACCACTGCGTAATCCGTGCTAATGTTAAGCGTCGTCTCAACCGCGCTAAAGTCAAATAATTATTAATACCATTAAAAAAGAAATAAGATGAATACTCAAAGTAATGTATACACAGTAGTCTATTCTGCTATAATGGTAGTAGTAGTGGCTGCTGCGCTCACATTGGTTTCTGTTGGTCTCAAAGACCGTCAGGTAGCCAACGAGGAAAACGAGAAACGCGGAAACATCCTCAAGGCTGCCGGTATCGAGTCAACAGACATTGCTGCCGATTTCGAAAAGTATGTAATCGGTGGCTACGCCCTCGACGAGATGGGCAATATTGCATCTGAGGACAAGGCTGCTGCCTTCAAGGCCGACAAGGCTGTCTTCAAGGTAAACAAGGATGGCGAAAACCTCTTCGTGGTTCCATTGTCTGGCAACGGTCTCTGGGACAAGATCTGGGGTTTCGCTGCTCTCAAGAGCGATTTCAATACTATCTCCGGTGTAGTTTTCGACCACAAGGGCGAGACACCTGGTCTTGGTGCTGAAATGACAAATCCTACATGGCAGGCTCAGTTTGTAGGCAAGGTAATGTCGGAGAACGGCGAGTTCAAGGGCGTTAAGATCTACAAGAGCAATGCCGCTACATTGGATCCTAAGCACGGTGTTGATGCCATCACTGGTTCTACCATGACATCAAACGGTGTGGAGGCTATGGTAAACAACAGCATCAAGTTCTACGAGAACTTCAAGAACACTCTTGGCCAGACTCCTGCCATCGAGCAGGCTCCTATCCAGGAGAGTCCTGTTGCTGAAGAATCTACTAACGTTAACGAATAATCATCATGGCACAGACAAATAATTCTGAACTGTTGAAAAATCCGCTGAACCTCCAGAACCCTATCACCGTTCAGGTGCTCGGTATCTGTTCAGCCCTCGCTGTAACGGTAAAATTGGAACCTGCCATCGTAATGGCTATCTCTGTTACCGTGGTTACAGCTCTTGCTAACCTTATTATCTCTCTTATCAGAAACACCATTCCATCACGTATCCGTATTATCGTGCAGCTGATGGTGGTTGCTTCGCTCGTAATCCTGGTTGACCAGGTGCTCAAGGCCTTCATGTATGAGCTCGACAAGGCATTGTCGGTATATATCGGTCTTATCATCACCAACTGTATCGTAATGGGCCGCTTGGAGGCTTTCGCCCTCGGCAACAAGCCTTTCCCTGCTCTGCTCGACGGTATCGGCAATGGTCTCGGTTATGGTGTAATCCTCGTTTTGGTTGCTTTTGTTCGTGAGCTCTTCGGTACCGGCCAGCTCTTCGGCTGCCAGGTTATCCCACAGTGGTGTTACGATCACGGCTATGCCAACTGCGGTTTCATGCTCAATCCTCCTATGGCATTGATCCTTATCGGTGTCGTTATCTGGATTCAGAGAGCTAAGTTTGCCGAGTTGCAGGAAAAATAATTGTTGAACTTAGTAAATCGTTAAGAAAAAATGGAAGCTTTATCAATATTTATAAAGTCTATTTTCATCGACAACATGATTTTTGCATCATTCCTCGGAATGTGTTCTTATCTTGCTGTCTCCAAGACTGTAAAAACTTCTGTGGGACTGGGTGCGGCAGTTATTTTCGTATTGCTCGTTACAGTACCTGTAAACTACTTGCTCGAGAATTGCATTCTTAAGCAAGGTGCATTGGCATGGCTTGGCGATGGTTTCAAGGATGTCGACCTCTCATTCCTCTCTTTCATCATGTTCATTGCCGTTATCGCGGCCATCGTACAGCTTGTGGAGATGATTGTGGAGAAATTCGCTCCCGCTCTTTATGGTCAGCTGGGTATCTTCCTTCCATTGATCGCCGTTAACTGTGCTATCATGGGTGCATCGCTCTTCATGCAGCAGAAGGAGTTCCCTAACATTGGACAAGCTACAGTTTACGCTTTGGGCGCCGGTATTGGCTGGTTTATCGCTATCGTATTGATGGCCGCCATCCGTGAGAAGATTTCTTACTCTAATGTACCTGCTCCTCTCAAGGGCGTAGGTATCGCGTTCATCGTCTGCGGTCTTATGGCTATCGCTTTCATGTCCTTTATGGGTATCAAGCTTTAATAACAGAAGTTAAACTTATTAAAATATCAGCAAAATGATTTTATTAGCAGATATGGTTGCAACTTTGGGCCCTGCGGTAGGTATCTTCTTCGTAGTGGTATTGGTGCTTGTAGCTCTCTTGCTTTTCGCAAAGGCTAAGCTGATGCCATCGGGCAAGGTGAAAATCACCATCAACGGCGACAAGGTTGTAGAGGTTGAGCAGGGCAACAGCGTTCTCAGCACCCTGGCCAACGAGAAAATCCACTTGCCATCGGCTTGTGGTGGAAAGGGTTCTTGCGGTCAGTGCAAGTGCCAGATTATCAATGGTGGCGGTGATATCCTCCCTTCCGAGGTTCCTCACTTCACCAGAAAGCAGATCAAGGATCACTGGAGACTCGGCTGTCAGGCCAAGGTGAAGGGTGATATGGAGATGAAGATGGATGAGAGCGTTCTCGGCGTTAAGGAGTGGGAATGCACCGTTATCGGCAACAAGAACGTGGCTACATTCATCAAGGAGTACAAGGTGGCTCTCCCAGCCGGCGAGCACATGAACTTCGAGCCAGGCTCTTACGCTCAGATCCGTATTCCAAAATACGACATCGATTACAACAAGGACTTCGACAAGGAGCTCATCGGCGATGTATATCTCCCAGCTTGGGAGAAGTTCGGTCTCTTCGGCCTCAAGCAGAAAAACGAGGTTGAGACCATCCGTGCCTACTCTATGGCCAACTACCCAGACGAGGGCGACATCATCACTTTGAATGTACGTATCGCTACTCCTCCTTTCAAGCCAAAGGATCAGGGTCCTGGTTTTATGGATGTTCCTTGTGGTATTGCTTCAACTTACATCTTCTCACTCAAGCCAGGCGACAAGGTTATCATGTCGGGTCCTTACGGCGAGTTCCGTCCAGTATACGGCTCAGGCAAGGAGATGATCTGGGTAGGTGGTGGTGCCGGTATGGCTCCTCTCCGTGCTCAGATTATGCACATGGTCAAGGGCAACGGCATCAATCCAGAGGACCGTCAGCGCCCAATGCACTACTTCTACGGAGCACGCGCCATGGAGGAGATTCCATTCCTCGACGACTTCCTCCAGCTCGAGAAGGACTTTCCTAACTTCCACTTCCACTTGGCCCTCGACCGTCCAGATCCAAAGGCTGATGCTGCCGGCTTGAAGTACACTCCAGGCTTCGTTGCTCCAGTAATGGGTGACACCTACCTGAAGGCTCACGAGGCTCCAGAGGACTGCGAGTACTACCTCTGCGGACCTCCTATGATGGCCAAGACAGTTCTCGACCTTCTCCACTCTCTCGGTGTAGAGGATGAGAGCATCCGCTTCGACAACTTCGGTGGTTAAGCCACTTGAAATTATGGAACGCGGATAACGTAGATTAAGCGGATTCGCGCTGTTTCCATTAGTTAATATCATAAATTCCCCGTCAGACATAACGTTTGACGGGGAATTTTTTTGGGGATTGTTGGAAATACATTATCTTTGCGGTATTGGAAAAATATAAAAAAAATAAGTAGTTATGGTCAAGATAATAGTGAAAGATACCGCTATCAAGACCTTGAAATCCAATGGACTTGATTATATTTGCATTACTGATATTGCGAAAATCAAGAATCAATCCGAACCCAAGGACGTGGTGAAGAATTGGATGAGGAGCAAGAATACAGTTGAGTATCTCGGCCTTTGGGAGAAACTGAACAACCACAATTTCAAAGGGGTCGAATTCGACCCCCTTGAAATTTGAACAACGAAGGCATTCCCCAGCATGACCGCCTTGAGAAGCTCGGCAAAAATAGCAATTCAGCAGATGCAGGTGCTCGAGGAGGTGGAGTCAAGGAAAATGCTTACAAAATAATTTTTGCCCGATTGTCAGAAATACATTATCTTTGCGGTATAATCAGAAAATCAAAAATCAAAAATGACTCGCGAGGAAACCGTTCTATCATATCTTAGGGAGCACGATATCCCTTTCTCGAACTACACACATCCCGAGGGGAAGACCATCGAGGAGGCCAAGCGCTGGTGGAAGGACGACGGATCCGTCCACTGCAAGAATCTCTTTTTCCGCAACAAGAAGGGCGACCAGCATTATCTCGTATGTTTCCACTGCGACCACGAGCTCGATGTCCACGACCTGGAGCAGAGGCTGAAGGCCGCGCTCAACGCCCAGGGACTGCCATCGTGCGGAAGACTGTCGTTCGCATCGCCAGAGAGGATGATGCGCTATCTCGGCCTGGAGCCCGGAAGCGTCTCGCCATTCGGTCTCATCAACGATGCCGAGCATCATGTGATCCTGTTCCTGGACGAGAATTTGCAGAATGCAGAATCCCTCTCGTTCCATCCCAACGACTGCCGCGGAACCGTGGTTATCAGCCGCACCGATTTCGAGAAATACCTCAGCATCGTGGGAAATAAGTATGAATATATGAAACTGTATTGATAATTACGAATTACGAAATCCGAATTGGCTCTCATTCGGAACGCATTCGTAGTTCGGATTTCGTAATTATAAAAATAAAGCAATGTCGATAGAAGAAGCTTGTGTATATCTGATAGCCGGCGGTGGTCACGGGATGACTACCGACCAATTGGCTGCCGCAATCAACGCACGGCGCCTGCATGTGAGGAAAGATGGCCAGCCTGTAACTTCCAGGCAGGTGTATGCCGTGATAATGCAGCATCAGGATATCTTTGTGAAAGAGGATGGCAGGATAAGGCTAATGTACTGATTTTTTTCTAACTTTGCATCAGAATAAATATAAGAACATATATATAATAGGTATGAAGAAAATTTTTACATCCCTGGCCATTGCCGCCGCTTTGGTGGGTTGCAATTCGCAGGGATCTCAGCAGGGGACTGAAGCATCAGCCCCCAATGGACAGAATGCCGCTCCTGCACAGCAGCCTCAGACTGTTGTGAAAAATTTTGATTTGCAGGTTGTTAACCAGAATCCGGAATCTGCAGGCAAATGTGGCGACAAGTTCGACATGCTGCTCAGCCGTATATCTGAACAGTCGCATCAGCTGCAGAATGTAAGGGCTGATATAAGCATAGATGGCAAAGTGGTGGCCTCGCTGCAAGGTAATGACAGTGTTTATGTGTTGGATACCAAGTATTTGCGCTGCGGATTGCTTCCAGTGTCGGTAAAAGTGATGGCCGATGGGGTGCAGGACGAATATATATCCAAGACATTGGAGCTATATTCTGATATTGTACCCAAGACATTGGGCTACAAGGTTTTGAAGACCTACAACCATGACCGCGATGCCTATACTCAGGGTCTTGTGATAGAGGGCGACCATTTTTATGAGAGCACTGGATTGCAGCGTAAATCGTCTTTGCGCAAGGTGTCTATCGCGAATGGCGAGGTGATGCAGAGTGTGCCTCTGGAAGACGAGTATTTCGGCGAGGGTCTGGCCATGGTGGGAGAGAGGCTCTATCAGCTTACATGGCGCAACCACAAGGCTTTTTTGTATGACAAGAAGACTCTGGGCCGTCTCCAGGAGTTCTACCTTCCCACCGAGGGATGGGGCCTTACGGCAGTGTCGGCTGATACTCTGGCTCTTACCGATGGCACCTGCAATCTCTACATGGTGGAGCCAGGTGGTTTTTCTACAGTGAGGAAGCTTCAGGTGTATGACAATGCCGGCCCCGTGGTCTTGCTTAATGAGAGCGAGATGTATCACGGACATCTGCTTGTGAATATATATCAGAGCGATATTATTGCCGAGGTGGATTACCGTACCGGCAAGGTTATCAATTACATAGACCTTTCGGGTCTATTGCCCGACAACCTCAGGGACCAGCATACCGATGTGCTGAACGGCATAGCATACGACGAGGCCAAGGATGCGCTCTATGTAACCGGCAAAAACTGGCCTAAGCTTTATATGATAAAAATTAAGTAGTTTTGTTGCATTTTTTTATTTTTCTTAAGGTCAAAATTTTGTTAATATTAAAAAAATGTAATATCTTTGCACTCGCTGAAATTATAACCTTTTCGGCGAGTAAAAGCAAATTATATAAATAAACGATAAACAATGTCAAACAAAGGATTAATCAGGTTTCTGGCCATAGCTTTGGCGCTTGCCTGCTTGTTTCACTTGAGTTTCTCTCTGGTGACTTCCAAGGTAAAGAGCGATGCGCAGAAGGCGGCAAATGGAGACCCTGCTAAGGAGGCCAAGTATCTGGACTCCATCAGTACACAGAAAGTGTATCCTGTTTTTGGTTACACCTACAAGGAATGTCTTGAGAATGAGCTCAATTTTGGTCTCGACCTCAAGGGTGGTATGAACGTTATTTTGGAAATATCTGTGGCAGATGTTGTTACTGCTTTGTCTAGTAACAGTCAGGACGCCAGTTTCCTGGCCGCTATGAAGGAGGCCAAGGAGAATCAGAAGAACAGCCAGGATGATTTCATCACTCTTTTCGGAAAGGCTTTCGAGAAGGTGGCTCCCCAGGGCAGACTTTCTTCTATTTTCAACAACACAAATCTGCAGGGAAAGGTAAACTTCAACTCATCGAACGACGACGTGCTCAAGGTGCTCCGTTCTGAGAGCGAGGCTGCTATTGCCAACTCTTTCAATGTGTTGCGTACTCGTATCGACCGTTTTGGTGTTACTCAGCCAAATATCCAGCAGCTTGCCGGTCAGACAGGCCGCATCCTTGTAGAGCTTCCTGGTGTAAAGGATCCCGAGCGTGTAAAGAACCTCCTCAAGGGTACTGCTAATCTCGAGTTCTGGGAGACCTACAATTATTCCGAGATTGTCGCAAAGCTCCAGGCTGCCGACCAGAAGGTGAGAATGCTCAAGGAGGCTGGCTACGATTTCGTGAACAACAAGGCTGCCGACGTGGAGGTAAAGGCTGATGCTGATTCCACAGCATCTGAGTCGCTTCTCGGTGATGCTGTCGCCGCAGATTCTGTTAAGGTGGTTTCCAACGAGGACTACAGCCCTATCTTTGGTATCATGAAGCCTTCATACGGTGGTGCTTGTGTCGGTTATTTCCGTGGCAAGGATACTGCCACAATCAACAGATATTTCGCTGTTCAGCAGGTTAAGGATTTGCTTCCACGCGACCTCAAGTTCTACTGGAGTGTAAAGCCTACCGACAATCTGAACAATGACCCTTCTCTTGCCGCTTCGGCAGCTCAGGAATATTTCGAGCTCGTGGCTATCAAGGTTACAAGCCGCGATGGCGCAGCTCCTCTTACTGGCGACGCTGTTACTGATGCCCGCGAGGAATTCGACGAGCGCAAGGGTGGCAATGCCATGGTTTCCATGACTATGAATGGTGACGGCGCGAGAACTTGGGCCCGCATCACAAAGGACAACATCGGACGCCAGGTGGCCATCGTCCTCGACAATTACGTATACTCTTATCCTACCGTTCAGAACGAGATCAATGGCGGTAATTCACAGATTACCGGTAACTTCACCGTTCAGGAGGCTAAGGACTTGGCAAATATCCTCAAGTCTGGTAAGCTGCCTGCTCCTGCCAAGATTATCGAGGAGGAGGTTGTGGGACCATCACTTGGCCAGGCTACAATCTCGCAGGGTATGTGGTCGTTTGTTGGCGCATTCCTCATTGTAATCCTCTACATGATTTTCTACTACCGCACAGCCGGTATAGCTTCTGCCATCGCATTGATCTGCAACCTGTTCTTCCTCTTTGGTGTTCTTGCCTCGCTTGGTGCGGTGCTTACACTGCCTGGTATTGCGGGTATCGTTCTTACAATGGGTATGGCTGTGGACGCCAACGTTATCATCTACGAGCGTATCCGAGAGGAGCTCCACAATGGCAAGGGCCTCAAGCTCGCCATCCAGGACGGTTACAGCAATTCATATTCTGCCATCCTCGATGGTAACACCACTACTCTCTTGACTGGTATCATCCTCTACATATTCGGTCATGGTCCTATCCAGGGCTTTGCTACCACTTTGGTTATCGGTATCATCACCACATTGGTGACAGCTATCTTCGTTACACGTCTGTTCTTCGAGGCTATGCTCAACAGGAACAAGGATATCAAGTTCTGGGGCAACTGGAATGAGTTCTTCCTCAAGAACACTGCTATCAACTTTATCGACAAGAAGAAGACCTACTATATCATATCTGGCGCTCTGCTGGTTGTCAGCATTGCTTCCATGGCCATAAAGGGCTTCGATCAGGGTGTTGATTTCGTGGGTGGACGTACATACGTTGTCAAGTTCGACGACAAGGTTGTTACTGGCGACATTATGAACCGTCTTACCGCAAGCTTCGGCTCTGCTCCTCAGGTAAAGACTTTCGGTGCCGACAATCAGGTTAAGATTATCACCAAGTATCACATCGACGACGAGAGCGACGGTATCGACGCAGAGGTAGAGACTATGCTCTACGACAACCTTATCGACCTCTACAAGACCAAGAACATCACCAAGGATATGTTCCTCCAGGGTTTTGTAATAAACAACGGTACTCCTGTACTTTCCGAGGACGACTCGGTAGAGAACTTCGGTTTCCAGTCGTCAAGCAAGGTAGGTCCTACCATCGCTGACGATATCAAGGTTTCGGCTACATGGTCTATCATCATCTCGCTGATAGTAATGTTCCTCTACATCCTTATCCGATTCAAGAACTGGCAGTATGGTCTTGGCGCCACAGCAGCCTTGATCCACGATACTGTTATCGTACTCGGTATATTCTCGCTCTTCAGCTCTATCATGCCTTTCTCTATGGAGATCGACCAGTCGTTCATTGCGGCCATCCTTACAATCGTGGGTTATTCTATCAACGATACCGTGGTTGTGTTCGACCGTGTTCGTGAGTTCATCGGACTCCATCCAAAGAACGACCTGAAGCAGAACATGAACGATGCTATCAACTCTACACTCTCACGTACCATCAATACATCGCTTACCACAATCTTCGTATTGCTCGTGATCTTCATCTT
>JAZLKG010000006.1:0-98502 GCA_045597465.1 Bacteroidales bacterium | reverse complement strand
AGGTGACTATAGCGGCGGGGTTCCACCTCTTCCCATCCCGAACAGAGAAGTTAAGCCCGCTTGCGCCGATGGTACTGCGATACAATGTGGGAGAGTAGGTAATCGCCTCTTTTTAAATCAAAAGCCTTTCAGAAGAAATTCCGGAAGGCTTTTTTTATTGTTTTTATATCTCCATCATACTTCTATCCCCTTCTTTTCCTATTGTTACCGGAACGCCATCTTCCGGCCCGTAATTCACCGCCATCTTCCGGCCCGTAATCCTTTTACTTTTCCTGAGAGTCTAATTTACGAGAGTTCGACGAATAAATTTCACAGAAAACGCGCCTAGTCTCTTATCAACTGAATTAATTGAGGTATTCGTCGCAAGAAAAAAATGTTATGGCCATAACACCAAAAACGCTTAAAGCAAAAAAAGCAAAACATTAGAAATCCACATCCGAATAAGGTTTTCCTTTGTTTTGTTTTTTGCGTTAAGCGTTTTCTTTCAAAAACTTATTTTTGTAGTTTTCTTAGCACTCCAACCCATTAGGATTTAATAGTAAAGTAATAAAGTTCTGTTTTCTGTTCTATTTCATCGAACTCATGTTAATTAATTCATCTAACTCACGTTAAACACTTTCCAAAACCATAGGTGCCAATCTGTCTCCTTGGTTTTTAATGATATCTGCCCATTCAATGCAGCAGAAACTACAATGAATGAGATTTCAAATTAAATCAAATTATCCTTGTTTATTTCTCTAAAAATCCATAATATTGCTTCATCAAATCAATTACTACTTATTTATGAAAAAATACACGTTATTATCCAAAATATTAATTGGATATTCTCTTTTGACTATTGTAATGGTTTTCTTTTCGCCGCAAACAACATTCTGAATGGTTTTGGGCGAATTGATTGCTTTTATATACATTTATGCCAATCATCGTTTCGTAATGGGGGCTCTATATCTGTTTTTGCCTGCATTAGCTTGCATCATCCCGGCTTTGTTCCTTCTATTTTTTGGGAGCAGCGCCAACAACAACAAATATTTAATATCAGCCAAAGTGGTTGATTTTTCCCTTGAAATAAAAGACTATGAGGGATATAGTAAGGATATCTTTGGAGTTTATCTCAAATACATTAACATAGAGGGCGATTGTGTGACAAGCTGGTATCAGGACACGGATCCTGTTATCAAGGACCTAAAGGTTGGCGACGATGTTATTTATGAGTTTGGTTTCGATCCAAGGTTAAATTCCAAAATCCACAATCGTATAACACCAGCCTTGATAGAAAAATTCCGCAATGGCATTGTATGCGATTATGAGACTCCCGATCTGCTTACCGTTCCCGAGGATCCCTCTCTCAGGGCCCGTTACCAGAAGTTGTTTCACCACAATTCTTTCTGGAAATTTGTCCATAACAATATGAAAGGCCCATTATTGTGCTGTTAATAATCGCCTTGGTCGGCAGTGCGTGGACCGACAGAGTTTCCATCTGTACCCTTATCGCAATTTCAATCTTTATAATGCTATGGGACCTTGAGTTTGAAAAGTCGGAATCGCTTGCCCTTTTTATTGGCTTCCTTTTCTATTTAGTGTCCCCCCTTATTCGCATCTTTATGTCCAAGACCCGCGAGCGCAGGGAATTCGAGCATTCTGGAGGGTATGTGGTTTCTGTAGTTACTTATTTGGAGAGTCCTGGCGAATATGCCGTAGTAAAGGCCTCGTTCAAAAATCCTTTGGGTATTACTGATACCTTTGCTGTAAAGGTCGAGCCTGATGTTCCTATTCTTATTGCAGTCCCTTTCAGTTGCAGCAGATTCACAATATTGGTTTCGGAAAATCCTTCCAAAGCGCTTGTTAAAAAATATCGGAATCTTGTATTTGTGGACAGCCTCTCCGACCTTGAATCCGCCGGGGACAACAATTTGCTGCGTCAGCAATACGACACTTATCACCGGTATTGGATCAACAATACTCTCTCCTAAAAAAACGCCCATCTACAAGCGAAAAACTGTAGATGGGTGTTAAATCTATAAAAGGGAAAACTTATCTATTATTCCTTCTTTTTCTTCATCAGCTTTATGATAATGATAATGAGAAGCAGTACGATTATAATAGGCAAACCTATGCAGAAAAGTCCGCCCATCAAAATGTTGCCTTCATCATAGCTATCATCATCGTCGTCATCGTCATAATAGAAATCGTCATCATAATCGTAGTCGTCATCCTTGTCGTAGCGGCTACCCTCAACACTCTCGCGCATGTTGTCTTCCTTGTATGACTCGCTGCCGCCGTTGTTGTCAGAAGATGATGATGGAGAAAGGGATTTCAGATTTACGGCCTTTACCACTCTCTGAGGCTCTGTCTCATTGCCGGCCTCGTCTATCTGGTTCGAAGTCTTCTTGGCTACGGCACGCTCGGCATTGTCCATGATTCTCTTCCATGAAGGATCATCCTTGCTGATGGCGCTCACCTGAGCCTTGATGTTGTTGAGGAAAGATGTAAGCAAGTATCCGCCCGATCTGTCGCAGAGTGCGTACTGGCCAGCCTTGGCGGCTGTGGCGCGCAATGTACCCTCCTGGTCGATAAAGAGCTGACGCAGTTTCTTGGTATCGATGTTGTTGTTTACTGCGCGGCTTGCAAATGCCATCGACTCCATCTCCATTCTTGTGGCTCCTACCTCAGAGTTGCAGCAGTCCGAGAGGAACAGGGTGAGTCTTGCATTCTTCTTGGCAAGTCTCTTGAATGCATCAGTGGTGCTCAGCTGATACTCGTCGGTTGGATTCTCGCCATGCTGTGCAAGATACATTCTTGGAAAAGCGTCCTGGTCGTCGTCGTAGCGGAAGCCGTGGCCCGAATAGATGAACACAATCAGGTCGTTAGGCTTTACGTTCACATTGTCGATTACTTTCTCGATGTTGCGCTTGTTGAACTGAGATCCCTGTACAATCTGCTCGTCAAAACCGATGTTGAGCTGGTCGGCCATGATGCTGAAATCCTTTCTTACCAGCTTCAGGTCTGTCTGGACGCTCTCGCCGATGCTCTCGTCGTTGGTGGCGGCCACTACTATGAAGTGCATCGTAACGTCGCCCTCATACTTGTTGTTGCTGTTGGTGTATTGTCCATCAAGCTCTCTGTCCTGGTTGTTGAGGCGGTCTTTGGCGGCCATGATGCGCTGAAACATTTCATCGTCCTCCTCAAAGAATTCCAGGAAGTAATCCCTGTCTTTCTTGGTGATGTCCACCTCGGTAAAATACTCACAGTCACGTACATTGTTCTTGTGAATCACCTCGTCGTTCCAGTCCTGGAAAACTACCGATGCAGGGCCGTCAAACTCGCCCTTGCTGTTGTAGCCCTGTGTAAACCATGGAAGAGCCAGTCCGTTGTCCAAAGTGGCCTGCTTGGGCACGAAGTATATGTATCTTCCGTCCTCGTCTTCTCCGAAACCGCTCTCGTAGTCGCTTTCCCACATCTCGTAGTTGCCATCTTCGTTGGGCTTCACGTCCACGCATCTCAGGTAGCAGTCCTCCTCAGATGTAAAGAAGAACAGACCAATGTAGGTGGCCTTGTCGTCGCGGTCATAATACTTCAGCTCGTAGAGCTGCTGTGCCTTGGCGGCCATGCTCAGTATCATCACCGCCATTATCAGTAATAATTTTTTCATTTTGGGGTATTTTTTATTGTTTTTGTTATTGCTACTCTATTGATAATTTTATTACCCTTTTTCCATAATTTTTTTTAACTTTTTTTTATTTTTTTTCGGGCTGATGCTACTCAGTTTTGTATTTGTCGCCCCATCGGTTCTGCATTACGTCCTTGAATTTGTTTTCCTGCTGGTTGTTGCCCGGTATGTAAAACGAGTGTCCGCTCATCTCCTCGGGCATGAACTCCTGCTCCACAAAATGTCCCGGATAGTCGTGCGAGTATTTGTATTCGGCGCCGTATCCCAGCTGTTTCATGAGTTTTGTGGGGGCGTTCCTGATGTTTATTGGCACTGGCAGGTCGCCTGTCTGGTTTACGGTGGCCATGGCCTCGTTTATGGCGTTGTAGGCCGAGTTGCTCTTGGGCGAGTTGGCAAGGTAGATCACGGTCTCGCTTAGTATTATCCTCGATTCCGGATATCCTATCGTGTTTACGGCCTGGAAACATGCGTTGGCCAGCAGCATGGCGTTTGGATTGGCCAGGCCTATGTCCTCGCTTGCTGATATCAGCAGCCTCCGGGCTATGAACTTGAGGTCCTCGCCGCCGGCCAGCATCCTCGCCAGCCAGTAAACAGCCGCATTGGGGTCGCTGCCGCGTATCGATTTTATGAAGGCTGATATTATGTCGTAGTGCATGTCGCCCTTCTTGTCGTACATGGCGGTGGATTTCTGAAGCCTCTTGGCCACGCTCTCGTCGTTTATCACGATGTGGTCGCTGTTTTCGGCGCTTATTATAATGTCGAGGATGTTCAGCAGCTTGCGGGCGTCGCCTCCGCTCTGACGGAACAGCGCGCCTGTCTCCTCCACCTTTATGTCCATTTCCTTTAGTACGGGGTCCAGTGTCAGGGCGCGGTTCAGGAGGTCATCCAGGTCCTGTTTTTCCAGAGGCTGAAGCACGTATACCTCGCATCTGGATAGGAGAGGGGCTATCACCTCGAACGACGGGTTTTCGGTGGTGGCGCCTATCAGGGTAACAATGCCCTGCTCCACGGCGGCCAGCAGCGAGTCTTGCTGACTCTTGTTGAACCTGTGGATCTCGTCGATGAAGAGTATCGGTGTCTGCTGGCTGAAAAACGATGCGTGCTGGGCCTTCTCCAAAACCTCGCGCACGTCCTTTACGCCGCTCGATACGGCGCTAAGTGTATACATGGCCCTGTTGCCAGATTTCGATATTATCTTGGCGAGTGTGGTTTTGCCCACGCCGGGAGGGCCCCAGAGTATTATGCTCTGTATGCGCCCGCTCTCTATCATGTTGCGGAGCACGGCGCCCTCGCCCACAAGGTGCTTTTGTCCTATGTATTCATCCAGATTCTTTGGCCTCATTCGCTCGGCCAGTGGCATGTTTGGCATTGTTGTAAGATGTTTGTATTAATACGCAAATATAATATTAATCTCTTAAATACCGAAATAAATTGCAAACCACAAATAACTTTTATACCTTTGCTCCAAATCAGAAAATCGAAAATCAAAAATCAACAATGAACTACACTACAGCGATATTCGATATGGACGGCGTTCTCATAGATTCCGAGCCGTTTTGGCGCATTGCCGAGAAAGGCATCTTCCGCGAGGAGGGTGTGGATATTACCGACGATATGTGTCTTGATGTTCAGGGCATGAAGGCCGAGCACGTGGTGGAGAAATGGGTGGCCATGTTTCCGCACCTCAGATATTCGGTTATGGAGTATACTCAGCGCATTCAGGACAAGGTGGCGGCCCTCATTGCCGAGCGTGGCGCCGTGATGCCGGGTATTCCTGAGGCTCTCGAATTCTTCAGGGGCAGGGGCTGCAAGATTCTGGTGGCATCAGCTTCCTGCTACAGGCTTATAAACGCCGTGGTGGATAAGCTTGGCATCAGGGAATACTTCGATATCCTGCACTCATCGCAGGACGAGCTGCGTGGAAAGCCTTTTCCTGATGTTTTCATCCATGCGGCCCAGAGGGCAGGGGCCGATCCCAAGGATTGCATCGTAATAGAGGACAGTGGAAACGGAGTGCGTGCCGCCAAGGCTGCCAACATGTCAGTGATAGCCATACCGGCATCGTCAAATTATGACAATCCGGTGTTCGATATGGCAGATTATAAGCTGAGGTCGGCATTGGAGATTCCGGCTATTCTATGTCGGTAGAGGCGGCATCAGAGATTTTGGAAGCCTCAGCCCTCTTTACCACCCAGACGCTTAGCTCGTATACAAGATACAGCGGCATGGCCGTAACAAGCATCGTGAAGGCGTCGGTGGTGGGGGTGATTATGGCCGCAAGTATCAGCACTACCACAAATGAGTGCTTGCGGTGGCTTTTCAGGAAACTGTGGCTCAGGATGCCTATCTTGGCCAGCAGGAAGGCCAGCACGGGCAGCTCGAAAACCACGCCCAGACCCAGGCAGAGCGCCACAAGCATGCCCGTGTAGCTGTCGAGGTCGATGAGGTTGTCGATGGAGCCTGATACGTGGTAGCCCGACAGGAAGTTTACCGACAGCGGGAATATCAGGAAATACGACGTAAGCACGCCCAGGTAGAAGAGTATTCCGGCAAAGAGGAGGCCCTTCCACGCAAAGGATTTCTCGTGGGCGTAGAGCGCCGGGCTTACGAACCGCCACAGCTCTATGGATATGTATGGAATGCTTATCATGAGGCCCATCCAGAAGGCCATGTCCATGTGGATGAACATCTGGGCCGATATCTGGGTGTTTATTATCCTGATGGGCTCTATGCTGATGGCGCCGTCGCCAAGGCCCATCCACTGGCCTATAGTCCTGAACAGCCCGAACGTGGCAAAATCGTCCCTCGTAGGGGCGAATATGATGCCCTCGAAGAGTGTCTCCTTCAGGCAAAAGGCAATAATAGAGAAAGCCAGCACCACTCCGATGCTTCGGATGATGCTGGTTCTCAATATGCTAAGGTGATCCCAGAATGTTCCTGTATCGTTTTCGGCCATTACGGGATGTTATTTTTTGTCGGTTTTGTCGTTGTCGCTATTGTCCTGTGATTCGTCGTCCTTGCCGTTGAGTCCGTCCTTGAAACCCTTTACTCCCTTGCCGATGCCTTTCATGAGCTCGGGAATCTTTTTGGCACCAAACAATACCAAAATCACCAGCGCAATAACAACTATCTCTTTGAATCCCAACATAATTTAATGATATTTATGATTTCCGATTTTTTGATTTACCTCCTGTGCAGAGTTTGCCGCAGGCGATGCCAGCGGTTACCCAAGTAGTGGCCACAAGGGCCACCGTTCCATTACGGAAGCTCTTAATTATTAATTACTTCTCGCACTGAGCGTTGAGTATTCTCCAGCTCTGGTCGGCAGGGTTCTCGATAAGTTTCTCCAGGTAGTGGTACTTGATGCCGAAACGGTTTTTGATGTCGTCGATCTGTGCCTGGATCTTCTTCTGCTGCTCCTCTGATGGCATCTCGCCAAGCTCTGCTGTGATAATCAGGTTTTTGGCTGTGTTGTCATACTCCACAAACTCGAAAATCTTGGTCTTGTATCCGTATTTGTTGAGTATCAGGGCGCGCAGCGAGTCGGTGAGGATCTCGGCCTGACGCTCCATGAGGATGCCGTATTTCAATGCTGGCTCCAGCACGTTGCTCTCCTTTATAGTCATCTGCTGGCGTATCTGCTTGTGGCAGCATGGGGCCACTACTATCACCTTGGCCTTGGCGTTGATGCCGAGGTAGAGGGCGTCGTCGGTGGCGGTGTCGCATGCGTGGAGCGCTATCAGCATGTCGAGGCTGTCGGCCTTGTAGTCGCTGATGTTGCTCTGTACAAACTCCAGGCGTCCAAACTGAGCCTTCTGTGCGGTGTTCTGGCAGAACTTTACGAGGTTTTCCTGAGTCTCCACGCCCTTCATGTCTACCTTAAGCTCCTTCACGTTGGTAAGGTAGTCGTAAGTGGCGAATGTCAGGTAGCCCTTTCCGCATCCCATGTCGGCAATCTTTACGGGGTCGCATCCCTCCAGGTTGCCCGACAGCGAGTCTATTATCTCCACAAACTTCTCCACCTGCTTGTACTTGGCGCTCATGCTTGGGATTATCTCGCCCTTCTGGTCGGTGATGCCGAGCGATTTCAGGTATGCGTTGTTCTTGGTGGAGAGCAGGCGCTTCTTCTGCTCGTCGTGGCTGCCGTCGGCTGCCTCGCTGAAGGTAGGTTTCTGCTTGTATATCTTGGGCTCCCGCTTGTTGTTGTATTTCAGCTCCCAGTCCTCCTTGGTGGTGTAGAGGTAGTTGTCGAGGAAGTTGTTGCCTATCATAGACTGAAGCTGCCTGATGCCTTCCTCCACTGTGAAGTTCTTGGTTACGTCCTGGCGGTCGTACTTGTATACGAACTGCAGGTTTGGCTCGTTCTTCAGCTCAACGTACTTTACCACTATCTTGTTCATCTCCTGGTTCTCAAGCACTCGCTTGGAAAGGATGAGTTTTACGAAAGTGTGCTTGTAGATCGAAGAGTTAACCTTTTCGGTAAACTCCATTAAGACTTTGTCCATAATTGTTGTCTAATTTGTTATCTGAAATTAGTATTAATTAGTTTTTGTATTGTTTCTTGATGCAAAAATCAAGCCGAGCTTGTTTTTCTGTCAAATTGTCATATTGTTTTGCTGCGTTCCTATCATAGCCCTGAATCTCACCTTGCCGCTGCCGGTCATCTCCAGCAGGGTGGTGTCCTGCGTGGTGTGCCACCGCATCTCCACTGTGTCGCCGGGCATCACCTCCTGCACAAAGTTGGCGTCTATGGTCCTTATGCGTCCTTCCCTTATCAGGTTAGGATTCATGCAGTCGAGCGCCATGGCTATGTAGCGTATGCTGTATAGATGCGAGTTTATGTCTATGTCTGAATATTCTATGGCGATTTTTTTTGTTTCTGATGTTTCCGCTTCTGGCGATATGCGTATGTGGGTGTATTTCTCTATGCCGGTGTCGGGGCTTACAAGGCTCTCTATTCCGGGAAACACCTCTGTCAGGAACACGGGCCTGCGCGTCCTCAGGTTTATTATCAGCCATTCCGACGAGATCTCGGCCACGGTTTGCCCGCCGCACCTGGCTATGAAATCCCTCTTGCTGCTTATCCTGGAGTATCCGCTTATCTGGGTGCTTATTGTTACTGTGCTGTTTATCCTGGGCATCTGGTGTATCTTCATCCTGATGCCCGACATCACCCAGGTCATCCCCTGGGCGGAGAGCTGCTCCATGGATATGCCCAGCTCTGTGGCGTGCATGCCCGCGGCGTCCAGCACATAGTTGCCGAGCGCCGGCACCGACAGCCTGCCAGTGGTGTCGGCGTCGTGGTACATTACGCGGTATTCTATATCGAGTGTCTTGCCCATTTGCACTATTATATAATGTGTGCCAGTTTTGTTTTCCAAATATACCGTTTTTTCCGCAGGATAAAAAATTTTGGAGCTGTTTTTTTTGTTGTTTTTTTTCGTGCTGATGCTTGTTTTGGGATAGTTTTTGCTTAATCTTCCGATTGACAGCCTTTGGTTTTATCATTAAGTATATTATTAATTGCACAATGTCTATTATCAAGTATTTATATATAAGTCTGATTCTCTCGCTCCTGATGCTTCCATCCAATGTGGCGCATGCTGGCAACGGCGATATCAGCACCCTGATGCAGAACCTGAAGCAGGCCAAGACCGACAAGGACAAGGCTGAGGCGGCCCTTGCTGTGGCCAAATACTACAGGGCCATCAACGATTCCAAATGCGTGACCTATGCCCTCCCTGCTGTGAAACCGGCCACCAAGGCCAAGCTGGACATGGTGGCGGCCGAGCTCAACGGCGTGGTGGGCGATTATTATTATGCCAACAAGTACTACAAGTTCGCGCTCTCGCCGCTGGAGGCCGAGTATCAGATCGAGAAGCGTCTCCTGAAGGCCGTGCCAAGGTCGCAGACATGCTACAAGCTGGGCTTCTGCTATTCCAAGACCGGCAACAACAAGAAGGCCAAGAAATACTATGACGAGGCCTGGAGCCTGGCACGCAAGCTGGGCGACAAGGAGCTCATGAACAGGCTCACCAAGGTCTTGTGCGATGTGTCGGTGGCCGCCAAGGACTACAAGAGCGCCTACGAGTACATGAACCAGTATTTCCAGACCGAGACCAAGAAGTTCAAGGACGAGAATGCCCGGCTTACCGATGTCAACGAGGAGCAGAGCCAGCTGATAGAGCAGCAGGATTCCACCATCAACGAGGTGAGGCTCCAGAACGAGATTCTTGAGCAGTCGCGCCAGCTTCTTGCCCAGAGGCTTGAGAACGAGCAGCTTAAGCTCAAGAACACCGAGCAGGAACTCCAGATAGAGGCTCAGTGGCATCAGATCGAGAAAGACCGCCGGATAATGCTGGCCTGGGGTGTGGGCTGCGTGCTGCTGATGTTCCTGGCCGCTGTGCTGGCCTTCGTGCAGAAAAGGAGGTCCAACAGGGCGCTTCAGGCCAAAAATGACGAGATTGTCCACAAGAATGCCGTCATAGAGAGCAAGAACGACGAGATTTCGCGCAACCTCAGGATCATCAGCGACAAAAACCGCGACATTACCGACTCGCTTACATACGCGGGCAAGATACAGAAGGCGCTGCTGCGCACTTTCGACGAGCAGAGCCACCTGCTCTCAGATTATTTCGTGTTCTACGCTCCCAAGGATATAGTCTCGGGCGATTTCTACTGGTGCCACAGGTCGGCCGGCAAGCTGGTGTTTACTGTGGGCGACTGTACAGGACACTCGGTGCCGGGTGCTTTCATGAGCATGCTGGGACTGTCGCTGCTCAACCATATTGTGGTGCAGCAGGGCGTCGACAGGGCTTCCATGATCCTGGAGATGATGAGGAAGATGGTGAAATCGTATCTGGGACAGACGGGACTCAACGAGGAGCCCAAGGATGGCATGGACATGGCCCTGTGTGTCTGGGACATGGAGGCCAATGTGGTGGATTTCTCGGGTGCCTACAATCCTCTTGTGCATATCAGGGAGGGAGAGCTTACGATGCACAATGCCGTAAAATCGCCTGTGGGAATCCACAGCAGGGAGCTGGAGTTTACCGACGACTTCATCCCGGTGCAGAAGGGCGACAAGCTCTATATGTTCAGCGACGGATATTCCGACCAGTTTGGCGGCGACCGTCAGGAGAAATTCAAGATGGGCCGTTTCAGGACCCTGCTCAACGATACTTCGGGCCTGCCCATGCAGGAGCAGGCATGCAAGATAAGGCAGGCGTATTATACATGGAAGGGCGATTTCATACAGATCGACGATGTATGCGTGCTCGGTGTAGAGATTTAGAAAAAAAATCGAAAAAAATTGTGTAAAAAATTATTCTTTCTGATTTTTATTTCTATCTTTGTAACATATTAGTAAAAACGAATCAATTTATTTCTATTATGGAGAATATTCACATAGTTGGCTCACACGATGGCTATTTTGTTCCCACAGTGGATTTCAATTATCAGAATGGTGTCTGCGACATCTCTGGTGAGTCGTTTCTGGAGGAGACAAACGTTTTTTACGCACCCCTCATATCCTGGATAAGGGAATACACCAAGACCGGCTTGCCATTGGTTTTCAACTGCAAGCTCACATATTTCAACACAAGCTCCACCAAGAGCCTTCTGGATATTTTCAAGATCCTGAAGAAGTATGAGGTGGATGGCGGTCAGGTGACTGTGAACTGGTATTACGACAACGAGGATCTCGACCTTGAGGAGGCTATCCAGGATTATATTACCGATACCGGTCTCAAGATCAATATGATTAATTTCTAAGGATGTAATTAACGTCTTTCTCTTTTCGTCGAACTCTCGTTAATTAGGATTATCTTTATAAATAAAGATAGCGTATCTCCCGGAGTGGCGGCTGCCAGCCTGGGAGATGCGCTATTTTGTTTTTTGGGGTTAGTAGTGGCGGAAATGCCTGCCTGCCACCATGAAGGCCAGTCCGGCGTTTATGGCCAGGCAGTGGTTTTTTATCTTGCGCTCGGGCCGGTTGGACAGGTTGGCCAGTCCGTATTCGTAGGCGCATTCTATTATCAGCCTTACGCTTCCCACGCCTATCTCGGCGCCTATGGCCGCCTTGGGTCCCATGTCGAATTTCCTGTAGTAGTTTTTCTCGCTCCATTCGTGGCTCTGGTCCAGATAGTCGCCGTGGTTTATCTTGTGGCCTGCAGTGCCGCCTATGTAGAGTCCCGCGCCTACGTATACCGGCACGTATGGTGTGTAGAATCTCATGTTGGGGTATACGTGGAAGAAGTTGAGGTCGGAATCGAAGTATCCGTGGCCGTTGCCTATGTGGTAATACTCTCCTTTGGATGTGTAGTAGCATTCGCAGTAGGCCCTCAGCATCTCGTTGGGAAACAGGTATCCGAAGCCTCCGCCCATCTGTATGCCCATCTTGCCGTCGGTTATTCCCTTGTCCTGAGGCTCGCTGTTCACGAAATTGGAGGCCACGGCTCCGCCCTTGAATTCCAGGCAGTAGCGTTGTGCGTGTGCGTTGGTGTGTGTGTATAGCAGCGCAGCCATAGTGGTGGCTATGGCTGCTGCTATGGTTATAATCCTGTTTTTTGACATATCTTTATAGTTTCGATGGCTGGTCTTACGTCGTGTACCCTCAGTATGCTGGCGCCTTTCTGCAGTGCTATGGTGTTTATCACTGTGGTGCCGTTCAGCGATTCCTGCGGGGTGGTGTCCACCAGTTTGTATATCATGGATTTGCGCGATACACCCACCAGTATGGGCAGTCCGAATATGCCGAATTGGTCCATGTTGCGGAGCAGCTCGTAGTTTTGGTCGAGTGTCTTGGCGAATCCGAATCCCGGATCCAGTATTATGTCGTTGGCTCCCAATAGTTTCAGTTTTTCCACCTGGGTGGCCATGAACTTTATTATCTCGTCCATCATGTTGCCGTACTGGCATTGCTGGGCCATGGTCTGTGGTGTCCCCTTCATGTGCATGAGTATGTAGGGGGCTTTGGTCTTGGCCACTGTGGCCAGCATGTTGTCGTCCAGGATTCCTCCCGAGATGTCGTTTATGATGTCGGCTCCGTATTCCATTATGGCCCTCTCGGCTACTTGGGCGCGGAATGTGTCTATCGACACTATCGCCTGCGGAAACTCGCGGCGGATAATCTGCATGGCGGTCTTCAGGCGTTCACATTCGGTCTCGGGGCTTATGTCCAGGCATCCGGGACGCGTGCTGTATGCTCCCAGGTCTATGAAGGTGGCTCCCTCGTCAAGGTGCCTCTTTACCTGTGCTATGATTTCCTTTTCGGTGTTGCAGCGGCTCTGCTCGTAAAACGAGTCAGGGGTCACGTTTACAATGCCCATCACCCTGGGGGTGGAAAGGTCTATAAGGTGTCCGCGGCAGTTGATGCTGTTGTGTCTGTTAGTAGTTGTCGCTGTCATCCTTTATGTCCTGCTGGCGTTTTCCGTTCTTGTATTTTACCACGAATGCGCCTTTTACGCCCATCCGTATCTTGGCTGCCTTGGCCTCCTCGTAGGTGTCGTATCTGCCCACAAGGTATCTGTAGGTGCCGTCGGTGTATTCGTTGTTTATCACCTCGTTGGATTTGTAAACTTTTTTCTGGAGGAATTCCAGTGTGAGTGGTGTCACGTCGGCGGCTATCTGCACCTTGTAGTGTATGCGGTCGGGCTGCACGGCTGGGGTGGATGGCATCTCGTCTATCTCGGGGATGGTCTCCTCTTTGGGTTCGGGCTTGTCGAATATGCCGAGTATCGTGGTCAGGTTTTCCACCTGGCTGTTTATGGCCTCGGTCTGATAGCTGGCGTATCTCTCGTGTGCCTTCAGCACGTTTTGTGGCTGTGCTTTCTTGTCGGTTGGTATGTTGCCGGCTGCTGCCTCGGCGTTGTTCCATTGGTTTTCGGTCTTTTCCAGCAGTTCGGTCACCTTGTCGAGCTTGCTGTCCGGCACATCCACGAGTTTGTCCTCGATGTCGGCCTTGTAGATCTCGTATATTGATTTCTGGGCTTTCTCCATGGTGGTGTATGCGGCTATCATCTTGGTAATGACAGGGCCTTCCTTGGCCTCGGCCTCCTTGAGTGCTTTTTTCTGTTTGCCCTTCTTCAGTTTCATGGCGTCGGATTTCATCTTGTCGATTTCCTTCTTGCTGTTGCTGGCCTGTTCCAGCTGCTGGTTGGCCTTGTCGAGTCGCGACTGTGCCTCGTTGAGGTCCGACACGCTCTGCGAGAGGTTTTCTTTTATTATCTCTTTTACGTCGACATCCTGGGCCTGAGATACTGTCTGTATCAGCGCCGATATCATAATGGCGAAAATAATTTTCTTCATGGTTGTATTGGTGTTAGGTTTGTATCTATTTCTCATGTCTGGCCGTTTGGCGGCCTATGTTGTATTCTGCAAAAGGTGTTCCGAAAAATCGGTGTTTGGCCTTGGCTTACACAAAAAAATCCGCCGGAACATACATTCCAACGGATTTTGCTTATGCTTTATTGTATTGTTCTTGTTTTTTGACAAGTCCTGGTTATTTCGACAGCAGCATTACCAGAGCCACAATGGCGGCTATTACGCCGAGTATTGTGAGAGTGATCTTGAGTGCGCTGTATGGACGGTCGCCGCGTACCTCGCCGCTCTGTCCGTTTATTACAAAGCGGTAGGATTTGTCGCCGTATCGGAATGCGCACAGCCATATTGGCAGCAATATGTGCTTGAATGTGAGGTCGCTGTACGAGATGTTCTTGAAGTCGATCTTCTGCTCGTCGCCGCCGATATCATTGCGTACTGCCGAGTCGATCTCGTCTTCCATTTCTTCCTTGGCCTGCTCGAAACCTTCCTTGAGGTCTATGCTGTATGTCTCGGTCTTGAATCCCGAGAGGTATCTCTCGTCGTATGGCACCAGCTTTTCGAGGTCCCATTTGGTAAGGCTGTTCAGGAAGCTGGATGGCAGCGAGTTGCTGGCAGCTATCAGGATATCGTCGAAGGATACGTGTACCTTTCCCCATGTTGGGTACCATCTTGTGTGTTTTACCTGGCGTGTCTTTGTGTTGCCGTCCTGGTCGCGGTATTGCTCCTCGGTGTAGTAATACTCGCCTCGCTTGCCGGCGTATCTTGTGTCGGTCTCGGCATCGTAGGTCCAGTATGGCATGTACATTCCGGTGAGTCCCGAATCCAGCTTGGCCACGTCCTTGAGGTCGTTTGGAGCGAACCACAGGCCTTTCAGCCACTGGTTGTATATTTCCTTGCCCTGGCGGCTCTCTATTTGGAATGGCAGTATTGCCTTGGGCTTCAGCTGTTTAACAGTGTTGTCCTGTTTTACAGTAAGCGGGCTTCCGCAGAAGTCGCACTTGGATGATACTACGTTGCTCTGGAATGTTGTCTCGGCGCCGCAGCAGTTGCATTTCACTGCGTGAACCTCTTCCAGCTGGTCGTCGCTCAGGTTGCTGAGTGCGGATTCCAGGTCCAGTTCCTTTACGGCCTCGGCCATCTTTGTCTGGTCTACCTGTATTTCGTTCATGGTGCCGCAATATTCGCACTTGAGGCTCATTGAGCCGGGAGCGAATGTGAGCTTGGCGCCGCAGCACGAGCATATTATCTCGTTCTGGTTGGTGGCGCTTGGTGCCTGTGGCATTTCGTTGTTTTCCATATTTGGTCTATAACACTAATTAACATAAGGCAGAACGGCAATGTTCCGCCGATCTGCCTTATGGATATTACAAAATTTGTTTTCTCATTGATTAGCCAGCTGTTACAAAGCTGGAGGAGCGCCTGCGCCTGGCATTGGAGGAGGAGGTACAGCGCCGCCAGCGTTAAACAATGCTGCAAGCTCTGGAACCTGACCTGCTGCTGTCCATCCAGCCATGCCCTGTGCCCATACCATGCTCTGAGCGTTGAACTGGCCTTGAGCTGCGTACTGCTGGAGCTGAGATACTGGGTAAGGACCAGTCTGCTGGCCGTTTACAGCCACGTAGTACTGTGCGCCGCCTGGCATTGGAGGAGGAGCCATGCCGCCCATTGGCTGGCCGTAGCCCTGCTGCATGCCGTATCCGCCCTGCATCATGTGCTGCTGGTTCATCATATTCTGCTGGTTCATCATGTTCTGCATCATCATCATGCCCATCATGCCTTCCATTCCGCCGCCGCCGCCGGGGTTGGCTGCTGCCGCCTTCATGGCGTCGGCCTGAGCCTTGGCCTGGTATGTGCCCATGCCGCCCATCATGTTGATGCTTACGCCTTCCTTGAGTGCCTTCTGGAGGTCTTCTGGCAGGTTAACGTTGTTGATGAGGAACTTGGTGAACTGCAGACCGTAGTCCTTGTTCTCCTCGTTGATGTACTGCTCGCAGTACTGGCCGAGGTCGCGGAGGTGGGCTGCGTACTGTGCTACTGAGTATCCGCTCTGGCCCAGGGCTATGGTGATGTTCTGTGCGATGATGCTGCGGAGCTCGTCAGCTATCTCGTCCATCTTGAACTCGCTCTTGGTGCCTGATACCTTGGTTACGAATGCGCCTGGATCGGCTACCTTTACAGAGTAGGTACCGAATGCGCGTATCGAGATGTCGCCGTACTTGGGGTCAGATACTATCACCTCGCCTGGAGTGCCCCACTTCTGGGCTGTGAATATCTTGGTGTTTACGAAATATACCTCGCACTTGAAAGGGCTGTTGAAAGCATACTTCCAGCTCTTGAGAGAGGTAAGTACTGGAATGTTGTTGGTGTCGAGTGTGTACTTGCCAGGCATGAACACATCTCCAAGCTCACCCTCGTGGATGAATACGGCGGCCTGAGACTCGCGAACGATCAACTGTGCGCCGTTCTTGATCTCGTTGCCACGGCAGTCGTACTGATGAAGAATTGTGTCATCGGTCTGGTCCTGCCAATCAATGACATCAATAAACTGGCTTTTGGCCCAATCTAATAATCCCATAGTAAATAGTTTTTAATTGTTATTAAATAATTGTTTGTATTTTTATCGTTCCAAATTTAGGCATTTTTTTGTTATAACCAAACATTTTTCTGTGTTTTTTAAAAAAAATGCCTTTCTTTTTCTTGTTTTTGGGCAAAATCTACTCCAGAATCCTTAGAACCTCCTCCTTGAGGTCGGACGCGAATTCTGTGGACTCGGATACGAAAGCCGATGCCAGGTCGGCCTTTCTACGCTGGAATCTCTGGATTTTCTCCTCAACGGTGTCCTTGCTTATGAAGCGGTACACCATTACGGCGTTTTTCTGTCCCATGCGGTGGGCGCGCGCTATGGCCTGGTCCTCCACTGCGGGATTCCACCACGGGTCTATTATGAACACGTAGTCGGCCTGGGTGAGGTTGAGCCCCGTTCCGCCGGCCTTTATGGATATCAGGAACACTGGTGTTGGCTGTGTGCTGAATTTCCTTACCTCGGCCTCGCGGTCCTCTGTGCTGCCAGTCAGCATGGTGTAGGATATTCCCTCGTGCCTCAGCCTCATGGCTATCAGCTCCAGGTGTTTTACAAACGACGAGAATATCAGCACCTTGTGGTTCTGCGATATTATGTTCTGCAGCATGCCTATTATATAGTCTGTCTTGCCTGAGCCGCCGTCGTAATTGTCCAGTGTGAGGGCCGGGCTGCATGCTATCTGCCTTAGCTTGGTAAGCGATTGCAGCACCATCACCGCCTGTTTCTCGAACGTGCCTTTGTCCATATAGTCGAGAATTGAGTTCCTGGTTGAAGATTTTTCTTTCTCATAAATCTCTTTTTGTTCCCCGGTCATGTCGCACAGCACCGTAAGTTCCATCAGTTCAGGCAGATCCTGCAACACCTGTTGTTTGGTTCTCCGCAATATAAACGGATAAATTATCTTTTTTAGTCTGTCTGATACCTCCTGATTGGCATTTTTTTCGATGGGATTCACGAATTTTTTCTTGAACAGCGGCAGACTGCCCAGCAGGCCCGGGTTTATGAAATTGATCTGGGACCACAGGTCGGTGAGCGAGTTTTCCAGAGGCGTGCCGGTAAGGGCCAGCCTGTGGTTGCAGTTCAGCATCATTATGCTCTGGTAGGTCTTTGACGCCGCGTTCTTCACATACTGGCTCTCGTCGAGTATTATATAGTTGAACTTCACGTTCTGAAGCTGCTCCACATCGTTGCGCAGGGTTCCGTATCCGGCTATCACAAGGTCGTACAGGGGAAACGAATGTATGGATTCCAGCCTGTTGCTGCCCGTGAACTCCAGTATCCTCATCTGCGGCACAAACTTGCGGGCCTCGTTTATCCAGTTGTATATCAGCGATTTTGGAACCAGTAGCAGCGATGGGTTTTTCTTCCTGTAGGAGAACATTCTGTCCACGAATTCGCCATCGTCCAGGGCTGTGCTCTCCTGCAGCAGCGACAGTGTGCACAGAGTCTTGCCCAGGCCCATGTCGTCGGCCAGGCAGGCCCCGAATCCATAGTCCCTCATCATTTTCAGCCAGTTGAAGGCCGTTATCTGATATGGACGGAGAGTGGCGTTCACATTCTGCGGCGGAGTGTCGGGCAGTGTCTCGGGATGAGCCAGGCTCTGCTCCAGCCTGCGTATGCGTTCCTGCAGGTCCACCTCCAGCGGCAGGTTTTCCAGTGCCGAGTACTGGTAGCTCTTCAGCTGTATCAGGTTCGCCTTCCTGTTTACCGAGCCTGATGCAAACACGTCGTGATATTTCCAGAACCATTCCTCTGGCAATACCACAATCCTGCCGTCGGGCAGCGAGAACTCGCGTATGTTGTTCAGTATGTAGTGCTTCAGGGCCACGAAAGGCAGTTCCATGCCGTCCAGCCTTACCACCGCGTGTATGTCGAACCAGTCCTCGCCCTTGCTTACGGCCATGTCGAGCTGTATGCTGCCGGTGTAGTATTTCTTGTCGTCGTCGTTCAGCTCTATCTCTATGCCCGCCTCGGTAAGGTGTTCCTTGTTGGCATTCAGCGAGTTGAAGGCGAACACCCTCTGCATCTGCCGGTCGTTGCCGTCATAGGCCACCTTGTAGTATCCGGGGCTGATGCGTCCTCCGAAAATGCCGGCGGCCTGCTGTTCGGTATCAGCCTCGTACTGGAGGTCGCGCGTGGTCTTCAGGAAGTGGTAGTCGTCGCTCTCGCCGCAAAACTTCACCACAACCCTGTCGGGGCTTGTGGGCGCGAAGTCCAGGTCGCCGTATCTGAACTTGAGCCCGAAAATGGTGTTGCCCGTAACGTCGGTCTCCACTGTAAGTATGCCCTTGGGCGATGCCTTGGAGTTTATGATCCTGAATCCGGAGGCTCTTACCTCGCAGTCGGATGCTATGGCGCTTTTTATGAACTTCTCGTAATACGTCTTCTCCACGCTCTTGGATACCGAGATGTAGCGCTTGTTTATGAAAGGTGTGAGTTTTCTGGCATCCACATTCTCCACCCTGAAAATCCTCTTGTTGCTCATTATCAGGCATGGATACGTGGCCAGCACATTCATCTGCATCTGATACAGCGATATGTCCTGGGTGCCGTATCTCAGCGACAGGAAATACTGGGTCTCGCCGGCGGTGCGCACAAAATTGAACACTGGCTTCATCCTCCTGGTGCTCACCATCACCTCGTCGCCCGGAAATATGGAGTTCATGTTCTCGGGTTTCTCATATATCCTTATGTCGTTGGCTATGCACAGGTCCAGTATCTGGGCCATCTTCTGGTCTATCAGCGGCCTGATGCTTTCCGTTATCAGGGTGTCGCCCGCGTGCCTTACAAAATCGTTGTTGGTGAGGTGCTTGGGGCTGCCGAATGCCTTGCGCAGGCTGGTCTCTGAGCATTGGTCGGCCAGGCGGGCAATCTCTATCTGGGCGTCGGTGTAGAGCTCCGGCGCGCTCTTTATATTGTCCGGGGCCAGGGACTCCCTTATGGTGTAGAACTCCATTCCCGGGTCCTTGTCCACCATGTAGGGTATCAGGTATGCCCCAAACAGCTTGTGGTATCTCAGTGTTACTATAAACTTCATGTTGTGTTTCTCTCAGCTCTATTTCTTCCTCTATTTTTTTTACAGACTACAAAGTTATGATTTTTTTTTGAAAAAATCTCGAAAAATTAGACAATTACGAGTTTTTCTCATTATTTTTGCACCATTCAATAATCACAAAACATAATTACACAATGGCACTTATAAAGACATTACTGGGCAAGACGCCTCAGTTTGGACAGAATATCTGGCTGGCCGACAACTGCACCGTGATAGGCGACGTCATAATGGGCGACAACTGCAATGTGTGGTTCAACGCTGTAATCCGTGGCGACGTGCACTCCATCCGCATAGGCAACAGGGTGAACATTCAGGACAATGCCTGCCTCCACGCCACCTACAAGACCAGCCCGCTCACTATAGGCAACAACGTATCCATAGCCCACAATACCGTTGTGCACGGCTGCACCATCAAGGACAATGTCCTCATAGGCATGGGCGCCATAGTGATGGACGATGCCGTGATAGAGGAAAACTGCATTGTGGCCGCCGGAGCCGTGGTTACCAAGGGCACCAAGACCGAGCCTGGCTCTGTATACGCCGGATGCCCGGCCAGGAAAATCAAGGACGTGGACTCCAGGCTTCAGTCCGACCTCATTACACGCATTGTGGACAATTACGCAATGTATGCCGACTGGTACAGGGAGTAATGATTAGAGTGTAAAGCTTTACAGATTAGAGCTTATAGAAGCTCTTGATTCTTAATTAGATAGATATGGCAGAAGAACATACCAAACCTGCGGTATCGCTTGGATATCTGATACGGAATTTCCTTTGGGACTTCATATTGATGATAGTGTTGATAATCAACCTGTTGTTGATATGTTTCGACTGGTTTTTCTCGATACCGGGTGTTTACGGCTACATGATGGAGAACGCTCCGGCGTTTTTCGAGTTTTTCAATCCCATCCACCTGAATCTGAAGGTGTACGACCTAATATTCGTTGGGGTGTATGTGGTGGATGTGCTGGTGGGCTGGGGAATATCGCTTTTTGTCCGCAAGGAGAAATTCTATGACTATCCCTTCTCGCACTGGTACGATGTGCTTGGATGCATTCCGGCAGGCTCGCTGGTTTTCCTGCGTCTATTGAGGGTGGTATCCATAGTGATGAGGCTCTATAAGAAGAAACTGCTGAACCTCAACAAGATAGCTTTTTTCCGCAAATGCGTGAAGGTCTACAACATTATACTGGAGGAGGTTTCCGACAGGGTGGTGCTGAATATACTGGGCGGCATCCAGAACAACATAAAGTTGGGCATGCCCATTACGCGTCAGGTGATAGACAATATCGTGATACCCTACAAGCGTCAGGTGATAGACATAATATTCCACCGCGTAGGCATGATAGCCACCCAGGAATACGACCAGCACAGGGACGAGCTGGCCGAATATATCGCCAGCAAGAGCCGCAGCGCCGTGGAGGGCAACAAGGAGCTTCAGAAACTCGGATGCATACCAGTGGTTGGCGGCCAGATACGCGACACCATAGAGAGGTCGGTATCAGAGACCGTGGTGCAGGTGGTGGATTCCCTGGTGGCTGATGTGCTGTCCAGGGACGGGCAGACCAAGCTGCGCGATATCACCAACGAGGTTACCGACATTGCCTTGGTGGACCTGGAGAGCGATCTGTCCAAGATTGTGACCGACGTGGTGATAGAGGTGGTGAACCTGATAGCCCGCACAGCCAACATAAAGCAGTGGAAGCTGGCCGAGATCCGCGAGCAGATAAATGCCGCCAAGCAGGCCAAGGAGCCCGACCAGGAGCTGATACGCAAGCTGGAGGCCGATTATCAGGACCTTTTTGTGAGCGAGCTTCAGAAATCGTGGGAATAGTTTCCGCACTTGTATATATGAGGAATCCCCGGAAATTTGCCGTATGGCAGTTTCCGGGGATTCTGTGCTTATGGGGGATTTGCGTTATTTCTTGAGGTAGCTTATCAGAGTCTCCAGGAATCCGCTGCTTACCTCGGCAGCCGATGCCGCCTCGTAAAAACGCTCCCTGAGCTTGTCGCTTAGCTGCTGGGGCGTAACATTCTGGTTGATGGCGCCATACTCGCAGTATGATATCTCGCCCCTCTCCTCCGATACCACAACCACGAGGCTGTCGGAGACCTCGCTCATGCCTATGGCGCTGCGGTGGCGTGTGCCTATGTTCTGAGGCACCTCGGGGTTGCTGGTGAGCGGCAGTATGCACTTGGCGGCAACTATCCTGCCTTTTACAATCACCACCGCGCCGTCGTGCAGGGGCGAGTTCTTGAAGAACAGCGAGCCCAGCAGGCGCTGTGTGATGGCGCAGTCCAGTTTCTCGCCGGTATTTATGATGTTGCCAAGGTCCGAATGGCTGGGCAACACTATGAGCGCGCCGGTGCAGTCACGGGCAAACTCGGTGCAGGCTTTTACAATCTCGGGAATGTTGAGGTTGTCGGTGGATTCCTTTATCACCCGCTTGAAAATCCTCTCTACCGACAAAAACTTCGACAATGTGGTCTTGTCGCCCACTTCAAGAAGGAATTTCCTGATTTCCTGCTGAAACACTATCACGAGCGCCAGTATGCCCACATTGGCTATCTTGTTCATCATGGTGCTCAGCAGGCTCATGTCCAACGCCCTCACCACAAGCCAGAGCACGTAGATTATCAGTACTCCAAAGAGTATGTTCATCGCCGTGGTGCCCTTCAGCTTGGTGTAGAGGAAATATAGCAAGCCTGCGCTTACAAGTATGTCGATGAGGTCTATGAACCCGAAATCGAGGAATAGCATTTCTTCTTGATGGTGGTTGTTTTATCTTAGTAGTTTTTGTTGAACTTGAAGTCGCGGTAGTTCCATTTTCCGGTCACTGTGCCTTTCTCCAGTTTCATGATTCCTGGATTGGCCCTCACCATGGTCTTCAGGGTGATGTCGTCGGTCTGGAAGAATGGGAAATCTATCGAGTATTCGTTCTTTACAGCGTCCACTACGTCCCAGGTGCTTGAGGTGAGACCTATTATCACGTAGTCTTTTTTCTCGGCATAGCTCTGGAGCTCGTGTATCATGTCCAGGCCGTTTACCTCGCTCTGCTCCAGCTTGTGGCATACCACCAGCAATACAGGTTTCTCAAGGTTGAGCACCTGGTCGGTGAAGTCCTGGTTGGAGGAGTCGTTGATGGTGAAGTCGTGAACCTCGGGTATGAATCCCTTTTCCACGAGTTTGGACTTTGTGTCCTGCCATACCCATGTGCTGTCGTCCCATGGACAGTTGTCGGCGTTGAATTCCTTCACCTGGCCAGTCTCGGAGTTTTTGTATATGATGATGGTCTCGAAAACGTCTCTCTTGGCACCCTCGGGAATAGCCATCTTCTCGGCGATGTTGTTGCCTATCTTGTAGGGACGGCAGTCTATTATTGGCAGGTGGCGCAGCATCACGTGCTGGAATATCAGCGCCATGCAGAATACCGCCACGGCAATGCCAAGCTCGGCGCGGTCGTCAAGGGGATTGTCGATGTGCTTGCGCCTGCATACCAGGAATATCACCATTATTATGAGTACGCAGTTTTTCAGGAATGTCTCAAAATTGGTCATCACCAGGCAATCGCCGAAACAGCCGCAGTCGTGTACTGGGTTTTTCAGCCAGATGTATAGTGTAAGCGGTGTGAATACCACCATGAATATCAGCGACAGCCAGATGGCGATTTTGGGTTTTAGCTTGAATATCAGCATTATACCTGTTGTGAATTCCAGTGCGGCCAGTATGAATGCCAGTGGCAGCGAAAACTGGGCCAGCGATGGCATGTCGAATGCCAGGTTGAAATAATCGGTAAACTTGTAGCACGATCCCAGTGGGTCTATCGCCTTCAGGAATCCTGATAATACGAATACCAGACCTACGATGATGCGGAAGAGGAATGTAAGGAAATTCATTTTGTATCAGTAATGTTTTTTATGTGGTTGATTATGTCTTAGTTTTTTTTCTGCTCGTCCAGCTTTATGAGGTTGAATACCGAGTAGTTTATGATGTCGAAGTATCCGGCATCTATGCCCTCCGAAATCTTTGTCTTGCCGTCGTGATCCTCAATCTGTTTTATCCTGTAAAGTTTCATCAGGATAAGGTCGGTAATCGACGAAATCCTCATCGACCTCCATGCCTCGCCGTAGTCGTGGTTTTTCCTCATCATGAGGTCTCGGGCCATGTTCACGTACTTGTTGTAGCAGGCCTCGGCCTCGGCGGTGTCCATGTCGGCGGTGTCGGCAAAACCCTTTTCCAGCTGAATAAGGCCCATCGCGGCGTAGTTGATGATGCCAATGAATTCCGGCTCGGCGCCCTCGTCTATCATCGATGTCTGGTTTATCTCCAGGCCCCTGATTCTGTTGGCCTTGATGAAGATCTGGTCGGTGATTGACGACGGCCTCATTATGCGCCATGCGGTGCCGTAGTCTGATGCTTTCTTCAGGAAAATCTCGCGGCACTTGTTTATCTGGTCTTCAAACTGTTTTTCTGTATTCATTTCTCAAGTACTTTTTTTCAAACTGCAATATTAATAAAAAAAGGGAAAAAAAGGAAACGTTTTATAAAAAAAATATCCAAGCTGCCTGTCCGCATAGTAAAAATATCCGAGCAGCTGTTGCCTATAGGACTTCCGTCCCCATAGTAAAAATTTCCAAACTTCGTTTGAAAATTTTCACTATGGGTTAACCAAGCTGCGCTCGACCCCTCCGGGGTCGTTGTGTGCATGTTAGGGTATAGCGACCCCGGAGGGGTCGAGCGTAGCAAACGAAAACCCATAGTAAAAAATCAAACTTGTTTGATTTTTTACTATGGGCATCTATAGTATTGTTTGATTACCCACTATGGGCATCTATAGTATTGTTTTTTTATGTATCTGCTCTCTCAGACTTAGAACGAGAACTGGAGTCTTGTCTGGATAGAATTGAAGTTCTCCTTAATACCTTTCTTATCTACGCTTACGTTCACGTAGTTGAGCTTTACGTTGAAGTGCTTGTTTACGAAGTAGTTGAGACCTACTGTAAAGTCGTTCTGAACGCCGTTTACGTCCTTGTCGAAATCGAGGTGGTCGTATCTTACGAGGAACTCGAGGTTGCCCTTAGATGCGTTCTGGCAGAGACCTGTAGCCTTGTTGTAGTTCTGCTTCTCGCCGATGAGGAGGTAAGAAGCCTGAGCGAGGATACCGTTTACTGTGGTGCGGTCGCTCTTGCCACGCTCGTCGGCGCCGGCCTGCTGGAAGTGTGTCTCAAGCATGAACTTCTTGGCGATGAAGATCATCTCGGCCTCCATTCTTGAGTATGAAGGTGCGTTGAACTTCTGGTTGATGCTTGTGATAGGAGCAAAGGTGTTAAGTGTGTTTCCTGAGAACGATGCACCGTTCCTTGAGTTGGTGTACAATGCACCCAGACCGAGGTGGAGGATTACGTTGCTCTCGTCGTTTACTACTGGGCGAACGATACCCTTGGCTGCAAGGTTCAATCCGGCGTCTACGTTGTTGTTCTTGTCGGCAAACTTGTTGCTGTAGTCTACGTTGCCGTCGGAGAAGATACCGCCAACGAGGTTGAATCTGTCGTTGTTGAAGAGGTATGCGGCACCGATCTTACGGCTTGGGCAGAATGCGAAGTCCACTGTGGCGTCCTCCTCAAACTTGTAGGCGAGACCCAACTGTTTCATACCGAAGGGCATGAAGAAGTTACCTATCTGGAAGTGGTTGCTCTTGTTGATGTTGTATTTTACGTAAACATCGCGGAAAGAGATGGCCTTGTTGGCGAAACAGATCTCGATCTTGTATTCCCAGTTGTCAGTGAATTTACCCTTAACGCCGAGACGTGTGTCGTTTACCATTACGCCGTTGAAGATGTGTGTCTCGGCTTCTTTATCAGCATTCTCCATTGTATGGTCCTCGAAGTATGTACCTGCGTCGATGTTGGTACGGCCTATGAGAGAGAGTGAGAAGCCTTTGTCGTTCTCTGGAACGATGGTTACCTGAGCCTGAGCCTGAGATGCCATGGCGGCGATACCGGCTGCAAGCAGCGCTGTTTTTAAGTAATTCATTTGTGTTGTTTTTTGTTAATATTAATTAATTCTGGTTGCAAAGGTAATTGTTTTTTTTGTGCCGACACAAATTTGTATGTTGCCATTTCGTTAAAAAATTGGATATGCCATTTTTTTTATATGAATTCCGAGTCTGACTCTTCCTTCCCGTAGGCAAAGTTTTTATCAATGTCGGTCTGTTTGGGTAGTTGCAAAAACAATACCATCCATATCACAAATGCCGCAAAAGTAATCCATTGCGCTTGACAGCATATCAGGGCCACACAATTGGCGTATATTGCTCCGCTGAATATGTTGTATTGCAGGGTTTTGGCGTGGGCGTATGCCGCCTGTGCCGATTTCTCGTCTCTGGTTTCACATTCCTGATACTGGCGCGATGCCCTTCTGTACAGATGGTTGCCGATGGCAAGGCATATCAGGTCTATGGCCATGACATATTGCATCTCTCCTATATATATAAGGTCTTTGCCGCTTATCACCATGCTGATTACCCAGGCCACCAGTATAAATTCCAAAGCCCTGAACGATAGCTTTCTGTGGCTCTCGCTCAGGGTTATCAATGGATTGTCGCTGTTGTATGTCTGCTGCATTATTCAGCCTTTGGGGCATCGCCCTCCTCTTCCTCGAAGAAATACCAGTCGTCGGCATAGTCGTCGGCAAAAGTGAGGGGCTCGGTGTCGTCTGGTATCGACCATACGCTTACTATGGTCTGTATCAGCTCGGCCTCGGCGTCGGCCAGTCCGTCCACCTTGGCAATATCGAGTATATTGTTCATTATTGTAAGTTTCTCATTCGGAGTCATGTGGTCGTCTATGTATACCATGGCCTCCTCGATGCATTCCTTCTGGGCTGCGTCTTGCAGGTATGTGTTCAGCACCACGTCGGTCTTCTTGGCAATGCCGAAATGTTTCAGCATCGGGCGCAGTATGTCGCATGCCTCTATTATCTCCTTGTCGCTGAAGTCGTTGTCCATCATGGCGGCGGCGGAGTATATTATGCCAAGAGATTTTTCAATGTTTGTCTTTTCCATATTAGTCGAGCATTGCGTCAAATTCATCTCTTCCAATGCGGCGCTGATGGTGGGCATGTCGTCTGTTGTTATTGCCATTTCTTGCATTTTATTAAGTTGTCAGATATTATTTCTTTATCACGTATGTCTTGCCCGGCACCACGTCGAAAATCACCTGGCCTTTCTCCACCTTGGATTTCACCTTTGATTTGCCTTCCCTTACCTGGGCCGACTTCCATCCCGATGGCAGCGCGCGGGATATGGTGATTGGCTGGTCTAGCTTGGCTATGTTGCTGGTGGCCTTGCATTTCACCTCTACCACGTAGCTGTTTTTCTGCTGGCTCTCGCTTATCTGCATGGCGTCGCGCTCCATTATGTATTTGCATACCTGGGCGCATGTGGCTGGCCAGAACTTGTGGGGATGTCCGGCCACGTATTTTATGTGGTCTTCCAGCACGCTGGATTCTATGGCCGAGTACCCGCCGTCGCCGTCTATTCCGTGTATAAGGAATGTGCACCATCCGCCGGCATCAGCACCCTGATCCACCCACTTGTTGAAGGCCTCGGCGCTGTTGAAGTTGAACATGGGGCCCACGCCCCTCGACGATATCTTCATCATCTCCTTTGGGGTATGAGGCTCTATGCGCTCATCGCATACTCGCGCGCCTATGTAGTATTTGGCGGTTATGTCCTCATGCGTGGTCTTGCAGTATGGATACACCATTGTGACCACTTCCAGGCCGGTTTTCTCCTCCAGGATTCTCTTCGATTCGCTCTGTTCTCTCTCGAATTCCTCCACGGATTTCTCGGTAAGGTTGGGGTGGCTTATGGTGTGGGATGCTATCTCGTGTCCCCTGATGCCTGCTTCCCTTACCTTGGCCCATTCCTCTGGCTTTACCCAGTCGGTTACGATGTTCAGCGATGCCTTTACATTGTATTTGTCAAGTATGGGGATTGCTATTGGCAGCTGGTTGGCGCAGAGGTCGTCGAACGAGTATGTGATTGCGCAGCTGCTGAATCCGTGCCATGGGGCCACCTTGTATTCTGCCGGCACTTGTGCCGACGCGCTCATGGCTGCAATGGCCAATGCGCTGGCCAGTAATGTCTTTCTCATGTTTTCCAGTTTGTGTTATAAATAATTTAGTTACTGAGCATCGGCTGCGGGAGCTTCTGCTGCCGGGGCTGGAGCCTCGGTTGCGGTCTCGTATGGCAGGCCGCAGAATGCCAGCTTGTTGTTGAAGTAGAGGGCGGCGAATATGGCACCCAGTATTATCACAATGTATATTGCTCTCAGCCACCATGGAGTTCCCTTGTCGGCCAATGGGTCCTTTACCTTTATGAATGGGAACTTGGCCAGCTTGGTGAGTGTGGCGCCGAATGTTATATTCACGAAAGTGTGTGCGTTTACGGCCCATCCGTTGGCGTTGAGCAGTGGCGAGAGGTTTCGGCGGCGCAGCTTCATGTATGCCACCAGCATGGCGGGACCCGATATCAGCAGCAATACACCCAGTATCACCACTATCATTCCCCACCAGGGCAGGTCGAAGAATGCGTTGGCCAGGGCTGCCAGTGCGGCGCCTATTGCTCCGAGGGCCAGGCCTATGGCTGCGAATATTCCGCAGAATTTGGCAATGTCGAAAGGTTTCTCGGGTGCTGCGGCGGGAGCTGCTGCCGTGCCATCGGCGGGAACTGTGGTGAGCTTGGTGGTCGATTCGTTTACCTTCTCGCTCATCGACTTGGTGAGGTCGGCGTCCTTGCTGGCGGCAAACTTGTTGATCTGCTCCTCCACAAAGCCTGCCAGTTTCTTGTATGGGCTCCAGAAGGCCTGTCGCACCGATATCGGGTTGTCTACCACCTTGGTGATGGTGGCGTCCCAGTCGTTGCCCTGGCGGTCGTAGAAGATGCCGTTTTTGCCCACGGCTATGTTTTCCACGTCACCGTCGGTGATTACGGCGGCTATTGTCATCTTTCCGCCCTTCTTGTTCACGCAGTCGCAGTAGGCTATGAACATGTTGCTGAGGGCTGCTGTCGCGTTGTGCTTGGCCATGTCGGCTACCTTGATGCAGAGTCGGCATTCGCGCTGGTCGATGAAGAGGCTGCCGGCCTGGAACATGGAGCTTATCTCGTTGTTGATGGTGTAGAAGTCGCTGAATGTCACGAAGTTCCTCAGGAACTGGAATATGTCTCTGTGGAGGTGTGCGAACTTGTTGACGGCCAGAATGTTTTCGGCGTTGTCCTTCTCGGCCAGGTCCTTGTCCACGATCTCGATCAGGGCTGCCTTCTGGTCGGCCTTGAGTATTGCGTTTACCTCGTCGGCGCCCAGCGGTTCCACCTTGGTGCCCTTCTTGTCGGCCTGCCACTTGCTGTAGGCGTCGAACTTGGGTGCTATGGTGTTCCATTCGGCTTCTGATATCGACTCCCTGCCTGCGAAATCCACGTCAAGGATATTGGTCTTCAGGGCGGCGAACTGTTTCTCCCATGCGGGGTTTATGTTGGCGTTTATGGGGAGCTCTGCCTTGCTGCTGAGTCTTGCGAGCGGATATGTGGATATGTCGGCTATGGAATCGGAGAGGTTCTTGTCGGCAATGGCGGCCAGCTTGTCCTTGGGGATTTCCAGGGATGCGCATGTGTCGGCATCCATGGCCACGAGCTTGCATCTTACAAAGTAGTCGGCCACCTTGTCCTTGATGGCGTTGTAGGCGTCCCGTGCGGCGGCTGTGTTGTCGCCGTATGGCAGGCTGTTGTTTTCCAGGGCCTGGGCTGTCCAGTCGGCATAGTCGGCGGCCTCCTTGTAGAATTCCTCTATGAGGTCCTTGCTGATACCGTCGGCACCCGACCTGTCAACTTCCTTGCCTATCTTGTCCATTATTATGGCTATCAGCTTCTTGAGGTCGTCGTTGTCGGTGGATTTGTCGGTGATTATTCCGTCGCCGTTGTATATGCTGTCGGCGAATATCTTTGTGGTGTCGGTGGTGTCGTCTATTGATATTTCCTGCTTGTCGAGCTTCAGGTTGGCCAGTATCTGCCTGGCCGAGTTGTATACCTTGGCTCCCTCGTCGGTGTCCTGGCGGATCTCGTCAAGAGCTATCGTTCCGGTTTTCCTGGTGAGCGATTCAGGGTTCTTTATCACCTTGTTCAGCCACTCAATGGTTGATACTACCTCGTTTACCCTGATATGGCCGTCGCCGTCGGTATCCAGATAGTCGAGTGTCTTCTGGCAGAACTCCATTCCCTTGCTTGGGCAGCTGAGCACTGTCCACTGTTTCTGGTCCAGCTCAGGCAGGTGTGCAATGTCGTCGCCTGTCTCGATGCTTACACGTGTTACACCTCCTATCTTGGTGTATTTCCATTTGTAGGTTGATTTATTTTCCATATTCATATTATAATAGTGTGTTGTTGCGTAATGTGAGGTATCAGCCCGCCATGTCTGTGTCCGTGGTGCTGATATTCCGAAACCAAAATTAATATATTATTATTAATAAAACAAATTTTTTTTCTAAAGATGTTTTTATTATTTTTGCAATGCTGGAATATGCTCGGCATAGTAATTGAGCGGAATACTGTAAATATCGCATGCAGAGTAATGAGACGCCTTTTTTGCATATTAATATTCCTGTTGGTTCAGGTGGAGTGGTGCTGTCCGCAGTCGTTTAGCGATCCTGCGCTCGACAGCGTTGCCGCCCTTTTGCCCAGGGAGAAGAGCAATGCGCGCCGTCTCAAGATGCTGGACACCATAGTGGTTCACTCCATGAACGTGGATACCACCTACAAGTATGCCCTCCAGTATCTGAAGCTGGCCAGCGAGATGGACAACAGTGTGGGAATCACCCACGCGCTCTATTGCCTGGGCTGGTGCCATTTCCACCAGGGCCGCTATGCCGACGCCATAGATATGTACGAGAGGGCCATCCAGGAGGACGATTCCGACACTTCCATTGTGGCCCCGTGCTACATAGAGCTGGCCTCGTGCAACTACTCGCTGGGCAATTTCGACGACGCCGACACATATTGCCGCAAGGCCCTGGCCATGTATCAGGACTTGGGAGAGATGGACCTCGTGTCTGAGTCCTACAGGTTTCTGGGCAACATGTGCATCGAATACCACTTCTACGACATGGGCCTGGAGTATGTGAGTCAGGCGTATGACATAGACCGCGGCATCAGCAACTCCCACGGAGAGATAAAGGACCTGATGCTGCTGGGATACCTGGACTACGTGCGCTACATGTATGACGGGCGTCGGGACAGCCTGCTGGCATCGTCGCTTGGCCTTCTGAGGCAGGGACGGCAGATTGTGGACAGCACCGGCGACGAGATAGCCCTCTGCGACCTGGTGGAGAAGATGGCCATGGTGTATCTGGCGCAGTCGGGCGCCGCGGCCAAGAACCTGGAGCTGCACATGGCACTGGCAGATTCCGCCATAGAGTGCGCCCGCCAGGGAGGAGCCCTTACCAGGAAATACGGTTTCGACGAGAGCTGGCTGGTCCTCTACATGCTGGAGGCACAGGGCTTTATCTACAAGGACGAGATAGACAGCGTGGAGGAGCACCTCAGTTTCATAAGCGCGCGCTACGACTACCGCACCGAGCACCGCCGCAACATGGGAGGACGCTTCTATCAGCTATCGGCCAACTACAACAAGATGCTGGGCAACTATGAGGAGGCCTTCAGCTACATCACAATGCTCAGACACTACAATTTCGACAGATACTGTTTCGACCTGGGGTCGAAGATAAACAAGATACACGCCCGCGAGAACTACGAGCGTTTCGTAAGGGAGACCGAGATATCGGCCGTAAGGCGCAACCGGGAGTTCGTGGCCGACCGCATCATGCACGGCATCATAAACAACTGGCTGCTCGGAGTCATAGCCCTGGCGGTGCTGATACTGCTGGGATGCGTGGTGAACTACTGGGTGCTCAGGAAACAGAGCGCCAAGATGCAGCGGCAGACCCAGGCCATTGCCAGCCAGAATCAGGAGCTCAGCAACCAGCACGCCGAGTTCTCGCTCCTGCAGGGCGAGTACGAGACCGAGCGCCGCGACCTGGAGGACAAGAAGCTGCTATTCCGCAAGGCCAACCGCAGCATCATAACCTCCATGAGGCATGCCAGACACATGCAGGACGTGCTGATGCCTTCCAGGACAATGATGAACCAGATATTCGGCGACTGCCTGATATACTGGAAACCGCTGCAGCTGGTGTCGGGCGATTTCTACTGGGCCACCCAGATACGCGACGTAAGGATTCTGGTGGGCGCCGACTGCACGGGCCACGGTGTGCCGGGCGCATTCATGAGCATGCTCGGAATATCGTCGCTGCGCGACATACTCTCCCCGCGCAATGTATTCTCGCCGGGATTCTCGGCAGCTTTCGTCATCGACGAGATGAGGCAGAAGGTCATAAAGTCGCTCAGGCAGACGGGCGACGACCTGGAGCAGTACGACTCCATGGACATGTCGGTGGTGGTGACCCGTGCGGGCGACAGCCGCATAGAATACGCCGGGGCCAACCGACCGCTCATGATAGCAGGCGTGGACGGGGTGCGCGAGTATCAGCCCGACTACATGCCCGCCGGATTCGACATAAACGCGGCCCTGCTGCCGTTCACCAACCACGTCATAGAATGCGCATCAGGTGATGTGGTATACATGTATTCCGACGGCATCACCGACCAGTTCGGAGGCCGGGGCGGACGCACAAAGTTCGGCGACCGCAGGCTCCGCGACATGCTCTCCGACATCTGCAGGCTGCCGTTCGACGAGCAGTATCAGAAGATACGCGAGACAGAGTTTGCCTGGACCACAACGCCGTGCGACGGCGAGGCTCTTATGGAGCTCTACTGTCCACAGCTGGACGACATGCTCCTGCTGGGCATCAGGATTTGATTGGATTTTATTTACACTATAATATAGAATAAACGTATATATCATGTATATAAAACAGATTATAATAGTATCGCTGCTGGCCATGCTGCCGACTGCCATCAAGGCTCAGGACGCCGCCGGCTCCGACGACAACCGGGAGGCCATCCTCAGCATGCCCGACAGCCGCGCCAAGCTGGAGGCCATCGACGTACTCTTGTCCCGTCAGGGAAGCCTGGATTCGGTGCTCACGTGCGTGGAGTACATGAGGAACACCGCCGAGGCAATCAACGACAGGAAGTACCTGGTACTGGCGGGCATGAAGAGGGCTGAGGCTTTCACCAAGGCCTACACCTACGGCAAGGCCATCGAGTGTTATCAGCAGACCATAGACATGTGCCTGGAATACAACGACAGCATCAGCCTGGGCGACTGCTACAATGCCATAGCCATCAACTATCAGCGCATCAACGAGTACAACAGCGCCAGCGAATACTACAACAAGGCCCTGGGCGTCTTTGTGGACACCAAGCAGAACGACAAGATAACCGACGTATACCGCAACCTGGGCCGTCAGTGCGTGAGCTTCCACCTCTACGAGACTGCCAACAACCATTTCTCGGATGCCAGGATGCTGGATTCACTCTCGGGCAACTACGAGTCGCTGGGCCTGGACTTCTTCAACATTGGCCGCAGCGACTATCAGCAGTTCCTCGACCTGGATTCCCTGATGCTGCTGAGGAGGGCAATCTCCACCATGCGCACCGCCGTGGACTACGCCTCCAGGTACGACACCACAGAGCGCGTCCTTATGGGATGCTACGAGCAGCTGATGCTCATGTATGTAAGCTGCTACGCCTACGACGGATACGATGCCAAGGACCTGGCCAGAGACTCGGCCGCATATTTCTACAACCTTACCGACAATCTGCGCCGCAAGCTAAATCCCCACAGCCAGCATATTGTGATAGAGATTACTGATGCCAACTTCCTTACCATGGATGGCAAATACAACGAATCGTACCAGATGCTCAGGGCCATGGAAGACCGTTTCGAGCAGGCCGGCAGCAAGTATTCCAGATACCTGGGCCTGCTCTACAGGTCGATGGTATGGGTGCTCAAGAAATCCAACCGCTACAAGGAGGCCGTGGAATATTCCGAGAAGTTCAAGGAATACGAGGAGTCGTCGTACAACAGGGAGTTTGCCGTAAAATCAACCAAGGCTGCCGCCGAGGCCAAATACGACGCCCAGATAAAGCGCCGTCAGGACAAGGAGCGCGAGGAGATAGAGGCCCAGAAAACCCAGACCAACGAGCAGAGGTGGATTACTGTCATATTCGCCGTCTGCATCATACTGGCCGCTTTCCTGGCCTTCATCATCTGGAAGGGACTGGTGCGCAAGCGCAAGAACAACAACCTGCTGGCGCAGCAGAAGGTGGAGATATCGCAGAAAAACGAGGAGCTCAAGATCCAGAACCAGAAGATCATGAGCCAGCGCGACGAGATCATGAGCCAGCGCGACGAGATAGAGAGCCAGCGCAGCCAGCTCTCCGAGGCCAACTCGCGCATCACCGCATCCATACGCTACGCCCAGCGCATACAGACAGCCGCCGTGCCCAGCGACGAGATGATGAACCGCATATTCGGCGAGAGCCTGGTATACTGGAAGCCCCTCAACATAGTATCGGGAGATTTCTTCTGGGCCACACAGGCCGGCAAATACAAGCTGATAACCGCGGCCGACTGTACCGGCCATGGAGTGCCCGGCGCTTTCATGAGCATGCTGGGAGTATCCACCCTCAACGATATTGCCGCACAGAAGGACATAAGCGGAATGTCGGTGGCGGCATCAGACATCCTGGACGAGCTCAGGGAGAAGATAATAGCCGCCCTCAGGCAGTCGGCGCCCCAGACCGGTTCGCAGGACGGCATCGACATGGCATTCTGCATAATAGACTCCGAGAAGATGGAGCTCCAGTTTTCGGGTGCCAACCGTCCGCTATGGATTGTCCGCGGCGTCGACCTGCTGGAATACAAGGGCGACCGCATGCCGGTGGGATACCATATCAGGAAAAACGCACCATTCTCCAACAACGTGATACCATTGCAGAAGGGCGACGTGCTCTACATGTTCAGCGACGGCATCACCGACCAGTTTGGCGGCACCGACGATGCCAAGTGCAAGCTGGGAACCAAGAGGCTGCGCGACATGCTGGTGCAGATAGCACAAAAGCCCTTTGCCGAGCAGAAAGAGTATATAGAGAATGCCATGAACAAGTGGAGGGCCAACAGCGACGGCTCCATGGAGACCCAGCTCGACGACCAGATTATTGTGGGCGTAAGGGTTTGATTTTTTCCTAAATATTGTTAACGCACTAATATGCCTGCGTTTTTTCCGTTAACTTTGCAGTATCAGACATAAAACTAATTGGAAACTACCATAGCAAAACAAAAGCGATGAAAAAATTATTTTTAGCATTGATGATTTGGATCCTGGGAATAGGCGCGGCCTCTGCCCAGGGCTACGAGATTTCGGTGAAGATAAATCACCTGAAGCAGGGCGACACCATTATCCTGGGTCACCATTTCAACGAGAGGCTGATACCCGACGATACGGTGACACTGAATGCCAGCGGTCAGGGTGTGTTCAGGGGCAAGGAGAAACTGCCCGGCGGAATGTATTTCATATTCCTGCCCAGCCGCAACTATTTCGATATCCTCATAGACGGCAGCCAGAAATTCTCGATAGAGAACGACACCACCGCCTATCTGGAGAACATGAAGATAACCGGCAGCATCGAGAACCAGCGTTTCCATGACTACCAGGTAGTGCTCAACGATGCCTCCAAGCAGTATCAGCAGCTGAGCGCCGAGCTCGAGAAGGTCAAGGGCAAGGAAGCCAAGGAGGCAGAGATACGCGAGAAGATGAAGGCTGTGTCGCAGAGGGTGGACGACGAGTATCATAACCAGATAAAGAACTATCCCAACCAGTTTTTCTCCACTTTCCTGACAGCCACACGCGATGTGGAGATACCTGCCTCGATTACCGACCAGAACGACAGGTTCTTCTGGTACAAGGCCCACTTCTTCGACAATTTCCCGATAAAGGACCAGAGGCTGCTGCGCACATCCATATATCAGCCCAAGATAGAGAAATACATCAACAACATGTGTTTCCAGATGCCCGACTCGCTCATAAGGGAGACCAACTGGCTGGTAAACCAGACCCGCCACAACGACGAGCTCTTCCGTTTCATGCTCGTGTTCCTCTTCAACAAGTACGCCAAGCAGATGAGCGAGGACATGTATTCCGAAAACGTGTACTGCTCGCTCGCTGATATATACTGCAAGGACGCCAAGTGGGACACCGACTCCTTCAAGACCGAGCTCCGCAAGAAGGTGGACAGGAAATCCAAGTGCCTGGTGGGCAATGTTTCCTATGACCTTCAGATGAAACAGCTGCCAAGGTCGAAATCTGCCATCGACGCGCTGCGCCCAGCCATCGACAAGATGAAGGACGACGCCAAGCCTATAGAGGACAAGACCAAGGGCGATTTCGAGGCGCGCCGCAACGACGTGGTCCGCATTCTCGACAATACTGTGAACGCATTCGGCAAGCAGTATTTCTCGGTGCATCAGACTCCGGCCAAATACAAGATGGTGGTGTTCTGGGAGCCCGACTGCAGCCACTGCAAGGAGGAGATGCCAAAGCTTTACGATTTTTACCGCGACACCCTCAGCAAGGCTGACTGCAAGGTGTTCGCCGTATACATGAACAAGAGCGTGGACAATCTCCAGGACCTCCACAGGCATATCAACAAGTGGTTCGACTATGTGATAGAGAAGGATTTCTTCCTGTCCGGGTGGTACAACCTATTCAACCCGTTCGACCAATACCGTGAGAATTTCGACGTAAATTCCACACCTACATTCTACCTGCTCAACAAGAACAACGAGATTATCGCCAAGAGGATCTCATATCACCAGATGTATGAGCTGATGATGTACCTAAATGAACACGGGGAATGATGAGGAAGGCATTACTGCTGTGGCTGCTTATGTCCACGCTGGCCACTATGGCCTTGGCGCAGGGCCACAAGATACAGCTTAGATTCTCGCATTATTTCCCCCAGAAGGTAAGACTGGCATATTATTACGAGGACAAGCAGTATCTCCAGGTGGATTCGGCCTCGCAGAGCGGCAACACAGTCACCTTTGAGGGACCATACAATCTGCAGCCGGGCATCTACACCGTGATACTGGACAGCAGCCATGTTTCGTTCGAGCTGCTGGTGGACAAGCAGAATCAGAACTTCCAGATGAAGTGCGATGTGCTGGATCCCCAGAAAACCATGAAGGTAACCGGATCGGAGATGAACGCGCGTTTCTTCGACTATCAGCGCATGATGACAGGGTTCATACGCCGTCAGAACGAGCTCGATACGGCGCGCAAATATGCTGCGGCATCAGACACCGCTGCCATCGACAAGAAAATCTCTGCACTCGGCAGCGAGATAGAGGCCGCCTGGAAGAAGACCGTGGCCGACAATCCCGGCACTTTGCTGGCCGACATGCTCAGCTGCATGCACGCCCGCAACTATGGCTACGACCAGATGTACGACTACGTGAATTTCCAGCAGAGCGGCTTGATACGCACGCCCTTTTATTACAACGTGATAAGGGCCCACATTGCCCGTTACCTGAATGCCAACGCCAGCCATTACGAGATTATCCGCAAGAACGACTGGCTGATATCCAAGACTATAGGCAATGCCGACATGTATCACTACATGACGGCATATATGCTTAATTTTTACCGGACATTCTTCAAGCTGGGCATCAACGAGGTGTTTGTGCATCTGGCCGACAAGTATTTCCTGGCTGATACCGTGAAGGGGCTGCCGGAAGAAAACCGCGCCATGATAAAGGAGCAGCGCGACATATACGCCGCATCCATTCCCGGCAGCGACGCCCGCAACGTGCGCATGGCCAAGACATTGACCGGTGATTCCCTGAACATACTCTCGGGAAACCACAACACTGTTTTCCTGCTCTTCTGGAGCAACGGATGCGGACACTGCGACAGCGCCGAGAATGCCCTGAAGTATTATTACTCGGAGCTTCAGCGCCACAATGTAACCGTGATTTCGGTAAACAACGACAAACACTCGGTGGAGACTCTGCGTCAGAACACCCAGAAGAAGAAATTCCCCTGGCTCGATGTCTGCGACATAGAGGAGAAATCTTTTTACCGCCAGTATTACTACGTGGTATCCACACCGGTAATGTACGTGATAGACGACAAGAACCGCATCCTGCAAAAGGTGGTGGGAGAGGACCAGATCACCGAGACGGCCAAGCGGTATTCGGGTAATTAACAATTAATAATTAACAATTGATAATCAAAAATCAAAAATGAAACGCGCATATATTCTTCTTGCTGATGGGTTCGAGGTAATCGAGGCATTGGCACCATACGATGTATTCTGCCGCGGCGGAATCGATGTAAAGTCGGTATCTGTAACCGGCAGCAAGACTGTGGCCGCAAGCAACAATGTTACTGTACAGGCCGACCTCATCTGGGACGAGGCCGACTTTGCCTCTGCCGACCTCATCTACCTGCCCGGTGGATACCCCGGCTACGAGAACCTCGGCAACGATGCCAAGGTGGGCGCTGTTGCCAAGGCCCACTACGAGAACGGCAAGATTCTGGCTGCCATCTGCGGAGCACCAACCGTTCTCCTGAAAAACGCAATTGGCTTTGGCAAGACGGTCACCTCGCATTCGTGCTGCGCCGCCGAGATAAGCGAGAAATACAACCGCACTGGCAATCCCATCGAGCACGACGGCAACCTCTACACCGCCATCGGCGCAGGCCACTCTCAGGATTTCGGCATAGTACTCGCCCAGGCCCTCGCCGGCGATGAGGCTGTCGCCAAAATCAAGAAGGGAATGGAGTTGGCTTAGTAATTACGAATTACAAAATCCGAATTACGGGCTCCTATGAGGAAAATCTTATTATTCATTTTGCTTCTGATGCCGCTTTTATCTGCAGCTCAGGACAGGATCGCATTTTCATTCAGCGCCGATGGCAAACCATTGGTGCTGAATGATTTTTGTTATATGTCGGCCCGTGGGCTCAGGTATCAGGTTTGCCAGGTGCAGTATTTTGTCAGCAATATCAGGCTGATGCGCAATGATGGCGCCATGGCTGAATGTCCGGATTCTTATCATTATGTGGATGTTGAGATTCCGCAGACACTGATTTGGCAGCCAAAGGATAATTTTGTTTTGGAAGGTGCTGATACGCTGATATTTACATTCGGCCTTGATTCAGTATCCAACCGCAGTTACCGTTTCCGCAATCCGCCTGAGAATCTCATGTTCTGGCCCGACTATCTCGGCGGCGGCTATCATTACATGAAAACCAACATTCTCTATCTTGATGCTGAAAATCAGGTGAATGCCTTCAATTGTCACATTGGCCGGGGACAGGTTTATGATGCTGACGGCGAGCCTGCATCCTACATCGAGAATGCTTTCGATGTCAGGATTCCCGTGGTCCGCAATTCCGACGGCGATATTGTAATCAATCTGGATGTCAGCTCGTTGTTCGATTATCCCAACAAAGCGAATTTCCTCGATTATCATGGAATCATGAACAATCAGGAGGCGATGAGTATGTTTTGTGAGAATTTGAGGAGGGCGTTTAGATGATATCAGTGTTATAGGGTGCGGGCGGACGGTAGAGACGGACCGCGGTCCGTCTCTACAGGATGTGTGTCCGTATTACGACATACGGTTATAGAAACTTGGTCCCCGTCGGGGACCGGGGAAAAATGATGAATTTTTATTATGGATTTTTTTTTATGATGAGAAGATTTTTTGTAGATTTTTTGATGATTTTGAGCGTAGCGACTTCCTTTCTTTTGATAGCATCGTGCCACACTGCGCCGCCGCAATATTCCTACAATCCAGTGCCTTACGATTTGGGGATTCCGATGTTTCCCGATTCGCTCAACATCCCTGCCGACAATCCTATGACTGTGGACGGAGTGCGTCTTGGCCGCTATCTTTTCTATGACGGACGGCTTTCGGGCGACCCGAAAAATCCAATGAGCTGCGCCACTTGTCACAGGCAGGAGCACGCCTTTGAGTGTGGTCCTGATGCTTACGAGGATGGTCGCCCCATTGGGCTCTCGGGCAAGAAAACGCCTCACGTGATGCTGCCGTTCATCAATCTTGTCTGGAACAACTCCGGCTACTTTTGGAACGGACGCATTCAGGAGGGCAACATCGAGAGCACAGTTCCAATGGCGATACTTGCGCCCCACGAGATGAACGGCTCCATCGGGAAAACCGTTTCCCTCATCAAGAAAGAGCTGATGTACCGTGAGATGTTTTACCGCGCGTTCGGCTCGTCAGAAATAAATATCGACCTCATCAGCAAGGCCATAGCGCAGTTTGTAAGATCGTTGGTGTCTTTCAATAGCAGGTTCGACCAGTTTATGGATGGCAAGCTTCAGCTCACTAAATCCGAGATGCGGGGGCTGATGCTCTTCACCACCGAGGGCGCCGACTGTTTCCATTGTCACGGCAGCCCCGCGCTTCCGCTCTGGACCACCAACCAGTTTATGAACAACGCCAAGGACATAGATTTCGATGGTCAGAGAGACCGCTTTTCCGTTACCGGAAATCCAATGGACAAGGGCAAATACCGTGTGCCCACGCTCCGCAACATCGAGTTCACCGGTCCATATATGCACGATGGCCGTTTCAAGACTCTCGATGAGGTTCTTGAATTCTACAACAACGGCCTCAGGCGCTCGCCCTACATCGACCCTCTATCCATAAACGCCAACCACGGCGGAATGCATCTCACCAAGGATGATTTGGCCGATCTGAAGGCGTTTCTGCTGACGCTCTCCGATACGGCGTTTGTTAACGATGAGAGGTATAAGAATCCGTGGTGAAAATAAATTTTTTAAGTCATTTTTTTGAATGTTTTTGTTAAAAAATGCAACTCCCTGTATATTAGTTTGATAAGGTGCTTTGCTATGGCGTTTGGCCGTGCTTTACTATGGCGTTTGGCTGTGCTTTGCTATGGCGTTTGGCCGTGTTTCGCTATGGCGTTTGGCTGTGCTTTACTATGGCGTTTGGCTGTGTTTCGCTATAGCGTTTGGCTGATATTTTAAAAATATTATTAAAGTTTTTCTTCATTTCCAATTTCTGATGCCGACTATCAAGACAGAATCATTCATTTATACATTAAACACATCAAATCATGAAGAAATTTTTTACTACTTTTATTATGAGGGCTGTTATGCTTATCGTAGCAGTATCAGCCACTGCCATGGGCGCAAAGGCCCAGCAGACCGACAGTACATTTGTTACTGCAAATCTTGAGTCTTTTACCCCTTATTTCGACAAGATCTCTCCCATGTTCGAGAGTTTTCTGGATGAGAACGTTATCCGTCAGGAGCGCAAGACCAAGAGTTTCTGGGAGGTTTCGTGCAAGCTTATCATGACTCAGGCTCAGTTTGCCGAGTTTAAGGCCAAGATGGATGAGTGGAAGTGTCAGACCATCCTGCAAAACGAGATGATCGTATATGTAAACAAGGAGAAGGCTGTCAAGATAGAGTCAAACAGGGATTTGCAGGCTTCTATTGATGATAGAAATGCTATTCTGGATACTTTGAAGGATGCGAGAGAGCGCGCACGCCTCAAGGACGATAATGCCGACGACTATTCTGCAATAAGGAGCAACAACAAGAAAATTGCTGATCTTGAGGAGCAGATGGGTACTGTCTCCTTGAGTGTGGTTCTCAAGCGCGAGATGACAACTCCCAAGAACGGCCGCAGAGTAAAGTTCGTGAATATGCCTGGTTTCGAGTACAGCTACCTCAATATCGAGAATCCTAAGCCGGGCCTCTCTGCCGAAAGCTACACCGGCTACAACATCAAGTACGTATTCACCCAGGGCAAGTCGCACGTTACTGTAGGCGTTTTCAAGGCCAACGATTTTGTGAAGACAGATTCGTCTACCTACTCTGACATCTTCAACTTCAGCTATGGTCAGGATTTCTATTCGAGACACATGGGACGTGGCGGTCGCAGGTTCCTGAATGTTTACTCCGGCTACAATGTAGGTTTCATGGCGTATACATCCGAGAAGAAAACCCTCAAGAATATCTACATAAGCCCATCCGTGGGATGCGAGATCTTCAAGAACAACTTCATGCTCTGGGATTTCAAGGTCAACTACGTGCTCCCATTCTCCAACAACTTCAATCTGAGAGGTTTGCAGTTTGCCGCATCTCTCAACTTCTCGTTGTAGCAAATATTTTTAGCACAGATAGCACATATATAAAGGCAACACAGATTTTTCAACGATTATTATGAGATATAATCCATGAAAATCTGTTTTGTCTTTTTTTGTGCGGATATTCTTAGTCGTCCACAAATGCCTTCAGCATCTTGGCCTTGCCGAACACCACAATCCTGTCGCCCTCCTGGAGCACTGTCATTGCCAGGGGCTCGGTGAGTTTGCGCTCGCGGATTACCTTGCCGCGCCAGTTGGTGCTTTCGGTCATTCGCAGGATGGTGAGGATGTTCAGCTTGTATTTCGACCTGATGTCGCTGTCCTTTATCACCACTCCGTAATACCTCGACGGCAAATCCACCTCGGCCACCTTGTGCTGGTCGAATAGGCTGAAAACCTCCTGGGCGCCTGTCAGCGACAGACGGTCGGTGAGTCTCTCGGCCGATTCCTCCTCGGGGTGAACGATCTCGATGTTGTGGTCGATGGCCTCCAACACTCTCTGATGCGTGTCGTTGATGGCGCGGCAGATCAGGCGCTTGTTCTCGTCCATCTGGTGGAATGTGGCGGTTACGAGTATCGACTGTCCTATGTCCTCGCCGATGGCCACAATCACGCAGTCGGCCTCATCCCAGACGGGCAGACCCGCACGGATGGCGTTCACATCGGTGCAGTCCAGCTTTACCGATGATGTTATCATATCTTTCAGGGCGTCCACTTTCTTGTCGGAAGTATCAGCACCATAAACCTCGTTGCCGGCGTTGGTGAGTCTCATGGCCAGCGACGATCCAAAGTTTCCGAGTCCTACTATGATGTATTTTTTCATAATCAGTAAGCTGCGCATACGGTTATGCACAGCAACGCCCCGTCGGGGCTATGCTCCGTAAGCTTCGCATACGGTTATGCATAGCGCGCCCCGTCGGGGCTATTAATTGTTAATTATTAATTGTTAATTATTAATTGTTAATTATTAATTGTTAATTATTAATTGTTAATTATCCATTGTCCATTGCGCGCAGCGCGCAGCGCGCGCCATCATCCAACGTAAACATTCTCTTTCGGGTACATGTAGTTGAGCGATTTTACCGGTGTGAAGAATGCCTTGGCCAATGTGAGCGCACCCACACGGCCTATGAACATCAGCAGCGACAGCAGTATGCGGCTGGCGGGGCTAAGCGAGTCGGTGATGCCCATGCTGAGTCCGCAGGTGCAGTAGGCCGACGTGGTTTCGAAAAGCATCTCCGCCATTCCGGCATTGCTGTTTCCCGATTCGAAGATGCTCATCAGGAATGTGCCGCCGGCTATGAATATCAGTGATATTATGATTACCGCAAAGGCCAGTCGCACGGTGCGGTTGGCTATCTTGCGGCGGAAAATCTCTATCCTGTCCTTGCCCTGGAGTATGCTGATGATATCCAGTACCGCTATGCCGAATGTGGTGGTCTTGATGCCGCCTCCGGTGGATATCGGTGATGCTCCAATCCACATCTGCACTATTATGAACACTATGGTGGCCATGTGCATTGTGTTGAGCCCTATGTCGTTGAATCCGGCGCTTCGTGGCATTACGGCGTAGTAGAACGAATCCTCCAGCTTGTGCCAGAATCCGTCGTGGGCCAGCAGCGTGTTGTTCCATTCCAGAGCCATGAACATCAGTGTGCCTATCACGAAGATTATGGTGCTTACGATGGCGGCCAGCTTGGTGTTAACGTTTATGAGCCTGGGCTCGTGGATGTAGCGCTTGTGGTCCCAGATTACGCGCTTCAGGTTCACCAGCTTGTGGTAGATGAAGTTTTGGAGGTTTATCAGTATAGGGAAACCCACGCCGCCCAGTATGGCCAGCACCGATATTATTATCTTCAGCGGGTAGTTGTGGAAGAGCATATCGGCGCACATGCTGCCGGGTATTGTGGTGAATCCGGCGTTGCAGAATGCTGATACTGCGTTATATATGGCAAAATATATGCGGTCGCTGGTGGTGGGGATCTCGGGGCCGCATTCCACCGTGAGGAATATCGTTATGGCGCCGATAATCTCGATGGTGAAGGTGTAGATTACTATGGTGAGGATAATCTTGAGCGTGCTGCCCATGCCCTCGGTGCCCACCATGTTGCCGAGCATGGCGTCGGCCTTGAAGGAGCTTGTGTCCTTGAAGAAATATGCTATGAAGCAGGTGAAGGTCATTACTCCCAAGCCGCCTATCTGCAAGAGGAAGAGCAGTATCCCCTGCCCCAGAGGTGTGAGCATCTCGCCCGAATCCACGCACTGCAATCCCGTGATGCTTACGGCGCTGGTGGCCATGAAGAGGCAGTCTACGAAGGGCAGCTTGGTAACTGCGGCGTTGGGCAGCTTCAGCAATCCGGCGCCTATGAATATTATCACTATGAAGCTGAGCGCAAAGAGCGATTCTGGCTTTATCTTGGCCACAAGCACCTTGAAGGTGTTTTTGCTTACCTCGATGAAGAATGTGGACAATATTATAAGGTACACCAGATCGGGGCTGGTGAGGAACCGGTACACAATGCCGTGATAATCAACGGTATCGAATACAAATTTTACATTGAAGAGGTAGAATATCAGGAACACGAAAAGCAGAATCCTGATTACCAGCATGTATATCTTCTGACCCTTGCCGCGGTTTTTGAGGATGCTGGGCATCTTGGTGCTGAAGAAGATGAAATACAGGAACAGGTATGCGTAATACACATTGTGGAGCCAGCGGGTATCGGTGTTGTCGCTCAGGAAACCTATCTCATACACCGCCGCAAAAAATATCACAATGGTGGTGTAGAACAATACATTGTCGATGATTGTCCTAAGCCTGGAGCTCTGATACTTCGAAAGCCCGTTTTTGTATATGTTTTTCAGGAATTCCAGCACAGCTCGTTTTTCTTTTACGTTTTTTTTGTTGTTATTTAATTCCTTGATTCTCACGGTATTGTTTGCGCATCTGCTCCTGTTTCCAGCTGCGGTATGTGGAATCGAATTTCAGCTGGAAATATTCTGTGGGGCTGGGAGCGGGTTTCATGGCAAGCATCAGGTCGGGATTGATGAGGTAATATGTTGGGAACGCCTTTACCTCGTATTTCTTGAGCATCTCCTTGTCGCCATTGTACCAGTAGATTGGGAAACCGAGGTCTTCCTCAAGGTTGTTGCAGAAGTCGGTGTATTGGTTTTTGCCTTGGGCCACAAACACCAGCACAACGTTTAGCGCCTCTGGCGGAATCTCGGCCCTGACATCTCTTATCAGCTCCAAGTCGCTCTGAGCGGTGTAGCTGTTGGGATTGAAGAATATCAGGTATGTGAATTTTCCGTGGAAGCTCGTGAGGTCGTATTTCTTGTTTTCCATGTCTGAGATGTTGAAATCCGGAGCCTGATGCCCGCACATCAGCTGGGTGAAATCGCCCGAGATATTCTCCGCCATCTTCCTGAAATCCTTCGACTTGCAGGCGCCCGCCATGGAATCGGCCAGTGCCACCAGACATTCCTTAGATATGGTGTCGGCATAGTAGGCGTCCTTTATTCCCTTCAGGATTATGTAATCGGCCAGGCGGTCGTTGTTTACCTTGGGTTCAGCCTCAATGGACTGATGCAGAGCGTGATAGCTCTTGTCGCGGATGGCCTGGTACTTGTCGTTGTGGCTGGCGAACATGTCCTTGAAATTGGCGAACACGTTGGTGTAGATCTCGTCGAAGAGGTCATTGTAGGCCGGATTTTTGGGCATCACGTCCTTGCCGGCGAAATACTCCTTTATAATAATGTCGTTGTTGCGGCGGTAGGCGGTGCGGTCCAGCATTGCAAACCTGTATCGCATGTAGCTCTGGAAGAAAGGGTCGTCGCTCTTGAACTGAGCCGCAATCTTGGCCTCCAGGGTGTCGGTTTTGGCCTTGCTGAAGCTGTATTGCGATGTTATGATCCTGTTCATGGCCTGCACGTACAGCTTGTCGAAAGCCGGAATCAGCTCGTTGAGGTCGCTTGGGTCGGCGTTTATAAGCTTGGGATAGAATTCGTATTTCCTGAAAAACGGATTCACCTCGTCCTGAGGCTTAATCTCCTGTTTCTCAGGCAGTATTATGGTCTGCTTGGTGTTGGGTTTCAGGTAAAGCATGCATTTGAAAACATTAAGGTCGATGTATGCCTTTGTTACCTCCCTCAGCCTTACATTGAATGAGAAATTGCCGTCCTTATCCACAATGGCTGTGGATATAACGGTCTCATTTTTAGTAATATAATCGTCGATGGAATACATTCGCAGCGTGTCGCCGGCGTAGGTTTTGGCATTGCCGCTTACCACGTCGGTCTGCGCCATTGATAGGCTTGCCGATAAAATTATCGCAACCATCAATAATAAATTCCTTGTCATAGTAAAATATGTTTGGTTGGTATGTTACAAAACTTAAGAGCCTGAAGCTTACACTTTGCGCCTCAGCACCACGCCCGGGGCCATTTTCTGCGGCACGGACTCCTCGGCCAGTCGCTGTTGCAGTTTTACGCCATCCTCCACAGTCACAGATATTTCGGTGGTCTTTAGTGTAAACTTTGTTTTGCCGCATTGGATGGTGTCGCCGTCTTTCAGCATCACAGGCTGGTCGCCGATGCGCTTGCTGGCTCCGTTCACGAAAGTGCCGTTGGTGGAAGGCTTTCCAAGCAGCTGCTCGTTGTCCACTATCAGGTATTCGTATACGTTTCGGTTGCTGATGCGCACCACAAGTATCGCGTGGTTTCGGCTGGCGTATTCGTCGCCAGTGATGGGCACGTCGGGGCGGCTGAGCCTCGAAACCCTTCCTATTCTGTTTTTGCCCACGTGAAGCTCGTAACTAGCTGTCTCTGAGTTGCCTGTATTTAGTATCAGCCATCCGGCCACTGTGTTTGCCATATCTATTATTTATTAATTTGCGGTTTTGTTGATAGTTTTTCATTTGCGAAGTTACAACAAAATTTGCTGTTTTCAAAAGTTTTTTGCATTATTTGAAAAATTCTTACTACTTTTACACTCAATTTCAACGATATTATTATTCAAATTTTCTTATAAAAAGATGAATCATATACTATTGAGCGTTGCCACATTGGGAGACGCGCTCAGAGAGCTGTTGGGTATCGACATTACACTGCCCATTCAGACATACGGATTTTTTGTAGCAATGGCCTTTGTATCAGGCGCCTACATTATGAACCTGGAATACCGCCGCAAGGAGCAGCTGGGACAGGTGGGCCCTCTTTACAAGGTAATGATAGTGGGTGAGAAAGTTTCATGGAAGGATATTCTGGGTGCTTTTTTGCTTGCGTTTTTCATAGGTTACAAGCTTTTCGATATCGTGCTCAACTACAAGGAATTTGCTGCTGATGTGCAGGGATTCCTTTTGTCGAAGCGCGGTTGCTGGTGGGGTGGCCTTGTCTTGGGTGCGGTATCAGCATACTTTTCCTATAAGGACAAGAAGAAGCGAGAGCTTCCCACTCCCAAGAAGGTGATAATGAAGGTGATGCCGCATCAGATGGCTGCGAATCTTCTTATTGTGACTGGTATTTTCGGTTTGTTTGGCGCCAAGATTTTCCATAATTTCGAAAACTGGGACCGTTTTGTGGCCGACCCCATTGGCGAGCTCACATCATTCAGCGGACTCACATTCTTTGGCGGTCTGATAGTTGGCGGTTTTGCCGGTGCCTGGTATCTCAGGAAAAACAAGCTCAGCTCGTTCCATACCTTGGACTGCGCCGCCTGCGGTATTCCTTTCGGCTACGCCATGGGCCGCATAGGCTGTCAGCTTTCCGGCGACGGATGCTGGGGAATAGAGAACACCTCAGAGTGTCCGGCCTTCCTGCCTGAGTGGGCCTGGAAATCCACATTCCCCCACAACGTTATCAACGCAGGTGCTCCAATGAGCGATTGCGGAGGCGCCACCCATTGTCACGAGCTGGCTACCAGCGTGTATCCAACCTCTCTCTACGAGACCATCATGATGCTGATAATCTTCTCGTTGTGTTTCTTCTGGCTTAACAAGAAGGTGAAGTTTCCAGGAATGCTTTTTGGAATCTACCTTACTCTCCAGGGCGTGGAGCGACTCCTTATCGAAAGCATCAGGGTGAACAACAAATTCCACGTTTTCGGTATGGAAGTAACGCAGGCTCAGATGATTGCAACTGGCTTGATAATAGCCGGCGGCACAATAATTTTCCTTACATGGAAATATAAGGACAGGATAGCCGAGATGGCAAAATACAAGGAAGACATTCCGAACGTCAAGGCCGATATTGTGGACAGGATAGACTAGCCGCCTTGGCGGCCGCAACCAACAATATTTTTGGATAAATACAAAATGGATTACAAGGATATTTGCAAGCAGGTGGCTGATTTGGCCATCGAGACGGGGAAATATATACGCAGCGAGATTGCCGGTTTCGATTCGTCGAAGATAGAGACCAAAGGCAAGAACGATTTTGTGTCGTACGTCGACAAGACCACCGAGAAGAAACTGGTTGAGAAACTCTCTCAGATAGTTCCTGAGGCTGGTTTCATTGCCGAGGAGGGCACTCGCAGCGACCGTGGCGAGGTCTACAACTGGATTGTGGACCCATTGGACGGCACCACAAATTTCATCCACGGACTCTATCCCGTATGCATCAGCATAGCGCTTCAGGAAAACGGCAAAACCGTTGTGGGCGTGGTTTACGAGATTGGCCTTGGCGAGTGCTACACAGCAAGCCTCGGCGATGGTGCCTGTATGAACGGAAAGCCTATCCATGTATCTGAGCGCAAGACTCTTAAGGAATCGCTTGTGGGTATAGGTTTCCCGTATTCCGACTACAGCAAGCTCGACAGTTTTATGAAATCCATGGCCGACCTCATGCAGAACACTCACGGAATGCGCCGCATAGGATCTGCCGCCACCGACCTCATCTACGTGGCCTGTGGCAGGTTTGATTGTTTCTACGAGTATGGCCTTTCGCCATGGGACGTGGCAGCCGGCGCCTTTATAGTGGAGGAGGCCGGAGGCAAGGTAAGCGATTTCTCGGGCGGCGATAATTACATTTTCGGTCGTGAGATGCTGGCTGCCAACGCCCACGTTTTCAGCGAGTTTGTCAACAAGGTGAAATCCTATATGGAATAATGAAAACCTCGTTAGTGATATTAAACTGGAACGGCGAGAAGTTTCTCCGCGATTATCTGCCCTCTGTGGTGAGGTTTTGCGAGAGTGCTGATGCTGAGGTTGTGGTGGCCGACAACGCCTCCACCGACGGCTCCATCGCACTCTTGAAGTCTGATTTCCCGTCGGTCCGCATCATTCAGCTCGATAAGAACTATGGTTTTGCCGGCGGCTACAACAGGGCACTCGCTCAAGTGGATGCCGAGTATTACGTGCTCTGCAACAGCGACATAGAGCTTAGGATGGATGCCGTATCTCCGCTGATACGGATGATGGATGCCGACAGTGAGATAGCAGTATCAGCCCCTAAGCTGAAATCGCTGCATCAGCCCGAAATGTTTGAATATGCCGGCGCTGCTGGCGGATTTATCGACAAGTACGGCTATCCTTTCTGCCGCGGCCGCATCATGGATACCGTGGAGCGCGACGAGGGGCAATACAACGATTCCTGCGAGATTTTCTGGGCCACGGGCGCTTTTATGGTGGTCCGCAGCAAGGTCTGGAAGGAGCTGGGCGGATTGGACGACAGTTTTTTCGCCCACATGGAGGAGATAGATTTTTGCTGGCGCGCCCGCAACAAAGGTTACAAGGTAATGTATTGTGCTGATGCTGAGGCTCTTCACTTGGGCGGCGGCACTCTGGAACAGGGAAATCCAAGAAAGATTTTCCTCAATTTCAGAAACTCGCTGTGGATGCTGATGAAGAATCTGCCGGGCAAAAGCCTCTTTATAACGCTGTATATCAGGATGATGATGGACGGCGCATCGGCCATGGTGTATCTATGCAAGCTTCAGTTCAGCTATTTCTGGGCCGTGCTGAGGGCGCATCTGGCTTTCTACGCCAATATTCCGAGATTGTGGAAGGTGCGGAAAGAGCAAGCATCAGACCACGGAAAAAATGCCTGCGTGCTGGACGGCAGCATGGTGTGGCGATATATGATTAGGAAACAGAAAACATTCAACAAACTCTACAACTAAATGGAGGACAAGAAGATAGTGATAATCCCTACCTACAAGGAACGGGAGAATATCGAGAACATTATCCGCACCGTAATGGCGCTGGAGGGCAATTTTAATGTACTTATCATAGAGGACAACTCGCCCGACGGAACCGCCGACATCGTGAGATCGCTGATGCCCGAGTTCGACGGCAGGCTTTTCATGATAGAGCGCACCGGAAAACTGGGCCTCGGAACTGCCTATATCACAGGCTTTAAGTGGAGTCTGGAGCACGGCTATGACTATATTTTTGAGATGGACGCCGATTTCTCGCATCCGCCTGAGAAGCTTATCGAGCTTCACAAGGCTTGCGCCGAGGATGGCTTTGATATGAGCATCGGCAGCCGCTATATATCTGGTGTCAACGTGGTTAACTGGCCCATCGGCCGCGTGCTGATGAGTTATTACGGATCGGCCTACGTGAGGTTTGTAACCCGCATGAAGATTATGGACACCACCGCCGGTTTCAAGTGTTACAGCCGCCGCGTGCTGGAGGCCATCGATCTCGACAAGGTCCGCATGAAGGGCTACGGTTTCCAGATAGAGATGAAATTCACCGCCTGGAAGAAGAAATTCAAGATCAAGGAGGTGCCCATCATCTTCACCGACCGCAGCCTCGGCACATCTAAGATGAGCACCAACATCTTCGGCGAGGCCATCTGGGGCGTGCTGATGATGAAGATAAGGAGCTGGTTTACGAAGTATTAGCTTTAGAAACGGAAAGCCGCATGTATGTGCGGCTTTCCGTTTCTAATCTTTCAGGCAGCCTATCGGAACTACCATAACATTGTCCTCGCGCATATATGCGTATTTGCCAACTCCTGTAAGTACCATCATAAAAGATGGCTGTTTCATTTTGTCGGTATCAATTTTGCTTGCAAGTGTTTTCAGTGTCTGCGCACCTTCCTCTATGAGAGAGTCGCCACCAAGTTTTATTTCTATCAAACCGTAACTGCCATTCCTTAAATGTATTACAGCATCGCACTCCAGACCGTTACGGTCTCTGAAGTGGTAGATCTGTCCGTCGAGAGCATCGGCGTAAACTCTGAGGTCTCTAATGCAAAGGGTCTCGAACATAAGGCCCATTGTATTCAGGTCGTTTATCAAATCGTTGGGTCCCAAACCCATAGCCGCCGTTCCGATTGATGGATCTACAAAGTATCTTGTATCAGCTGTACGGATGGCGGATTTGGAGCGGAGGTTTGGATTCCAAGCAGGAGAGTCCTCCACTACGAAAATCTTTTTCAGTGCTGATATATACGATGATATTGTCTTGCTATCGGACTGGCTGTCGTTGGTTGACATATCAGCTGCAATGGTTCCTATAGTGGCCTGCGAGCCTTGGTTTCTGGCGTATGAGCGCATCAGGAGCTTTACACGCTCAGGATTGCGTTGAATATTGTCGGTTCTTGAAATATCGTATCTCACCACGGCATCGTAATAATCCTTGGCCTGATCGAGAGCTATGTCGTCATCGAAGAAGATGGAGCCCGGCCATCCACCACGGCAGATGAGGAATGCGAGTTTGCAGATGTCTATGTTGCTGATTCCTGATGCTTTTTTTCCTGCGAACAATTCTCTGATGCTTACAGTTCCATTCGATTCACCCGATTCAAAAAGACTCATTGGACGCATCGTCAGCCAAGAGAATCTGCCCGTTCCGCTGTGGCTGATGTCTTTGGTGTCGGGAGGCACTGCCGAACCCGTAAGGATAAATTGTCCCGGCTCGCCACGCTGGTCAACTTCGTAGCGCACCGCATCCCATATTTTGGGGGCAAGTTGCCATTCGTCGATAAGTCTTGGATTGTCGCCGGTCAAAAGTATTGCGGGATCCATCTCGGCGAGGCGTATGTTCTGATTCTTTTCGGCAGGGTTGTCCATAAGCAAGACGCTCTTTGACTGATGGCGTGCTGTGGTGGTTTTGCCGCACCATTTTGGCCCTTCTATCAAAACAGCACCCTTGCCGGTTAATTTGCGTTTTAAGATATTGTCTACTATTCTGTTACGATATTCCTTCATAGCAAATATTCATTGTTCAACACTGCAAAAATAACAAAATTCCGTCAAATGACGAAATTTTATTGGGTCATTTGACGGAATTTTATTGGAGCGTTTGACGGAATTTTATTACCTCATTTGACGGAAAGTTAACGGAGGTTTTAGGAAACAAATGTTATTTTGATAGCCTCTTTGTGTATTATTTCGTCGTTCTCATCTATTTCGTATGTGAATGATTTAGTTAAGTCGCTCATTTTTATTATGATGCATTGTTCTTTATGTTCCAGTTCATTTGGTTCGGCAAAAAAATCAAATTCTGATAACGAATAAGTTTTGCTTTTGCCATTTTCGAATTCGATAATAATTGTTTTGTTTTTCATAAAAAAATGTTTTAGTCCGCAAAATTAAGAAATAAAAAAAGAATCTTAAAAAAAAACTATGTAGAATTAAGGCATATAAATATTTTTTTTCTTACATTTGTGCCGAAATTGAAATTGGGACTATTTATAGTTTTTTATTCAATTATTATACTTTTTGCATTGAAGAGCGTTTGCTCGCTTTGTGATTGTCCACTTTGAACCTAGGAAATTCAGAACACAGGTCACACAAGGCAGAAGCGATGCTACGGTTTGCTATATGCATGCCCAGGTGTGTTGGGGGTATTCTATACCCTCAATCACACTTTTTGGGTGTACTATATCATACAAGCGTTGGCGTCACTCTGTTCGTACTTGTGTAGGTTTTCCTAGGACCTAAAGTGGAAACGGACAGCAGTTGATTCCCACGCTTTTCGTGTATAGGAATCAAGAATCTGCAATTTTGTCTCGTTTGGGAATCTGGGACATACAAACTAAGTCTTCAATGACAGTACAGAACGAAAAGGCCATCAGAGCAGTTGTTAAAGTTGCTGTATCTTCCTATGCTTCAGGATTCTCCGATCGTCATCTCAGTGAAGTAGATGATGAGGAAGGTACAATCAATATGAAAATTCATAATGTTTTTATTGCAGCCTTAGGAGCTGATATCCAGTATTATTCAGCATTAGCTCGCTCTTTGGATAGTAGTCTTGGCAATATGCTTGAAAAAATGGCTATAAGTATCGCATCTCTCCATTATGAAGTCAGTCAGCATGTGGAAGGTCCTATTTATCAAGAACAAACCGATTATATAGCTGAACTTCTTGAAAGCTATAAGAATACCAAGGGGGCCAATCATCGTAAACCTTCCGTGGATGATTATAAGGGAATAATTAATAAAAAGAAATCCGCCAAGCATAGCAAACGTCATGAGAGTGATTATTATTTGAAAGATAATGAAACTGGTATGCATTATCTTATTGAATTAAAAATTGGCGGCGATCTCGACAATAAGAAAGCTCGTTCCGAAAAGGAGGCTCTGTTGGAGCAGTATTGTATTTTGTCGAATTCGTTAGGTTCTGAAGATAAAATCAAAATTTGTTTCGCAACAGCGTACAATAGGTACGGTGAAGGCAACCCGTGGACACAAGGTCGTGTAAGACAATTTTTTGCAGACGATGAGTTGTTGATAAGCAGCAAGTTCTGGAATCTTGTTTGTAAATCCGACCAAGGTTATAACATTATTTTGGATGAGTACAAGAAGAATGCTTATCTGATAATTGAAGCTTTGGACAAAATTAAACGTGCATATTTACCTTAGAATTATGATAGATCCTAATTGGCGAAAATCCATTCTAAATGAGGATAGTAGGGAAGTAATAAAACGCATCCCTGATCAATCGGTGGATTTCATACTAACAGATCCTCCTTATAATATAGGCAAACATTCTACTGGCAATATTCCGTTGCCAGGCCGCAGCGCCATTAATAATGATGTTGCAGATTGGGATTTGGTTGATTTTAATCCAGAGGAATGGGTTGATGAGTTTTTAAGAGTACTGAAACCAACGGGTAATCTTTTCATCTTCACTTCATACAATCAGCTGGGGAGATGGTATAATTGCCTTGACCATAAGTTTGACACTTCGAATTTTATGATTTGGCACAAAACCAATCCTGTTCCCAAAATATTCAAAGCTGGATTTCTGAATAGTTGTGAGATGATTTTTACTTGCTGGAACAAGAAGCATACATGGAATTTTATCTCGCAAAATGAGATGCACAATTTCATCGAGAGCCCAATCTGTATGCGGCCTGAACGGTTAAGTAATCCCAAGCATCCTGCTCAAAAACCACTTGCAATACTCAAAAAAATGGTAACTATTGCATCGAATGAAGGTGATATTGTATTTGATCCTTTTATGGGAGTTGGTTCTACAGGAGTAGCAGCTTTGGAATTGGGAAGAAAATTTATAGGCGTCGAAATCAATCCTGTTTATTTTGATGCTGCAAAGAGTAGAATTGATAATGTAATAATATAATATTATGCCTGATAATCAATTAGTTTTGTTTTCTAATAATAGTACTGGGCTTTCTCCAATTATTAAGTGGCCCGGTGGCAAGGAAAAGGAATTGAAATACATATTGCCAAACTTGCCTTCTTTTAATAGGTATTTTGAACCATTTGTGGGAGGTGGTTCTGTTTTTATGGCTATTCAAGCGAATGATTATTATGTTAATGATTTTTCGTCTGAATTAATAATGATGTATCAGTGTCTTGCCAATGCAGATAAAACTTTCTTCAATTACATTGAGTTGTTTGATGAGTCATGGTTAAATTCCTTGAAATTTTTTAATAATCATACAACATTGGTTGATATCTATGTTAATTATCGCAATGGTGAAATTTCAAATAATGAATTGAAAGCGAAGATTGTTGATTTCTGTGATGAACACCAAAATGAAATAAACAATATTGTTGATGTCGAATTTCAGAATTTGCCTTCTGTGTTGTTGAAAGAGATGCAAGTAAATTTGTATCGGAAAATGACAAGAATGAAGGTATTGGAATTGGAAAAGCATATTTTACCAGATGATGATTTGAATGATAATATAGAAACTGCTATCAAAAGCGCCGTTTATATGAATTATCGTTTCTTGTACAACAATAAAGAAATCAATAATGATTATTTGCATTGTGCTCTTTTCTTCTTTATGAGGAATTATTCCTATAGTGGAATGTTTCGTTATAGTAGTAATGGCGATTTCAATGTGCCTTATGGAGGTATTGCGTACAATAGTAAGTTGATGGGAAAGAAATTGATGTATTATCGTTCCGATGAATTCAGAAATCATTTTAAAAATGCAAAAATTTTTAATTTGGATTTCGAGGATTTTCTTCGTCAGACTAATCCATCAGAAGGTGATTTTGTTTTTCTTGATCCTCCTTATGACACAGAATTTAGTACTTATGCTCAAAATGAGTTTTCTAAGCAAGATCAAGAACGTTTGGCCAATTATATGATAAATGAGTGTCGTGCTAAGTGGATGCTGATAATTAAGAACACAGATTTTATATACAATTTATACAATAGGCAGGGGATTAATATCCGGACCTTCGACAAGGAGTATCTTGTTAGTTTTATGAATAGAAACGATAAAAAAGTAACTCATCTATTGATTACAAATTATTAATATGATGCATAATGATAAAAGCCATTTTACAATTCAATTAGTAAAATGGCTTTTATTGTATTGACGGAATTCTATTGGAGCGTTTGACGGAATATGAAATACTCATTTTTTGTTTGATAGAGATTCATCAAATGAAGATTTGTAGAACTCGGTTATGAGTTTCATATCTTTTTCAGATGGAATAGTTCCGTTTTCGTATTTTTGATATTGGTTTTCTGCAATTCCCAATTTTTTTGATATTAGGGTAATGCTTAATCCAAGTTTCAATCGTTTGGCAATAAGTTGTTCGGGGCTTGGAAGGTTGTGCTTTTTTCGGTATTGATCATAGATTTGACGCAGACTTTCCCCGTCCATTTCTGTGGTGGTGAATTCCTCTTCAGTCTCCTTGCAATACCAATACGATGCCTTGTACTTGAAAACTTCGTCTCGGAAAGTAACTTCCCTGACATCAGTTTTCAATACACATTCATCGCCTGTAAATGGATTCTGCATATCTACCTCCTTTTTCATTTAATTTTTAAATGGATAATTCATTGGGTGTTCAGCAATATGGAATGATATACAAATAGTTTGTCGGTTTGGAATACCCATCGTTATAATGATTTATGACGTAGCAAAGATAGTAAATGATTTTTAATAGCAAAATCATCTACTATCTTTTTTTATTTAAATAAACGGATTTTTCTCCCTTTTTACCTCCCCATCACCTTCTTGAACACCTGATAGTTTTCTGTCTCGAAATCGCCGCAGTAGATGGCGAATTCTATTGTGCGGAAGGCGTGGAGATAGTCGGGGAGGAGGGCCTTGTAGCTCTTGGCCACGAGCTCGGGATTGTTCTCGAATGCGCCGCATCCGAAAGCTCCTATTACAACGGTGTCGGCATCCTGACTGATGGCGGCATCCAATATGCGGGCTCCGCGCTTGTAGTGCAATATGCTCATTATCTGAGAGAAATCCTCTTTGTTGCGGATTTCGTATGGGCAGCCTCTTAGGTCGGGTGCTGCGGCTGTAATCACGTCAACATTAAACCAATCCTTCTCGTCCATCATCTCGGGCTTCAGGGTGTCGCTCTTGAATACTGTTACACCCGGCGAGTAGATGAGGTCGTTGTTGGCCATTGGGTTGCCTTCCTTGCGGTGAGGATTGTAGAACCTGTCGCGGCAGTCCTGAGTGGCAATGCAGGGATAAAGTGTCGAGATTCTGCAAAGACATTCCTCCTGGGCGGTGCAGCCCTGAACAACGCCGCCTCCGGGTTCAAAGGAGTTGGCGAAGTTGAGCACGCATACCTTCCTGCCGATGGCGGTGTACTGACGCGCTGCCTCCATGCTGCGGAACTTTGAGACCCTTACTGTGGCCTCCTCCTCATACATGGCGTATTTGTCGGCATCGAACTGGAGTACGTCGCCCTCAAGGATTATCTTCTGACCCTTGATGGTTTCATCTATCGACCTCTTCAGGCTTTGATTCGATTCGCATTTCTCCATCGAGTCGCGGAAGATTTTCTGATTTTCTAGCATTGACATTTTTTCTCTGTTTTTGGGTTAATATGTAAATTATACGCAAAAATAAAGCCTTTTATTGTAAAAAGCAAGAAAAAAATGCAATTTTTTTTTCACCTCACCACCTTTGTCATCACCAGTCTGTGGCCGCGGTCCTTCAGGAGCGTGGTGTACACGGCAATGAGGTACTCGTTCTGAGTGTTGAAATGGCTTCCGTGGTGATAATCCACAAAATTGCCGTCCTTGTCCCTTATCAGAAACATGTAGTTGTGCAGGCCCTGCTTTATTGTTGCAGTAACCTCCCATTGCTGATGCTCCTCATTGTAAATCAGGCGGCTATGGCTGTCGCATTGCCAGTTTGTGATGGCGCCGTAGAGGAAAATCTCGTGGTTGGTGAATCTGTCGTACTTCAGCGCGAAAGTGGCGTCCACATAGTCGCTCTCAAGGTCAAGGTTGAATGCGCGGTCGTTCTTCACGTAATATTGTCCGTTGATGTCGCCGCGGGTCTGGTAGGCGTTGTTGTATACGGCCGGAGTCATCACATAGCGGTATCGCCCGGGCGTGTAGCTAATCTCGTCCACGCCCAGCGGACGGAAATGCACGTCCTTGGCATCCAGGAAATCAAACTCGTTGCCTCCGGGAAAAACGTTGCCGCCCTCGTTTTTGTGGTATTGAATCTCGTTGCCCAGATATCCGCTTATGTCCAGTTTTCTACGGGAGCTGATGTCGCCGTTTTGCATGGCGTACACCTTTATATATCTGTCGGGGTTCGACACCCTCATCCTTGAATTGTCCACTGATACTTCCAGTTGCTGATACTGCATCTGATATTCAGGCAGAAACGGCTGCATCACCTTGCACCTTATCTTGCCGCCCTCGTCCTCGTCGTACAGCATGAAATACTTTGTAAGCAGCGGAGTATCAGGGTCGTCATCGTCATATACCGTTATCATGTAGTTGCCTGATATCGTGGGCTGTACGTCGCGGTTTGGGATGCTTAGGGTGTAGTGGCTGAACGTGGCCAGGGTATTGAACGAATTCTCGTAGTCCTGAAGCGGCCTGTCGTTGAACCCGTCGGCAAACTCGCTGAAATCCAGGTCGTCGGGCTGGAAATCGCTGTCGCAGTGGCATATCCTGTATGCCAGCGACGAGTAGTTGTCGTCCAGAATGTCGAACGTCAGGGTCACCTGTTCGCCCAGCCTCGCCATCGGATAGCCGAAATCGGCGCCCTCGGGCAGTATGCGCGCAGTCTTTATGTTGCTGGCTGATACCTCTTGGGGTATGTTTTGGGCGGCTGATACGCAGGGAAAACAAAGCATCAGCCCCGAAAATAGTACGGAAAGTCTTCTCATGATGTTTATGTGTAAATAATAAAGGAGACCATTGTTCAGGTGGTCTCCTTTGCGGTTTGTTTGTTTAGGTTTTTCGGTTTTAAAGAATGTCCCTTTGTCCAAAATTCATTAGTATGACACGCCGGCAGGCAAATACCCTAACCGGAAAACCGTTTTTTTTAGTCGAAGAATCTCCACAGCAGGCCAAACATGAAGTGGAAGTCCTGCATAGGGTAGCAGTCGGTGGCCGCATACCAGTCTTTGCTTCTCATTACATTGATGTGCTCCCACTTGAAGAACATTACCACGCCGTGGATCTTTATGTTTGCGAACGCGTTCATTATCGGGTAGTTGCCCGATTTCATCCTGTCATTTTGGTAGAAAATCGAGGTGGCGGGCGAGTATCCCAGGGCGTTGTATTCGCCGGAGAACCTCAGCTCGGCGCCTATCTGTGTCAGCAGCACGTTTTTCACAAGATAGAACTGGAGATATGTGGCGTTGTAGAGCGCGTATTTGGGCAGGCAGAGCTTGCCGCCGTCGTCGGCCTTCTGTATGGTTACCCTGTTCGCCATTCCCAGGGGACCAGCGTGGAGGTCGTGCATCAGGCTCAGGCTTAACACATTGAGCGCGCTGTTCATCTGCTCGGGCATGGCCTTGCGGTTCATGTACACAAAATCGTTTATCAGGTAGTAGGCGCCTCCCACGGTTAAATTCCATCTTGGCAGGGCCACCTCGCCGCCCACGCGTATGGTCTTGGTTTTGTTGAAGTCGTTGTCCCATTCGTAGTTGTTGGCGTGATAGTGTTTCTCGAAATATGTGGGCTCCTCGTTCCTGAAATCCACCGAGGCCTTCATCTCGTAGTTTACGGTGTCGCTCTGTCCCTTGTAGATCCTGAAACCCAGGTTTCCGTTTACAATCATGTCACCGCTCTTGTATCCCGATATGTATTGGCGGTATTTTCCGCTCAGTATCAGGTTCTTGGTCTTGTTTTTGCTGATGCCGCCTTCCATGTATGTGCCGAAAAACTTATGGTTGGCGTTGTCGGCAAGGTAGTTCCTGAAGTCGTAGTATAGCTCGTGCTCCATTCCTATCACGCCCCTGAGCTCGGGAGTGTACTGATTCTCGCAGATTTTCAGGTGGAAACGGTTGCTCACCTTGTGGTAAAAGAGCGAGTCGTATGTATAGTAGTTGCTCTTCAGATAGTTGCTGTAGTATTTCTTGCTGATATCGTTGTCCTCGTAGGTCCTGAATATCTTGTTGAACTGAAACGCGTATCCCACGGCCAGCCTTGGAGTATAGGTTTCTATGCGGGTAGAGTCGTTGATTATCTGGAAGTCGGTCTTGCCCACCGAGTATTCACCGGAAAGGTTCCATGACCTCATTCCCCAGTTGCTGAAAGGCTTGTCGAGTCGGGTGGTGAATCTGCTGTTCCGGATTTCCACGCTGTCTACAATTCCTCCGTTTTCCTCCACCGACATCTTGTTGAAGTTATATACAAAATGTATCTGGAGGTGTTTGCCCGTGTAGCTCATCTGAGGGCTGAAGGCCACATCCCTCATGTGCTGATGGCTGTAGCGGCCCTTGGAGCTTACCAGGTTTATGTTTACGCCCCAGTTTAGTTTCTTGTTTACATTCTGGGCATGAGTGAAATCCACCACCTGGCCGTTTCTTGCCTTGGGGGTGCAGGCGTAATAGAGCCATGTGAGTGGGTAGTTTGTCTGATAGAACTTGGTTTTCTCGGGTGTGGCCAGATAGTCGTTCATGTAGTCAAGGAAAAACACCGGCGATTTCCTGGCCTGCATTCTGTCGTCGAAGATGTTGGATAGATACGGAGATCCCATGTTGCCCAAGTTGTTCACCGATATCGACTTCTGGTCGTTACGGTCGTATACCTGAAAAAGATGCAGGGCTGTGTCTTTCTCCACACTGTATTCCTTGGTGGAATAGTCCTCGTCGAGCTGCCAGATGGTTGCCTTCCGTGGATATTCGGTCTTCTTTTTGTCGTTGCTGTCGTTTTTTTTCTTTGACTGACCCATAGCCTGTTCTGTGACTACGCACAGCAATAGGCTTATAGTCAGGTATTTAATCAAATTTGTCATTATACCGCGATATTGTTTTGTTCTGCGTGGCAAAATTAGTAAACTCCTCAACACCTACCAAATTTTTAACGAATAAATATCCAGTGGCAGCGGTAATGTATTTGCAAAACACTGAGAAACACAATACTAAAAAAAAAATTAAAAAAACTTTCAAAAATATTTGCACGTCCCGAAAATTCGCCTTACCTTTGCAACGTCAAAAAAACAGAAATGTTAAGTACTGCCGAAGTAGCTCAGTTGGTTAGAGCATCGGATTGTGGATCCGAGGGTCATAGGTTCGAATCTTATCTTCGGTACAAAGTTAGTTAAAAGATGGATTTTCGGGAACGAAAATTCATCTTTTTTTTTGCTCAAATTATTTCTTTTCCTTATATTTGTAATCAGTAAAAATTAATACGGCATCAATGGAAAACAAGTATATAAACCCCGACAATCCCGTATATATATCGTATTCGTGGAGTAATGCAAAACATCCTGATCTTGAGAAGAATGTAAATGCAATGTGCGCTAAGATGGAGGATGCAAATATTCTCTATCTCCGCGACAAGGGTGATGGCGATCATAGGCTGATAGAATATCGCAAGCGTATCAAAAATTCCGAGGAGCAAATCGGAGACGGTAACGCTGTGCTTATTTTCCTGAGCAAGAAATATTTCCAGTCTCTTCATTGCCTGTACGAGCTCCATTGCATTCTCGGCAAAAAGGATTTTGCGAACAGGATTTTCCCTATAGTTTTGAATGATTTCCCAAATCTGTTTGACGAAAAGGATTTTGGAGTATGTATCCAAGTTCTTACCAAACGTTATGAGAAATATTATTCCATGGATTTGCTTGATGAGGAACTCAACGAATCAGAAAGGGCTATTGTAGAACACAAGGGCTACATTGAGGATTTCAAGACGCTTAGGACGTATTTGCATGACCACATGCTTACTATCAAGCCGGAGGATTATGACGTAGTGATATCTCAGCTGATAGAGCAGGTTGCTGATACTTCAGAAAAAGCCAAGGATGAGCCAGCCAAGTCTGATATAAAGCCAGAATCCAATAAGCCTAAAGACAATCCTCATTCCCAAAAACATTATGCATTAATCTGTCCAAAATGTGAAGCCAAATATGAGACAGGTAAGTTCTGTATAAGTTGCGGCAATCCATTGATTAATATCGAGGATTTTAAGAAAAACCAAACTCCCAATAATACTTTTTTTACCGAAACCGTAAATGGAGTTTCTTTCAATATGCGTCTTGTGAAAGCTGGTACTTTCGATATGGGGGCTAATAGGGAGCAACCGGTTCACAAGGTAAAAATCTCTAAGGATTATTATATAGGAGAGACTGTTGTTACTCAGAAATTGTGGACAGCTGTGATGGGAAACAATCCTTCTAAATTCAAAGGTGACGATTTGCCAGTGGAATGTGTTTCATGGGATGACGCTCAGGATTTTATTGAGAAACTTAACAGAATAACAAAAAAAGAATATCGTTTGCCAACCGAGGCGGAGTGGGAACACGCTGCACGTGAGGGTAAAAACAGTCGTTATAAGTATAGTGGCAGCGACCGTATCACGGACGTGGCTTGGTGTAGTGAAAATTCAGGAAATGCGACTCATCCAGTAGGTTCCAAACAGTCTAATTCACTTGGCATATTCGATATGTCGGGGAATGTTTGGGAATGGTGTCAGGATTGGTATGGCCATTATTCTGATTCATATCAGATAGATCCAGGGGGGACAGATCGGGGCTCTCGCCGCGTTAACCGTGGTGGTAGTTGGTACGGTGATGCTGGCGGCTGTAGGGTGGCTTACCGTGGCGACGACGACCCTGACTACCGCGACATCTACTTAGGCTTCCGCCTTGCCGTGTCCCTCCAGTTCAAAAACGACTGAGAAATCCGTCTGTTTTTAAGCTGAAAATGGGGATAAAATTTATAATAGAAAACTGCAAACGGCATAGTGCTGCGAGGGACGAGCAAAGCACGCTGCCGCTTGCAGTTTTTTGTTTTATTTTTGGTGAGAAATTCAATTATTAAAAATGTTTTGTTTGTATATGAAATAATGCTGTCTGTTTTGGCTTGTTGTGTTAAACTTTGCAATTTCGTTTCTAAAACAAAGGTAACTTTCATCAAAATTTCCTCTAAAACATAGGTAACTTACGGCCGAGGGGCTGAATTATGCAAGACCAAAACATTTTCAGACTCTTTTTGAAAAAAAAGTCTGAAAATATTTGGAAATTAACATAGAATACGTGAGTTCGATGAATTCATTAGAACGCAGATTATTATTGATTTGTAAGATTAACGCTGTTTCTTTTGATTTTAATGGATATTAACCTAACGGTTCGCAGATTCCTAAACTGGAAAATCAGCGGTCCGAAGGACAAATCCATTAATATCTTAAAAAAAATCAGTGGAAATCAGCGTTATCTGTGTCATCTGCGTCCTGAAACCATTTTCATCGAATTCACGTTAACTTATGGTGGTGATGGGCGGGGTGGGGGAAGGGAGTTTCAAAATTTAATTTTTATTCAAATTATTTTTTGTATTTTGTTCAAAATTAATTACATTTGCCCCAAATATAAAAATCTCTGTACAGAATGAAAGCCTTAAATCTTATATTGGCGCTTGCCACGCCGGCTGTTTTGGCCGCGGGGTATTTGCCAGATTATCACAACTCTCAAATTATTAATGAGATACAGATTGCAAAATCTTCTGTTGACGACGACGACAGCTTCCGTCTCGCCAAGCAACCTTATTATAAGTCTATCTTTACATCCAAGGAGCTCAAGAAGCTGGCCAAGGCCGAGAAGCTTAGGCTGAAGGCTTCGGAGTATCTGGTGCTTTCCGCCGCCAGCCAGAAACAGGCCGAGGACCTCAAGTCATCGTCGCCTGAGCTCACCGACAAGATCCAGAAACAGATTTCGAAGCTGGAGGCTGCCGCCACTCAGCAGGAGCTCAATGGCCTCAAGACTTTCCACAAGGCCAGCGAGATATACCGCGTGGTATATACCAACGTGCTCAACAACAAGACTTTTACGGCGGCCACACCTGCCGAGAAGACTGCCCAGGACCTTGCTATGGGCGCCTTTGTGGATTATCAGAAGGCCGACGGCAAGCTCGAGACCGCCGATTCCGACAATACGCTCGAGGTATACAGGGCCGTATATTCCCACGAGCATCAGGCCGTGCACGACCAGGAGATCTGTTTCGCACTGCTCAATGCTGATGCCGCTGTGGATTACACCAAGTATCAGAAGCCTGCTGATGCCGCATCCAATACTGTCAACATTGCCAAGGACAGCCTGCCTCAGCTCATAGCCCCCGACCACTACGATTTCGACAAGGATAATAATGTGTACCGCACACGTTTCCATCAGTTTGAGGATAGGTTGAAAGTATCAGACGACGACAAGAAGACTGTGGCCAAGCTGGAGGCCGACGAGGCCAACGCCGCAACCCTGATGCGCAGGGCCGAGAACTATGGATGCACAGCCGATACTTTCCGTGTGTATGCCGGCGAGGCTTCTACTCTGGCCGAGCGCGAGTATTATGAGCAGAAGGCCCAGGAGAGCGAGCTCAATGAGTGCAGCAACCTGCTGAAGGCTGCTAAACTAAATGTGGCCGCCAACAATTCCATGATGGATATCTACAGGAAATATGTCCCCAAGGTGCGCAACGCCCAGGATACAGTGGGCAAGGACTTCGAGGACCAGGCCGACGACCTCTACAAGCTCAGCAAGACATACGAGACAATGGCCGCCAGCCAGTACAGCCACGTGGAGCAGTATACACAGCTGATGGAGGGCAACGAGGTGAAGCTTCAGGCCATAGAGTGCATGGAAAACGCCATAGCATCGTATCTGGGCGACAAGGTGGAGACTCCTTCAATGTCGCTTGCAACGGGTGCCAGCGAGCGCCACAACGACGTGGCCATGGATTTCATAATGGACGAGAGCGACGGCGCCGCATCAGCCACAAAACCAGTGGCCAATGCCAACAAGCCAGTAGCAACCAACAACGCCAATAACGCCAACAAGCCAGTGGCCAATGCCAATGCCAACAAGCCAGTGGCCAGTGACAACGCCAACAAGCCTGTTGCCAGCGACAATGCCAACAAGCCTGTTGCAAGCAGCACAACCAGCAAGCCAGTTACAAATAATTCTGGCGCTGGACAGTCGTCGGCTGCCACCCGCAATCCTGCCCTTGCTGCATCCAATGCCGCTGTGGTTTCATCGTCGTTCTACACCAAGAACGACCAGCGCATGCAGCCATATTCCTATCCCAAGGGAACGGTTTTCAGCGTGGAGGCCGGCATATACAAGGAGATGCCTGAGCCTGTGGAGTTTCCGGCTGTCGACAAGTTCATTGCTCAGAATCTGAAGGGTGTTACCCCTATGAGATATTATATTGGAGAGTATCAGACCTATGACGCCGCCTATGCCATCTGCGCCATCGCCAAGGAAAACGGATACCGCAATGCCAAGGTGGTAGCTTTTGTAAACGGCAAGAATTCCGACGTGCAGGCTGCCAAGAAGGCCGCTGAGAAAACATCAGGATATCAGAACCTGGTGCAGGCTGAGCTCAAGAAGATAAACTCTTTCAGACAGGCCACCACACCTGTGGCCCCAGCAGGCGGCAGAGCCGCCGCTGTGCCGGGTGCCGCCATTCCATTGAGCCAGATATCAGGCGAGCAGTACGTGGTGCAGATATCGTCGGTGCCCGCTTTGCTCGATGCCAAGGCATTTAATGTAAGCGAGCTCTTCTACGACCGCAACGACGCCGGCCTCTACAGATACTATACCGGCGCCAGCAACGATGTAAACATAGCAGCCGCCAACCTGAGCACTATGCGTCAGGCCGGATATCAGGACGCTTATCTTGTACGCGTGGTGGATGGCAGGAACATGGGCGCCGCCTCCAGGAGCAACACCGATTCTCCAGCCGCGTCATATCCAGTATACAGGGTTCAGATAGGCGCCTACAAGTCGTCGCTCACCGACAACACCAAGGCTCAGATAGAGAAGCTCAAGAAGGCCGGATACGCGGTTCATACCAGCAAGAGCGGAGATTACACAGTAGTTACCGTGGGCGACTGCGGCAGCCGCGATATGGCCGACAAGCTGCGCAAGGAGCTCAAGGACAAGGGATATCCCGAGGCATACGTGGTTACTTTCGTCAATGGCGTAAAACAGTAGTTAAATAGATTATAATCAACATTATATGGTATATTTCGTAATAGTAAGCGTATTGCTGATAGCTGTGGCTTTTATCCTGGGACGCGAGACCAACAAGGAGTCCAACGTTTTCATAAAAAGCCTGAAGGCTATGGATATAAAACTTAAGGGAAAGGATCTGCAGGAAGCCAAGGCCCTCGACGAGGAGACTCAGAAGGCCATTGTGGCATCGTTGCAGATAGGATCGCAGGTGATAGAGAACAGCTCGGCCCTGGAAAACGTTGACGAAAACGGTATTGAGAAGTCGCTGCTTGAGTTCTTTACCAACGACAAGAGGGACCGATATCTGATTGCCAAGAAGATAGTATCGGCCGTGCCCGACAAGTATGATAAGTTCATGTATTGCTACGGACTCATACAGGGTGTCGACAAGACTTTCACGCTCGACAACATGATATCCGTGGCCAAGGCGCGCGAGGGCGTCGACATGGAGGCCTTCGCCAGGGCATGGTGCGATCAGAAGAGGGCCAAGCTGAAGATCGATTTCGTCTCGGCCCTCAAGTTCATATCCGACGGCAGGGATTTCGCCTCGTTCGTAAACCTGGACCTCATGGCAAAGCGCGCCGAGCTGGATATCGACGAGGCCCACCTGATGAATGACATCGACGACGAGGGCCTCAAGGCAATCATCTACTCCATTATCCGTGCCAAGTACGAGGGCATATACCTTACCGACGAGGAGAGCCTTAATATCAACAAGGCCAATGTGCTTGAGTATTCCGACTCGTTCAAGATAACGATGTCGCTGCTGATAGACCTCTACAAGCTGGGCCATGATGTAAGCAGGTTTACAAATGTGATGATACGCGCCCACAACTCGGGTGTGATGATAAACATATCCATTGCCGAGCTCCACTCCATGACCGACGACGAGTTCGACAACCTTATCACCAACATCATCCGCGCATCAGACCAGGGTATCAGCATCGACCAGAAGGACCTGATACGTCAGAACATCAATGGTACTGATATCACCAACCTGATATCGGCGCTCATCAAGAGCAACCAGTGCAAGCTCGAGTTCACTCCCGACGACCTCATGAACTATTTCGTGAACACCAGGAGCGATGTGGTCCAGTTTGTAAACGCAGTGGATTTCAGCAAGAAAAACAAGCTGGGACTTTCTGTGGACTATCTGGTGGAGCTGTCGAAACCCGAGAACAACCTTTTCGACTTTGTACAGGCCATAAAGATAGCCAAGGACCTGGAGGAAAAGCCCGACAACTACGGCATCACCGTTAGCAGCGTGAAAGACCATTTCAAGAAATTCGGCAAGGCCAAAGAGGCTGCCAACATAGTCATAAAGGCTCAGGAGGAGCTGGGACTCAAGATGAATTTCGGTATAGCCGGCAAGATTCTGGAGGGCATGATAAACCCTCTGGACGGCGAGAAATACACTCTGAAATCGGCCATAGCCTGGGCCCAGAATCCCACCGTTCTGGAAGTGGAGCCATGCGTTACCTGCGTGTGCAAGAACGGCGTGCAGATAACCCCCAAGGCCAATATCACGGTGCGCGGCCGCATGGAGCAGATTTTCTGGGGCTACAAGCTCGAGGTACTCTTCAAGCGCATCAACGAGGCCATCATCTTCGAGTTCGAGTCCGCCGAGAGCCACGAGCACGTGCTCAACACTCTGCCTGAGATCTCATGCAGGGTGCTCAAACGAATAAACGACGAGGACAACCTCCGCGAGATAAAGACCACCGAGGTTTCCGAGACCGACATCAACAAGCATTGCTCCTACATACTGCTCGATGTAAATATCTACGACCTCAAGATCGGCATGAACGTGAAGGCCGAGCTCGACCTCCGCCAAGCACAGATAGACAGCGAGATGCGCCGGCTGAAAGCCGAGGCCGACCGCGCCAAGGCCGAGGCCGATATCCGAAAGGCCATGGTGGAGCAATACAACAAGGGCATACGTCCAAACTTCAACGAGCTCCACAAGGCCGACCTCCTGGCCGAGCAGAAGCAGGGTATAAACACGGGCTACGAGTCCCCAAAATAGGCCATATTAAAATTGAGAATAATGAATATGAAAAAGAATTATTTACTTATACTGTTTGCCTTGCTGGTATCCATGACTTTTTTCGCATGCATGCCCGACGGCTACATGATGGACAACGGCGGCACCACTGTCAGCGACACGGGTTTCGATGAAGACGCATTCAACGACTTCAGCGACAATACCATGGACACAGGCGAGGGCATCAACGGTTTCGACGCCATAATGGTGATAGTGCTTACCATAGGCCTGGCGGCCCTCGTGGTGTGGTTTTTCATCACCATGGTGCCCATCAAGCTGTGGTTCAACGCCATGCTCTCCGGACTCAAGATATCCTGGCTATACCTTATAAAGATGCGCTGGCAGAATATCCCGCAGGCCAAGATCATCAACCTGATGGTAACCGCCAAAAACGCCAACGTGTTGCTCGACGTCCCCCAGCTGATGAAGTATTACCTTGCCAAGGTGGACCTCGAGGTGGTGGTGGCCACAATGATACGGGCACGAGCCGCCAACATCAAGGACGTCAACTTCGAGGATATGGCTCAGCTTTACCTCAAGAAAGTGGACGTAGGCGCCATCGTGCATGCATTCATCAACGCCCAGAACGCCCAGATCGAGACTTCGATACCAGAGCTTGCAGAGTTTTACCTGGCAGGCGGAAACGTAGGCGACCTGGTAAAAGCCAAGAACATTGCCGACAACTCTGGCCACAAGGAAGAGCTCGACCTTACCAAGCTTAAGCAGCACTATCTGGCCGGCGGCAACCTCAAGAAAACAATCGAGGCGTATATCTCGGCCCGAAAGGCCGGACTCAAGGAGTTTACATTCAAGGATATATGCGATATCGACCTGGCCAACCTCGACGTAACCGAGGCCATCAAGTCGGCCATCTCGCCAATAGTGGTGGAGACCGACGGAGTGCGCGGCATAGCGCGCGACGGAGTGGAGCTTACCATGAAGGTAAAGGTGACACTGCGCGCCCAGATCAAGAACATAATCGGAGGCGTAAGCGCCGATACAGTGCTCGCACGTGTCAACGAGGCCCTGGCCACCCAGATAGGTCTGGCAGGCAGCCATACCGATATCCTGCAAAACCCCTACCTCCTGGCCGACAAGGTGGAGAGCTCGCCCACCATCAACGAGAGCTCGGCATTCGAGGTGCTCTCTGTCGACGTGTCGGATATCAAGATAGGCAACGATGTGGGCGCATCAATCAAGGTGGCCCGCGCCAAGGCACAGGTGGAATACGCCAAGGCCGAGTTGATACTGGCCGAGGAGAAAGTTCAGAAAGCCATGGCCGGAGCCTTCCTGGACGGCAACATCTCTGTGCAGGAATACACCGACATCAAGAACAAGCAGGCCGACACCCTGATGCGTCAGAGCCTGGCAGGAACCGACGTTACGGGCCATCATCTCGACAAGCACACCAACGTGGACGACCCCGCCAACGACCCATCCGCCAACGACCCCGCAGAATAAAGCCAACAAAGGCCGCTCCCGAAAAGGAGCGGCCTTTGTTGGCTATAAGCTTTCCACTATAAGCTTTTCACTCTTCCCCGCCATGCTCCATGGCATACTTGGCGCAGGCAAATTCTATCATCATCCCCAGGCTGTTGCGGTACAGCGGTTTGGTGAGCAGTCCGTACACATTTGGCAATACGCAGTCGGGCACCTGGGTGGGCTCCAGTCCGCCGCTCACAAAAATGATAGGCGCGGCAGACGATTCCTCCATAGCCTTGGCTGTGGCGATGCCGTCCATGGGTCCGTCGAGCTGAATGTCCATAAGCACGCAGCTGATATCGCCATTGGCCGCCGCGGCCTCCAGCGCATCCTGCCCCGTACGCGCAAGACCGGCCACCTCGTATCCCAGCTCCTGTACAAACATCTGGAATATAGTGAGCAGCATCTTGTCGTCTTCTACAATTAGAATTTTCTTTGCCATAATAATGTTTTTTAATTGGATTTCTGACGCAAATTTAGTAAAATTGCATCAGAAAATTACAAATTTAACGTTATATTAATATGAATTTGGTAATCGATATCGGCAATACACGCGCCAAGCTCTGTCTGTACCGTGCCGACACCATGGTTCAGAAACTGGAAACCCAGTCGCATCAGTCCGCCATAGAGCAGAGTATCAGCGCCCTGATGCCTCAGTACAAGATAGAAGCCTGCATCCTGAGCTCAGTGGGCATGGATGCGCGTCCTCTGGCGGATTGGCTGATATCGCAGGGCCTGCAAGCCATTTGCCTTGGCCCAGACACTCCGCTGCCAATATCCAACAGCTATTCAACTCCGCGCACCCTTGGGGCCGACCGGCTGGCAGCCGCCGTGGGGGCATCGGTGCTGTATCCGGGGGCTGATGCTCTCATCATAGACGCAGGCACGGCCATCACCTACGACTATCTGCGCAATGGATGCGAGTATGTGGGAGGCAACATAGCCCCGGGTATCAGGCTGAGGCTGAAGTCCCTCAACGACTATACGAGCCGCCTGCCGCTGGTGGAGCCTGCCGACCCTGATACCGATTTCGGGCGGTCGACATCCGAGGCCATCAACAACGGCGTGGTGATGGGCGTGATAGCCGAGATAGAGAGCTACGCAGAGCGCTTTAAGCAAAAAAATGTTAAACATGTGATAATTTTAACGGGTGGAGACGCTATTTTCTTGTATAGGAAATTAAAAATCACGATATTTGCAGAGCCAAATCTGGTAACGATTGGCCTTAATAGAATTTTAAATTACAATGTACTCAAAACCAGTTAAACTTATCTTGCTGATACTGATGCTGTCAGCAATGCAGGCCACTGCGCAGACTATAACAAATTCACCATATTCGCGCTATGGAATAGGCGACCTGTATCCTGCAAGCGTGGGCCGTTCCACGGCCATGGGCGGCGCCTCCATTGCCGATGCCACATATTTGTACGTAAACTCGGCCAATCCGGCAGCCAACACCAACCTGCCCATGCAGCGTTTTATCTTCGACGTGGGCATGGACATCAGGTACACCAACACAGAGTCGCAGCTGGCCAGCCAGAAAAACAGCAACGCCTCGTTCAGTTACCTCATGGGAGGATTCGCCGCCAAGCCCTGGTGGTTTTTCTCATTCAAGTTCAAGCCATACAGCTCGGTGGGTTACAAGTTTTCTGATACCACACTCGTGGAGAATGGCGGCCATACGTCATATTACGAAAGCACATTCGACGGCAAGGGCGGACTCAACGAGGTGTCGGTATCCACAGCGTTCAAGTTCCTGAAGATGATATCTGTTGGCGCCAGCGGAAGCGTAATATTCGGCACCACGGAGCAAAACCTGAACATGTCGGGCTCGGGCCTGGCCGGCAATGTGAACGGCGTATCAACCATCCACACGGCCGGTATGGAATACAGCAACAAGTATGTGATGCACGGCCTCAGGTATGACCTTGGATTCCGTCTGGAGCGCAGTATCAGGTCGCGGAAAGACTCCACCGTGAATGCCCTGAGGGTGTCATTGGGCGCTGTATTGGGCTGCAAGGCCAATATCAAGAGCCAAAACGAGATATCAGTAAGAGACTACACCCTGCTGAAAGACAATTCCGGCAAGTATCAGTACTCTGCAAATGCCGACACCATCGCCAACTCCACATTGTTTGACGGCAAGATAGAGCTGCCAAAGAGCCTGGGTCTTGGATTGTCGCTGGAGGTGATGGAGCAGCTGACAGTAAACGCCGACTACCGCAGGCAGGACTGGAGCTCCTTTGTGATGCCCGGCCACGAGGAGAGCACTGGCATGAGGGAGATGAAATACTACGGAATGGGATTGCAGTACGTGAGGGACAGATTCTCTTCAAAATACTACAAGACTATCATCTATAGGTTAGGATTCCACAACGGCGAGACCTATTACAACATAAACGGACATGGCATCGACGAGACCGGATTCACATTTGGACTGGGCCTGCCAATCCGCACGCTTATGATAAACCTGGGCGTGGATACAGGCACCAGGGGCACCACGAGCCATGGGCTCTACAAGGAGAAATACTTCCTTATAAACATGAGCGTAACCACACACAGCGTATGGTTCGTGAAACGAAAATTCAATTAGGATGATTAAACTTCGTCAGAAAAATATCATCATAAACATAAATATAAATATCAAATAATTTAACTAAAAAAATATTATGAACAGAATTCAATTTGCTAAAGTAGCGTTTGGCCTCTCGGCTATCCTCGTATCGGGCTCAGCATTCGCTCAGTCCGCCGACGAGGTACTCAAGGCCAAGCTGCCCGAGATATCAGGCGACCTGGCTATCTCGGAAAACACAACCTACAACCCAGCTCTCAAGAGCCGCTACCGCGAGCTTTACTACAAGCTCAGCAAGGGTGTCGGCGAGATAGAGAGAGTGGCCGCCATAGGCGCGTCGGATGTAACCGACCTCGAGGTTTTCGACAACAAGTCTCTCAAGGACCTCCAGAAAGCCGGTGGTCTCGACGACCTCAAGGGCGCCATCCACGACCAGCAGGCCAAGATCAAGAGACTGATGAAGGCCGAGAAATACGGTTGTGACTCATTGGAGTGTTTCCAGCTGCTCACAATCTTCGACGAGTACTGCAAGAAGAGCGCCTGGGCCGATGCCTACGAGTCATGGTCGGCTCTCATGAGAAACTATCCTGCAAGCTCCAAGAACATCTACCTGAGAGGTACCAACATCATCCTCAACAAGATGAAGGTGGCCGCAACAGGCAAGGAGCAGCAGCCATGGATCGATACCCTCATGATTATGTGGGACAACAGAATGAAGTACATCATGCCTACCGACCGTCCTCAGTACGGCGAGGCATACTGCATGGGTCAGAAGGGTGTTAACCTCCTGAAGTACCGTCAGAATCCTATCGAGGAGCCATACAAGCTCCTTATGAGGTCTGTGGAGCTGGGCAGCGACGATATCACCGTGCTCCAGAACGCCATGAAGGCCATGATTGCAATGTTCAAGGATCAGAAGGTGGACGTAAACACAGTGGTGGACAACTACCTGAAGTTCACCGACAGAATCGACACCAAGAAGAAGGAGTATCAGAAGACAATAGCCGAGCCTGCCAACGAAAAGGCAAAGGCTGATGCCGAGAAACTCCTGAGCGACTACTCAAAGGGTCAGGCTTTCATCGACCAGCTCTTCTCTACCAGCGATGCCGCACAGTGCGACATTCTCGTAAACACCTTTACTGCAAGATTCAAGGAATCTCCAGACGACATGGAGCTCTGCGACAAGATCATCAAGCTGCTCGGCAGCAAGGGCTGCTCTGATTCACAGCTCTATGAGGACGTAGTATCAAAGGTGGTTGAGAAGAATCCTACCGAGAGCTCATGCGCCGGTTTCGCCAAGATGCTCGACAAGCGCGGTAAGCAGGACGACGCCATCGCCTACTACGAGAAGGCTATTTCAATGGCTGAGGCTGATACTATGAAGTCTGCCTACAACCTGGCCATCTCTGTAATCTACACCACCAAGAAGGCATACACCAGCGCCTGCTCATACGCACGCAAGGCTGTGGCCCTGGATCCTAACAACGGCGCCGCCTATATCATCATCGCCACATCATACGCCGCTGTGCCAGTAGGAGAGGACGCCTACCAGCGCTCGCTCACTTACTGGGTGGTAATCGACAAGCTCCAGAAGGCAAAGGCTGTAGACCCATCGGTAGCAGCCACAGCCAACAAGCTCATTGCCCAGTATATCGGCGCATGTCCCAAGAAGGACGAGGCATTCATGCACGGTGTTACAGCCGGCACACCTGTTACAGTAGGTGGCTGGATCGGCGAGTCTACAACAGCCAGATTTTAGCATAGCGCGTCAGAATAGACCGTTATACTCTATTTTATGAAAAAATCCCCGCCAACGGCTTGTCTATTGGCGGGGATTTTTGTATCTTTGTGCCCGAACATGTTTTCAAGTATTGCAAAGATGATGCACAAGGCCTTTATTTTTCTGATGCTGGCAGTGGCCCTGTATGGCTGCGGCAGCTCCGTAGATTCGCTGAACAACTACAATGTCGACGAGACTTTCCCGGACTTGTCGGTATCGGATATGTATACCCGCTATTATTCCAACAGCAGGCTTCAGACCACTGTGACGGCGCCTCAGGCCGACAACTATTCCTCGGTGAAACAGCCGTACATGGAATTCCCGATGGGCGTGAAGGTGGTATTCTACGACGAGAAACTGCGTGAGCAGAGCACCCTGACCGCCGACTACGCAGTATATTACAACAAGAAGAAACTCTGGGAAGCCCGCAAGAATGTGGTGATAGTAAGCGACGACGGCACACGCCTGATGACAGAGCAGATTTTCGGCGATGAAAACCGCGAGAAAGTCTTCTCTGTGAAGAAGGTCACCGTGGTGGATCCCGACAGCACGGTTATCGTGGGCAAGTCGGGTTTCGAGAGCGATATGGCTTTCAAGAACTACAAGTTTCTGGATGTAAACGGCTCCGTTGTGCTCAAGGAGGAATACGGCGAAATGATGGGCGGCGAGTCCGCACAATAAAATAACACTCAGCATTATGACACAAAAGAAAAAAGACAAGAAGCACCCCATGGAGATTCTGTGGATAGTATTCACAGTATTGTCGCTGTTCATGGCCATCAGGATTACTCTCGACCAGGATTTCAGGGAGGCTGTGCCCATGTACATAGCCGCGGCGCTGTGTGTGCTGTTTTACCTATGGCGGCGCCATCTGCGCATCATGGAAAGCAAGAAGTACAACGAAAAAATGCAATAGTACCATTTTTCGGTCTTTTGCGGCGCAATATTTCCATAATTGGATTATTTTGCCCAAATTTGCAATGTATAACACAAAAATATCGATATTTACAAACTTAAGTTTTTTTTGAATACAAAATGGCATTTCAGATAAGCGGAATACAGCAGCTTGGTGTGGGTGTAAAGGAAGTATACCCTGCCTGGGACTGGTACCGTGAGAATTTTGGACAGGACGTGCTGCTCAGCGACGCTCCAGGCGAGGCTGCCCTGATGCAGCCATATACCAACCATCAGCCTCAGAGCCGCCATACCATAATGGCGTTCAACATGCAGGGCGGCGGCGGACTCGAGATATGGCAGTATACATCGCGTGAGCCCAAGGAGGCTCCTTTCAAGGTGATGCTCGGAGACCTGGGTACATACATCGGCAAGCTGAAGACTCCCTATGCGGCTGCCGCATATCTCTCCATCAGGGAAAAGAATCCACAGATGCTTATGTCGGGCATAGGCAAGAACATGGCCGGTGCCGACCATTTCTTCGTAAAGGATCCTTACGGAAACCTTTTCGAGATTGTGGAGTGTGCCGAGGTGTTCATGGAGACCAAGAGCAAGATAGGCGGCGTGTTCGGCGCCGTGGTGGGTGTAAGCCAGATGGAGCGTTCTATCGCCTTCTACAAGGACATACTGGGCTACGACACCGTTCTCGGCGACAAGACCGATGTTTTCGAGGACTTCGCCAACCTGCCTGGCGGACAGGAGAGATACCGCCGTGTATTGCTGGGCCATTCGCAGAAACGCAAGGGGCCATTCTCAAATTTCTTCGGCGCCAGCCAGATAGAGCTTGTGCAGCTGGTGGACAGCGAGCGTGTGCCACGCAAGATTTACGACTTCAAGGAGCATCTCTGGGGTGACCCCGGTTTTATCCAGATATGCTACGACATACGCAACATGAAGGACCTGAAGGCATATTGCGAGAGCAAGGGATGTCCTTTCACTTGCGACAGCAACCCCGAGGCCTACAACAGCGAGGCCCAGATTTTCGACATGGGCGGAGCGTCAGGCCACTTCACATATATTGAGGACCCCGACGGCAACCTCATCGAGTTTGTGGAGACATATTTCGTGCCCATTGTTGCCCGTTTCGGCTGGGGACTCAACCTCAAGAAACGCGATCCCGAGAAGGCATTGCCGAACTTCCTGGTAAAGGGTCTCAGATTCCTGCGCAAGGATGGGGAGTATTCCAAGTCGGATGCCGCCGCCGCCAAGACCAAGATATCAGACGAGTGCGCCGTAATGATGAAGGAGCTTAACGCCAAGTCTGATGCAAACAAGACTGATAATTAATTTCATTCATACATATACTTATTAAATGAGCACCAAATACTATTTTGTCTGCAAGAGCTGCGGACACAAGATTGGCGATTTTGCCGAATGGTTTAAACTAGGTCAGAAATGTCCCGAATGTGGCAAGAATTTCGTGGATACCAAATACAATGCAGATCCCGAGAGACTCAGGGAGCTGATATTCTCCAAGGACGAGGTAAAGAGCCTCTGGCATTACTTCGATTTCCTGCCCCTCGACAATAAGGAGAACATCGTATCTGCCGGCGAGGGCGTGGGCGGCATCGACAAGTGGGATTTCCTGGCTGATTTCGCCAAGAAGGAGTATGGGCTCAATATAGAGGTATATGCCATGCGCCACACCTTCAACAATGCCACACGCACATTCAAGGACATAGCAGGCACTCTGGGCGCATCAGTGCTCAAGGAATGTGGCGTCAAGGATTATGCCGTGGCATCTACCGGCAACACAGCCAACGCATTCTCGCACTATCTGGCCAAGGCCGGTGTCAATCTCTACGTATTCATGCCCAAGGACGCCGAGAAGGAGAACCTTGCGTCGGTATCAGCCTATGGACAGAGGGCCGTGGTTTGCGATGGCGACTATGCTTTCGCAAAGAAGGTGGCCGCTGATTTCACAGCCAAGCACAATGTGCTGATGACCATCGGCAACATCGACCCTATCCGCGTGGAGAGCAAGAAGACATGGGTATACAACTGGCTGCGCGTGATGGGAAAGATTCCTACAGTCTACATTCAGGCGCTCAGCGGCGGCACAGGCCCAATTGCGGTTGAGAAGGCTCTCGACGAGGTGGCTCAGATAGGCTACACCAACCGTCCAAGATACATCTCCGTACAGCCAAGCCTCTGCGACCCAATGACTCAGGCGTGGGAGAAGGCCAAGGCCAATAATTTCCCCGAGGGCTGGCAGAACGACTATCCAAAGATTCAGAATCCAAAGACCAAGGTTCAGACCCTCGGCACCGGCATCCCCGGCACATATCCTATCATCGCCGACATCACCAAGAATTCCGGCGGCGAGATCATCTCTTTCGATGAGGACAAGACTGCTGATGTGGCCCGCCTTATCGCCTACAAGACTCAGGAGAAGATAGGTCCTGCATCGGCTATTGCCATGGGCGGATTCTTCGATTCCCTCAAGAAGGGACTCATCAAGGATGGCGACGTGGTGATGGTGAACATGGGCGAGGGCATAGAGAGAGCCGCCAAGTTCCTCAGCGAGCTGGCCTACGACAAGACGCTGGTTTCGTCTGCCGACCAGATAGAGAAATTCGACCGTGCAGCCCTCGAGCAGCAGCTTTGGGATGCCGTAAAGTAGAGACGCGGCCCTGCCAAGTCTCGCCCATACAGATACAATCATCGCCCGTTGCTTCGATAAAAAGCAGCGGGCGATTTTTTGTGATTTAGAATTCAAACCCATCATCCACATCCCAGTCCAGAATACACCTGTCTGTGCTCGAGAAGTTGATGGCCAGTTTCACGATTTTTTTCCCGGACTCCATGGCGACGGCTACGTAGTCCTTGTCGTCGATTTGCTCGAGGGCATAGCGGGTTTTGCCGTCCAGCTTCAGCTCAAAGATGTAGTTCACCTCATCGAACCTCAGTAGCAGATCGGCCCTGCCCTTTGCGCTCTCGGGATTGGCGATCACGTCGGCGCCGTATGACGAGAGTATTGTGTAAAGCACCGAGTGATAATGTTTCTCGTTCATGTTGTTGAGCGGGAATGGGAACTTCCTGAAATACAAATTGAGATACTTCATGAATCCCGCAATGTCGCCAAGGTCTTCAAGATCCTGATACGCCTCCAAAAGGAAATTTGTCTCTTTTTTGTTGATGCGGTAGAGGTATTTGTTGAGGCTGTCCGCAAATGACGATTTCACTTCCTGGTTTGGAAATCCCAGGACGAACATTTCTCTTCTTGCGTTGTAGTCTTTTATTGAGAGGTATCCGGATTGGAATAGAAATGCCGTAAGGTCTGTTACTTTCTCAACTGGCTGGCTGAAGTCTGAGACCCTGCATTTTATTCTTGAGATTTCCGGCATCTCTATTTCAAACTTGTTTATCAGCTTTATCAATGACGAAGGGGTTCCTGTATCGAACCAGTAATTGGCAAGTTCCTTGCTGTCCAAGGCGCTGAATACCGAATATGGATTGAAGATATCCTGCTTTTCGGTTGAGAAATGATAGCCGTCGTATCTTTCCTTGAATTTTTTTACAGTCTGTTCGTAGGAGATACCGTTATGGATTGCAAACGCTTCCAAATCCTCTTTCAGTACTGTTGTCATCTCGTCCTTGGTGATACCACACAATCCCTCGTACCTCGCATCAAGCGACATATCTCTCAGATTGTTGAGTGCTGAGAATATCGACATTTGCGAGAATTTGGTGATTCCGGTGATGAATACGAAACGGAGCTTGGGGTCAAGCCCTTTTATTGGCGAGAAGAGGTTGTTCATTGTGGTGCGCACCTGATTTTGTTTCTCGTCGTTGTCTATCACGTTTAGCATCAGGGCATCGTATTCGTCAATTATTATCACAACTTTTTGGCCGGTTTTCTCGTATGCAGCTTCTACTATGTTTCTGAGACGTAGATTGTATGCTAATGGATTTTGTGGTGATGGTACATTGTATTTAGTCTCGTATTGTTTCAGCATATCACCGATAGTCTCGTTCATAATTTCATAGTTGCCGCTCTTGTCGCCGCTGAAGTCAAGGTGTATCACCGGATACTCCACCCATTCGCTTTCCAACTTCTCCATGGCCAGACCTTTGAACAAATCTTTCCTGCCCTCGAAATAGCTCTTCAATGTGCTGCACAGCAGCGACTTTCCAAATCTTCGTGGCCTTGATAGGAAAATAGAATGATACTGGACCAAATTGTAAATCAATTCGGTCTTATCTACATAGACACGGTTCTCGTTTATCAGAACCTCGAATGTCTGTGTTCCTATGGAATATCTGCGCGCTGCCATTTTTGGTCTTTGATTTTCGATTCTCTTTTTATTCCGCAAATATAATCAATCTCTTGAAGATTTGCAAGGGTTTGTCTTCTTTTTGCTGATGGTTATTATGGGTTAGACGTTGCGAGACCGCGTCTCTGCAATTTTTTTTCTTAACATTTTTTTACAAAATATTTGCTATTAGAAAAATTATTCCTAATTTTGCCGATAAATGTATTAAAGACTTTTTTTGACAATTGTAACTAAAACTAAATTTTTTATGAATAAACTTATAATCAGCGCACTGGCCGCAAGCCTTCTGCTTGCGTCGTGCGGCAAGGAAAGCGATCCTATTCAGGACGAGATTCAGCCGGGAACAGAGCAGTCCGACACTCAGACTCCATCCGACGGTGAGGACAAGGACAACAATCAGGACAAGGAACCCGAGAAGCAGCCTGAGCCCGCCGGACCCAAAGACCATTACGGCAAGCTCATCCAGATGCCCGAGATGCCACAGAAGGACGAGAGCCTGCCTCAGCTTCAGGGCAAACTCCCTGTATGGAAATCTGACGGAAGGTGGCTTGTGGACGAGTCTGGCAACCACATTACCGTTCATGGTTTCTGGCAGACCCAGAGCCCGTACTTCAACAATTACAAGTGGGGCAACGACTACAACTACAACAACTCAATGACCTGGAACTCCAACCAGATAGACGAGATACTAGCCAAGGGCTGGCAGATGGATTTTATCCGCATCCACTTCGATACATACTGGATGATGAGGCGCAACAGGCCATATCCGCTCAAGGGCGAGCCATACGAGTATTTCGACGAGAAGGTATTCAAGGAGGCTCTCGACAACCTATATGTTCCTCTCGTGAAGCATTGTATAGATAAGGGGCTCCATGTGCTGATACATCCGGGTTTTGTTGGGCCTGATGCCATCGAGATGGGCGACGGCCTCCACCGGGTGCTGGCCAGGGTTTGGGATATGGTGAGTTCTCATCCCGACCTGGCCAACAACACCGACGTTATGTTCGAGCTGCTCAACGAGCCTGTCCACATTGTGGATAAGAACGGCTTCATAGGGGCCGGCGACGATTCCCACGACAAGGCCCTTACAGAATACATGCAGGATCTCATCAACCACATCCGTGTAAACTCGCAGCAAAACATGATTTGGGTGCCTGGCACCAGCTGGCAGCAGCATTATGCAGGATACGCCAAATACAAGATTGATGACCACAACTTTGGTTTTTCTGTCCACTGCTATCCGGGCTGGTATGGCTCTGATGCTTTGGAGGCTACTCCAGAATACGGTCAGGGCTCATACGGCGGAGGTTTCGAGAGTTTCCGCAAGGGCTGGGAAAAAGAGATATCAGTGGCCAGCAAGATAGCCCCTGTCATGGTTACCGAGATGGACTGGGCTCCCAAGGCCTATGAGCTATCATGGGGAAAATCTCTTACAGGCGAGGCCGGAGGTCCGGGCTTTGGCGCCAACTTCAAGTATTTGGCCGACAGGACTGAGAACTGCAGCTACATATTCTTCACCGCACCCGAGCATCTGGCGGTTTTCGACTGGAGCCTGGCCCCGATGGTGACTCCAAACCCGGGCTGGCACGATCTCACCCACTTCCTTTACGATCCCGATGCCTGCAACATACATCTGTACGGCTGGTATCAGTGTTACCGTGACGGGCGTCTGTATCCCGACAATGTGGAGGAGATAAAACTGGGCGGCGTAATGAGCGACTCTTTTGTCCTGGACGGCAAGATGACCGCCATAGTAAACGCCATCGACAGCAAGATGGTGATATACCCATTGCTGGACGGCTACACCGTTACATCAGGTGACGAGTCGGTTGTAATGGTAGACGGTATCAGCCTTGTGCCCAAAAACGAAGGTTCCACCACCATTACAATAGAGGCTTGCGGCCTTAAGCGGCAGTATACAGTGAGGGTTCAGAAATTCGAACTCGACTGGGCACATCTGGATCCAAATATCTTTGCAAGCGGCAAATGGAACCCTGATACGCGCACCCTGGTAACTGGCCAGTGGGGATTTGGAGGATGGAGACTGCCAAAGCCTCTCGACCTGACTCCATTCAGCAAGATAGTATGCGTATTGGGACACGATACAGAATCGGGCAGCGGTGCGTCGTTCCGTCTCTTCGATGGCGGATATTGGGATGGGGCCACCGAGGCCAATATTTCCAGCAAGACCAACGCTGATGGCGACTATATACTCGAGATTCCCATCTCCGGCAATATGAAGAAGGCAGACGGCAAGCCCTTCAATCCAGAATCTGTGAGCATCATGGGTATCTGGAGCAACGGCGGCAAGAAGATCGTAATCAAGGATATCTATTGGGAATAGCTTGATGCCGCATATTCAATGATTCAAGTTCTCATAAATAACGCCCCGGCTGTGCAGGATTCTCCTCATAGCCGGGGCGTTTGTTGTATCGGGCAGGGTGTGGCTTACATCTTTCCAAAACAGATGTCTCCCAGGTCCATTGTGCAGCAGTGTCTCCATTTCTTGTGCTTTGTGATGGCCACTCCTATCACCTTGTATTTGGAGCCCAGGATGCTGTTGCGGTGGGCCAGGCTCGGCACGCCGTCGTCCACCAGCAGCTGTATGCAGATATCTATGGCGTTCTTGTAGCCGGCGCTTACGTTTTCGGCCCTTTGGTTGCCCTTGTATCCGCTCTTCTCCATGCGCACAAACGGGTCGGTTCCGTTGCTGGAGTAGTGGTCGAAGAAGCCGTTCTTGTCCATGTCGGCGCAGTGGCTGGCGCATACCTCGCAGAGTATCCTGTCGGGATTCAGCATTGGCAGGTTGCTCACCTTCTCCAGGTCGGCGTATAGCGATTTTATGTATAGGTTGTTTTTGCCCTTCAGGTAATGCTTCAGGATGTTCTCGGCAAATTTCCTGCCGTCCATGCGGGCCAGGTTGCAGTAGAAAATCAGTTTCTTCTCCTCGTCGCTCAGCTTGGTGTATGCAGCCGTGTTGGCTTTTATTCTCTCGTTGGCGGTGTAGGCCTTGGCCAGAGGGTCTTTGTTGTCGGCGTCCTTGGGGTTGTTGTGGCCGTAGTCGTTGTTGTCCAGAAGGTCGTTGTTACGGTCGTTTCTGTCGTTGTTACGGTCGTTTCTGTTGTGGTCGTTTCGGTCGTTGTTGTTTCGGTCATTCCTGTCGTTGTTGTTGTATTCCTCCTTGGGCCTTACACCCAGGGCATTGGCAACCTTTTCCAGTTTCTGTTGTTTCCGGTTTAGGGATTGGGCCCAAGCCGCGTCATTCACGGCGGCTGATATTGCCATCAGCGCGGCCAGTGTCATCAGTATTTTTCTCATATAATAAGGTGTTGTTAAGTATTTGCTTTAGGATTCAGCATCCAGTCATATCCTGATGCCTGCCAGGGTGATGTCGTCCACCTGCTTGGTGCCCTCCATCCATTCCTCCATAGTACTGGCTATTATCTCCTTCTGCTCGGCGCACGGCAGATGGTGGTTTTGGGAGAAGAATTCAGCCAGGCGCCTGCTCATGAATTTCTTTCTGTCCCTGTTCATCTGGCTGGCTATTCCGTCCGACATCATGTATACCATGTCTCCGGGCCATATTTCGGCGGTCTGGGTCTTGAACGGGTCCTTGTCGTTGATATGCCTTCCCACAGGCATTCTGTCTCCCTTCAGACGTATCAGCTGCCCGTTCCTTGCTATATAGAGGTTCTGATACGCTCCGGCAAACCTTACCTGGTGGTTTTGCTTGTCGAATATCGCTATTGCCATGTCCATGCCGTCGGCGGTCGAAAACTGCTCCTCTATTCCGTTGATGGTTACCTGCATGGATTCCTCCTCGTTGGAGAGTGCTTCCTTCACGTATTCCCTCATCTTGCATAGTATCGTGCCGGGGTCAATGTTGTCTCTGCTTATCCTTATTATGTCCTGCAGGGTCGACATACCCAGCATGCTCAGGAAACCGCCCGGCACACCGTGTCCGGTGCAGTCGGCCACCACTAATATGTCAAGGTTTTCGGCCTGAGACACATAGTAGAAGTCTCCCGACACAATGTCCTTGGGCAGGTAATATAGAAACGAGTCTGGGAAAATCCTCTGCATTGTCTCCTTGCTTGGCAGGGCGGCGTGCTGTATGTGGCGTGCGTACCTGATGCTCTGGTATATTATGGAGTTGGCCTTCTCCAGCTCTGCCAGTGTCTGTTTCTTGGCCTTCAGGGTCCGCGATATTATCACTATTGCGGTTATCACCGTCAGTATCAGGATCGATGCCAGCCACAGCATTATCCTCTGCCTGCTTATCTGGTTGTCGCGGATGGCGTACTCATAGTCGCGCTCCTCGTTCAGCTTGCTTATCTTCTTGTTGTTTTCGGCGTCGGAATTAAACTGGGCGTTTTGCCTTATGGTGTTGTCGTTCATGTATTTGGCCCTGAATCTGTCGTACGACAGGAAATCCTCCAGGGCCTGCCTGTAGTTGCCCATGGCGGCGTTGTATGCGGCGGCGTTTCTGTAAGTGTCCATCATCGAGTTGGCCCAGAGGGTGTCCCTTGTCATGTATTTGAGCGTGTCGGTGATCTCGAGGGCCTTCCTGAGGTTTCCGCGGGCATACTCTATCTCCGATTGTATTATCCACGACCTTATTATGAATTCGTCGTCCTGTATCTCTGATACGCACTTCAGGAAAAGGCTGTTGCAGCTGTCGGCCTCGTTCAGGTATTCCTGACGCTTGCCGTTGCTGCCCTGGCTGCGGAATAGCGATGTCTGGGCCTTGCACATGTAGTATATTCCCATGATCTGTGCCTTGTCGAAGTCGTCGGCGCCGGCTGGCAGATATACAGGCACCATGTCGCAGTCCCTGTCGGCGTCGGCCAGTATTCCCAGTATGGCGTCCACATTGCTGGTCTTGTCGGTGAGGTCGTAGTTTTTGGAGGCCTCGTTCAGCCTTACCACGGCCATCGAGGCATAGTCGTTGGCTATGCTTGTGCTGTCGTGGGCCAGCGAGTCCACATACTTGGCCTTGTTGATGTTGTCGCAAGCCGAGGCGTAGAGCATCAGGTTCGAGCAGTTGTTGCCCATGTCGCGGTATATTCGCGATATCAGCATCGTGTCCTTCTGCTGCTCGGCCAGGGTGAGGGCCTGCTGGTATAGTTTTATGGATTCCTGATAGTCTTCTCTCACGCTTATCACGCCGGCCAGGTTGTAGAGCGATTTCAGCGCCTGCTTTGCGTTTTTGGTGCTGGTGGCCAGCTGATACTGCCTTGTATAGTATTCCTGGGCCATGGCAATCTCGTTCAGGTAATACGACGACCACGCCATGGAGTTGTAGGCCTCTATCATTGCCGTGCTGTCGCCCTTGGACGAGGCGTAGCCGAGCAGCCCCTTGCCCAGGGACAGCCTCTCCTCCGGATCCATGCAGTCGGCTATCCTGTCCATGTAGATAGCCACCGAATCCTGCTGCGCCATGGTTGCGGTGGCGGTAGTCAGTAATAATAGTATATTGATTATCAAGTGTTTCATTTAATATGCCTGCTCTTGTTTCAGTATTCAAAATTACAAAATTTAATTAATAATGCAAATATGTATATGATATTTTCGCAAATATTATTAGTTTTGCAGAATATTTTTCATCCTACACATTATCGCAATGGATTTCAAGTTAGTATCGGAATATCAGCCCACCGGCGATCAGCCAGAGGCCATACGGCAGCTCACCGAGGGTGTGCGGCGCAACGACAAGTTTCAGATCCTGAAGGGAGTGACGGGGTCGGGAAAGACTTTCACCATAGCCAACGTCATCAAGAACCTGAACAAGCCCGTGCTTGTGCTCAGCCACAACAAGACCCTGGCCGCGCAGCTGTATGGAGAGTTCAAGGCGTTTTTCCCAGAGAACGCCGTGGAGTATTTTGTGTCGTATTACGATTACTATCAGCCTGAGGCTTTCATCCCTACCACCAACACCTATATCGAGAAAGACCTGTCGATAAACGACGAGATAGAGAAGCTGAGGATGTCGGCAGCCACGGCGCTGCTATCGGGCCGCAAGGATATCATCGTGGTGTCCTCGGTAAGCTGCCTCTACGGCATCGGCAATCCCGAAGACTTCCACTGCAATATCATACATTTCCGCAAGGGCGACAGCGTGGGCCTCACCAATCTGCTCAGAAAGCTGTCGGAGAGCCTCTATTCCCGCAACGAGATAGATTTCAAGAGGGCCACCTTCAGGGTGAAGGGCGATACTGTGGACGTTTTCGTGGCTTATGACGATTTTGCCTACCGCATCCGATTCTGGGACGACGAGGTGGACGAGATCATAAAGTTTGACCCCGCCACCAACGCCACCATCAGCCGCGAGGACGACTGCGTGATATATCCGGCCAAAAACTTCATGACAACGCCCGACCGCATGAAGATTGCCATGGACCAGATACGCGTGGACCTGGGATTGCAGATCCAGTATTTCCAGGACGAGGGCAAGTCTCTGGAGGCCAAGCGCATAGAGGACCGCGTAAACAACGACCTCGAGATGATGCAGGAGCTTGGGCACTGCTCGGGCATAGAGAACTACTCGCGCTATTTTGACGGGCGCAGCCCCGGAAGCCGCCCATTCTGCCTGCTGGACTATTTCCCTGAGGATTTCCTCCTGGTGGTGGACGAGAGCCATGTCACCCTGGGGCAGATCCACGCCATGTTTGGCGGCGACCGCAGCCGCAAGATGAATCTCGTGGAATACGGATTCCGCCTGCCAGCCGCTCTCGACAACCGCCCGCTGAAGTTCACCGAGTTCGAGGAGCTTACCAATCAGACAATATACCTGTCGGCCACTCCAGCCGATTATGAGCTGGAGAAGTGCGGCGGTGTGATTGTGGAGCAGATGATACGTCCTACGGGACTGCTGGATCCGCCCATAGACGTAAGGCCCACCGCCAACCAGATAGACGACCTGATGAACGAGATACAGCAGGTGATCCAGCGCGACGAGCGTGTGATGGTTACCACCCTTACAAAGCGCATGGCCGAGGAGCTCACCAAGTATCTGGACCGCATGGACATAAGGGCCAAATACATACACAGCGACGTCGATACTCTGGAGCGCATAGAGATTATGGATGGCCTCAGGAAAGGCACTTTCGACGTGCTGGTGGGTGTAAACCTGCTGCGCGAGGGCCTCGATGTGCCCGAGGTGTCGCTGGTGGCCATTCTGGATGCCGACAAGGAGGGTTTCCTGCGCAGCGCCAGGTCACTCACCCAGACAGCCGGACGTGCCGCCCGAAATGTGAACGGGCGTGTGATAATGTATGCCGACGTGATGACCGACTCCATGCGCGACACCATCAACGAGACCAACCGCCACCGCAGCATACAGACCCAGTACAACGCCGACCACAACATTACTCCCCGCCAGGTGCGCAAGACCACTACCATACAGATAGGCCGCGGCGACGGCCATGCCGGGGCGACCGAGTTCGCCGACCAGCAGGTGGCGGTGGAGCGCAGGGCCGCCGAGTCGGAGACAAGGTTCTACAGCAAGCGCGACCTCGAGAGGCTCATCAGGGAGACAAGGCAGGAGATGGAGCGCGCTGCCAAGAAACTGGATTTCGTCGCAGCAGCACAGCTCCGCGACAGAATGTTCGAGTATCAGAGGGCTCTTGACGACAGAAATTAATTTTTGAATTTTTTTTGTGTGAATTTGTTTGTATTATGGTAAAATAATTTTTACATTTGCACCAAATTGACTTTTTTTTAGAACCAACCACTTAACTGTTATAATATAAATGGGACGCAGAAAAACAGAGGAGTATGTATCGCCTATACAGAAACTGCGCAACGTGTGGCACGACGACCGTTTCCGCATGGGTGCGTTTCTGGTGTTGCTGTTGACTTCTTTCCTTATGCTTACGGGTTTTATCTCGTATCTGGCTTATTGGAAACAGGACCAGAGCGCTTTCGCTGTAGGCATCTGGACCTATATCTTCGATCCTGATGTTCAGGTGCTGAACTGGGGAAGCAAGTGGGGAGCCCTGCTTGCCCATATTTTCATGTATTACCTCTTTGGAGTGCCAGCCTTCGTGGTGGTGTTCATAACTCTCATCACTTCGTTCAAGTTTATCGCATACGAGCCCATCCCATACCGCCAGGCGGTGAAACATTCATTCATCTGGATGATATGGCTGTCTATGTTTCTGGGTTTCATGAGCAGCGGAGGCTCCTTTTACTACGGAGGCGCCATGGGATACGTGGTGTCTTACTGGCTCAGGACCGTGGTGGGCAGCGTGGGCACTGTGATGCTGCTGATAATTGTGGCGGCTATGATGCTGATACTAAGTATAGACAACTCGCTGCCATGGCTCAAGATCTTTTTCCACAACCTCAAGAAATACCACAGCCTGAAGACTGCCTGGGTGAATGCCAACACATTTACCGAGAGCCTGGCCAACGCCCGTGATAAGGACAGCGGCAGGGACGCCCAGCCGTCCAGACGCAAGTATCAGAAGCACGACGATGACGACGACGGCTACGGCAATGTGGATTTTGGCGACGATTATTCCGGCGATGGCGACGACGACGATCCGGGCTCGCTGAACAGTCCCGTAAACACTCCGGGAGCCAAGTCCGATACTGGCAAGAGCATTGGTTCGTTTTTCAAGGATATATTCAAGGGCAAGGATTATGTGGGCAAGGACCAGAAGCTGAATTTCGACGACCAGCCCGGTCCCGCAAAGCCTCAGCGCGATCCATTCGGCGATCCGTTCCCCGACCGCAAGGCCCGTCCAAGCGGACCCGAGGTGGTCCAGGAGAAGTTTGTGATAGGTGGCGACGGCGAGGTTAAGCAGAATCAGCCCCAGCCTGCCGACGACCTGGTGGATTTCGAGGTGGACAATTCCCAGCCTTCCGATGCCGGCATCCAGGCCCCGGACCCCAACCAGCAGCCCGTGGAGATACTGCCGGGCATGGACAATGCCAATCCGCAGCCATTGGGCGGCGACCAGATGGCCATGGAGGTGGAGATAAACCACGAGGTAAGGGCCGAGGACATCTCGAACCTGCCGCCATACGACCCTACAGCCGACCTCCACAACTACACCCTGCCTCCGGTGACTCTGCTGAGGGTGGGAGGCGAGAAATCATCGGTATCGAACGCCGAGCTTACCGAAAACAAGACCAAGATCGTGGATGTCCTCAAGGACTTCAAGATAAAGATTACCAAGATTTCGGCCAAGATTGGCCCTACCGTTACTCTTTACGAGATAACTCCGGCCCCGGGTATCAAGATATCGAAGATTCAGAACCTGGAGAAGGATATCATGATGAACATCAAGGCCAAGGGTATCCGTATCATAGCGCCTATCCCGGGCCGCGGCACCGTGGGTATAGAGGTGCCAAACAAGAGCCCCGAGACTGTCACCATGGAATCGCTGGTGTCATCGGCCAAGTATCAGAACACCGACTACGAGCTGCCGCTCATGATAGGCAAGACCATAAGCAGCGAGGCTTTCATGATAGACCTTGTAAAGTGTCCCCACATGCTGGTGGCCGGTGCCACTGGTCAGGGTAAGTCGGTGGGACTCAACGCCATAATAGCCTCCATCCTATACAAGAAGCATCCGGCCCAGGTGAAATTTGTGCTGGTGGACCCCAAGAAGGTGGAGCTCACGCTCTACAAGAGGATAGAGAAGCATTTCCTGGCCAAGCTGCCCAACAGCGACGATGCCATAATCACCGATGTCGACCAGGTAAAGCAGACCCTGAACTCCCTTACCGTGGAGATGGAAAACCGCTACGACCTGCTCAAGGAGGCCGAGTGCCGCAATATCAAGGAGTATAACGCCAAGTTTGTGGCAAGGCGCCTGAATCCGGAGCGCGGCCATAAGTTCCTGCCCTACATAGTGGTGGTGATAGACGAGTTTGCCGACCTTATAATGACTGCCGGCAAGGAGGTGGAGAAGCCTCTGGCCCGTCTGGCACAGCTGGCCCGCGCCATAGGCATACACCTGATAGTGGCCACCCAGCGTCCTGACGTAAAGGTGATTACCGGTACCATAAAGGCCAATTTCCCTGTGCGTATAGCATTCAGGGTGATGTCGCAGATAGACTCGCGCACCATCCTGGACCAGAGCGGCGCCGAAAACCTCATTGGCCGGGGCGACATGCTCATAAACACCGGCAGCGAGATCACCCGTCTCCAGTGCGCCTTTATAGATACTCCCGAGCTGGAGGACATCACACAGTACATTGCATCCCAGCAGGGCTATGTGACCACCTACGAGCTGCCCGAGCCCGACATTGAGGCCGGCGAGCCTGGCGAGGAGGTGGACCTCAGCCGCAGGGACGGACTCTTCGAGGAGGCTGCCCGCATCGTGGTGGTTACCCAGCAGGGCAGCACATCCATGCTGCAGCGCAAGCTGGAGATCGGCTACAACCGTGCCGGACGCATCATGGACCAGCTGGAGGCTGCCGGCATCGTGGGCCCCAACGAGGGAAGCAAGGCCCGCGCAGTATATATCAACAACGAATACGAGCTGGAGCAGTTCATCAACGACCTGGACCGCAGTCTGTAACTTTATTTAACATTTGATAATATTCAGACCGGCCGGCCCTCTGCATCTATAGTGGTGTATTATTAATCTAAAAAAACATACTGATATGAAATTAAGAAACATTTTGGCGGCAGCCCTCATGATGGGCGCGCTCGCAATGCCAGCAATGGCTCAGGACGATTCCCACGACCCAAAGGCAAAGGTAGTGCTCGACAAGGTCACCTCCATCACCAAGGGCTACGACAATCTGCGTGCCTCGTTCGACTGGACTCTTGAGAACAAGGCCGAGAAGACCAAGGACAGCAAGAGCGGTTTCATGTTCCTGAAAGGCGCCAAGTACAAGATGATGCTTGCCGGCATGGAGATGTTCAGCGACGGCACCACAATGTGGACCTATTCCAAGTCCGACAATGAGATCACCATATCGGAGATCGACGACAGCGACGAGAGCATCATCAGCAATCCAGCCAAGATTTTCAGCCTCTACGAGAAAGGCTTCAAGTATGCCCTGAAGGGCGAGGAGCAGCGCAGCGTGAAGGCCAAGGGAGCCGACGGCAAGGTAGCCACAGTAAAGAAGGCCTGCTATGTTATCGACCTGTATCCCGAGAGCCCCAAGGGCAAGGAGTTCCACACCATAGAGCTTCTGGTGGACAAGGCCAGCAACCTGATACTCAGCATCGATATCAAGTTCAAGAACGGCAGCGACCAGATAATCGAGATAACAGAGTACAAGAGCAACACAAACATGCCCGATGCCCTGTTCACCTACGATCCGGCCAAGTATCCCGGCGCCGAGGTTAATGACATGAGATAGAGCTCTTTGAGCCGTGATTTTAATGTAATCTGTTGATTTATAATGTCTTGTGTTTGGGTCTGATGCTTATTTGGCTGACAACCAAACATTAAAGAGAAAAAAGTTTGAAAAAAGATAAAAAAAAGTGTGAAAAAATTTTCTATATCAATAGAAAAACACTTATCTTTGCACAAAATTAAAAAAATCACAATAAACATCAGATTATTAAATATATTTAGCAATGACAAAAGCAGATATCGTAAACGAAATTTCCAGAAATACTGGAATCGAGAAGGTTACTGTACAGAAAGCAGTAGAGGCCTTCATGGACACTATCAAGGATTCGCTGGTGGCCGAGAAGAACGTGTACTTGCGAGGTTTCGGTAGCTTCGTAATCAAGAAGAGAGCACAGAAGACTGCCCGCAACATCTCGAAGAATACCACTATCGTTATTCCTGAGCACAACATTCCAGCTTTCAAGCCTAGCAAGGTTTTCGTTAGCGAGGTAAAGAAGGAGAACAAGAAGTAAGTTCCTCTTCCGGCTTTTAGCCCCTGAGTAATGTATTAACTTTATTTTCTAACCATAAAATTTATAAAAAAATGCCAAGCGGAAAGAAAAGAAAACGTCATAAAATGGCTACACACAAGCGCAAAAAGCGTTTGCGTAAGGACAGACATAAGAAGAAATAAGATTGTTTCTTCCTATTAGGTCCAAGAAAAATATAAAGAAGAGTCCCGGAGAATATCTGGCGGCTCTTTTTTATGTTTTTCGCATTTCTATTTTATGATTTCACGCAACTCTCTGTATCATACAGAAAAACACAAACTTGAACAATCGTGAGCAACAACGAACAACAAGTGACTAATGATTTAGTTATCAATGCTACAGAGTCGGAAATTATACTGGCCTTGCTTGAGGACAAGCAGCTGGTAGAGATACACAAGGAGAAGAGGAACAAGCGTTTCTGCGTGGGCGATATCTACCTGGGCAAGGTAAAGAAGATAATGCCCGCCTTGAATGCGGCTTTTGTGGATGTGGGCTTCGACAAGGACGCCTTCCTCCATTACCAGGATCTGGGGCCTCAGTTTGCGTCGCTTCACAAATACACGCAGATAGCCATCGACAACCCCAAAAACTGCAAGCCTCTTCAGGCTTTTAATCTGATGCCCGAGATCAACAAAAAGGGCAAAATATCCGAGCAGCTGTCTTCGGGACAGAGGGTGGTTGTTCAGATAAGCAAGGAACCAATCAACACCAAGGGTCCAAGGCTTACATCCGAGATTTCCATTGCTGGACGCAATCTCGTGCTGCTGCCTTTCAGCGACAAGGTATCGGTATCGCAGAAGATAAAGCAGCGTGAGGAGCGCGAGCGCCTGCGCCAGCTCATACAGTCGATTAAGCCAAAGAACTATGGCATTATTGTAAGGACCGAGGCGCAAAACAGGCGTGTGTCGGTGCTGGATGCCGAGATAAAGTCGCTGGTGGAGAAATGGGAGAATGCCTGCAAGGGCTTGGCCAAGAGTGTGCCACCCGTGCTGCTGGCCGGCGAGATGGATGCTACTTCCACTCTGCTGAGAGACACTCTCAACAACTCGTTCAACAGCGTTATTGTTAACGACCCCGCTATATATCACGAGGCAAAGACATTTATTGGAGGTATTGCCCCCGAGAAGGAAAAAATTGTAAAGCTTGATACTGACAAGGTCTCCGTTTTCGACAGATATTTCAATATCAACAAGCAGATAAAGCTTGCGTTCGGAAAGACCGTTACTTTCAAGAATGGTGCCTACCTTATTATGGAGCACACCGAAGCCCTCTTTGTGATAGACGTTAATAGCGGCAACAGGGCAAACAATGCCGATCAGGAGTCAAACGCGCTGGAGGTCAATCTGGCCGCCGCCGACGAGATTGCGCGTCAGCTCAGGCTCCGTGATATTGGTGGTATTATCGTGGTGGATTTCATCGACCTGCACAAAAACGAGAACAAGAAAGCTCTTTATGACAAGATGCGCCAGGTGATGGCCAACGACAAGACCAAACACAACATTTTGCCTCTCAGTAAATTCTGCCTGATGCAGATTACGCGTCAGAGAGTAAGGCCCGAGATGAACATGAAGACCCAGGAGACCTGCCCTTGCTGCGGCGGTACCGGTCAGATTACTTCCACCATCGTATTGGCCGACGAGATAGAGGACAATATCAAGAATATTCTGGAAGAAAACAACGTTAAGAAATTGGTTCTGAAAGTAAACCCAATTGTGGCTGCTTATCTGACTAAGGGAATACTGTCAATACGACTGAAATGGATTCTGAAATACAAAGTCATGATAAAAATTCATGCCGACTCTGAATGTGGCTTGATTAATTTCTCCATTTTCGATTCGGACGGTGTTCATCTGAATAACTACTAATATTTTTTCGTCAAGATATTAGGACGGCGTGTTTATCCTTGTGATAACACGCCGTTTTTTTTCTTAATAATTTCTTAATATACTTTATTTTGTGTCTAATTTTTTTTTTATGTTTGCTGTACATTATAAATATATAAAAACTACAATGATTATGAATAAACGTAACTTATTGAGAGCTTCGTTCTTATCAGCGCTGATGTGTATATCTTTAGCATACACCAGCTGCGGGGATGATGAAGCGGTGAAACCAATAGATTCTACAGAGTATGTAAAAACCTCTAATATAGTAGATTACGTAAACAACTCTGCTGATGAGGTAGTAACTGTCAATGTTGACTTGCTAGGGTACAATCATCCAGTTGTAATGGAAGAGCTTGGTAAAATAGAGGGCAAGAAAGTAAAGCTTGTAATACCAGAGGGAGTGCATAAATTGCACCTGTTGGAAGAAGGTTACAATGCTCCGGAGACTATTCTACCAGCATTAGTTAGCGTAGAATTCCCTCAAAGCATTAATGAGATTAGTTTATATGCATTCGGAGGATGCATAGGACTTACCAGCGTCACAATCCCAGAGAATGTTGTTATTGGAAAGGGAGCCTTCTATGGATGCACTGGACTTACCAGCGTCACAATTCCGGAGGGTGTTACAGAAATTGGAGTTGCTGCCTTCTATGGATGCACTGGACTTACCAGCGTCACAATTCCGGAGAGTCTTACTGAGTTTGGAAAGTTTATCACCATGGAAGACGACTTTTTTAATATCAAAAACTTTTATAGTGTCTTCCCTGACTACGACAATCTCGAGACCATCTACTGCTCGCAGGCCATCTACGACAAGTACCACGAGAAATATCCTCAGATGGTGGTGAAAAAGTAGAGACGCAACCTTGCCACGTCTCAAAACAATATACGAACAACGTCCCGGCGGAAGATGCAAAAATCAAGCATTCCGCCGGGGCGTTTTTATTGTTTCTTTTTGCATTTCTCAAAAATCTTTCCTACCTTTACCCTCCGAAAAATGACAAATGTTTATTTACTTTATTTTAAAATTTGAAAAATGAAAATACAGATCGAATACGTTAAGGGAACTCCATCAAAGGAGGACCTCATGGCCCTGAAGGCACATATAGAGAGGAAGAAGATAAAGGACCTCAAGAAGGTGGAGGCTGCCACCATAAAGCCCAAGAAGGGCGAGATGGGAGCGGGGCTGATACCTGCGCTCACCGGCCTTATAGGATCGGCCACCGAGCCGCTCACCACCCTCTGCATGACTCTTGTGGAGTGGGTGAAGCTCAAGCGCAGCGACATCCGCATCGTGGGCGCCAGCGGTGCCGAGATCTGCATATCAGGCAAGCTGAAGGAGAAAGACCTCACCAACGCCCTTGAGAAGTTCTACGCTCAGGAAAAGACCAACGTGAAAACCGGAGCCAAGCGTGGAGGAGCTCCCAAGCCTCCGGCACCTCCTGCCGACGGCGACAAGAAATAGATAAAAATCACTCTTTTTGGATAAATGAAAAAGCAGAAACTCGCAATCATCACCATGGGATGCAGCAAGAACCTCGTTGACAGCGAGGACATCGCATCGCGTGTGTATGGCAAATATGATGTTACTTTCTCCGACCAGGAGGAGGCCGATATTGTGGTTATCAACACCTGCGGCTTTATCCTGGATGCCAAGGAGGAATCCATCAACACCATAATAGAATACGTCAACATGAAAAACGAGGGCCGCATCAAGCAGCTGTTCGTTTTCGGATGCCTCTCCGAGAGATACAAGGCCGACCTTGAGAAGGAGATTCCCGAGGTGGACCAGTATTTCGGTGTCAACGATTTCAAGGATATCCTGGACCGGCTGGAGTGCGGCGAGCACAAGAACGAGCCGCTCATGGAGCCACGCACCATATCCACACCGCGCCATACCGCCTACATAAAGATTGCCGAGGGCTGCAACCGCATGTGCGCCTTCTGCGCCATCCCATACATCAGGGGCCGCTATATCAGCCGCCCCATGGAGCAGATTGTGGACGAGGTTTCCCGGCTGGCTGATGCTGGCACACGCGAGTTCAACATCATAGCGCAGGACCTCAGCTACTACGGCAAGGACCTTTATGGCGAGTTCCGCCTGCCCGAGCTTGTGGAGAAGATGGCCGCCATCGAGAAGGTGCACTGGATACGCCTTCACTACACATATCCCAACAATTTCCCGTTGCGCACACTCGACATCATGCGCGACAATCCCAAGGTGTGCAAATACCTCGACATCCCGCTCCAGCACATCAACGACAACGTGCTTAGCAAGATGAAGCGCGGGCATACCAAGGCTGAGACTCTGGCATTGCTGGAGAAATTCCGCCAGGAGATTCCCGGTATCGCCCTCAGGACAAGCATTCTCGTGGGGTTCCCGGGTGAGACCGACAAGGCCTTCGACGAGCTGGTGGAGTTCGTGAAAGAGGCCCGTTTCGACCGTCTGGGCGTGTTCCCATACAGCGAGGAGGAGGGTACCTATTCCGCACAAAACTACAAGGACCGAATATCGAAGAAGAAGAAGCGTGAGCGCGCCGACTATATCATGAAAATCCAGCAGAAGATCTCCCTGGAGCTTAATGTGGCAAAGATAGGCAAGGAATTCGAGGTTCTCATCGATAGGGAAGAGGGTGAATACTTTGTGGGACGCACTCAATACGACTCTCCCGACGTGGACTGCGAGGTGCTTATTAAAAAATATGATGCATCAGATATAAAAGTTGGGGAATTTTTTATGGTGAAAGTCACTGATGCTGAGGAATTTGATCTTTATGCAGTGCCTGTGAACACAAAATGAACAAAATGAACAGCAATGAATTCGGCTTTCTGTCGTAAATTTGCATCAGAAAATATTGATAGCAACTATTAGGTATAATACATTGTTTTTTAATTTTTTTCATTTGCAAGTCTTTTTATAATCAGTTTTTTTAGTTGACAGAAAACAATCTGAATTCATGAGAACTTAACTCTAATGAAAAGGCCCGGTTGAATTGCCGGGCCTTTATTTTTTTATTCATTGTCCTGCTCGAAAACCTGCCAGAGCTTTTCCTGAGGCACGGGAGCTGTTACGTCTATCTGGATATGGCTTACGGGGTGCTCGAATGTAACCCTGCGCGCGTGGAGAGATAGGCCGCCATCGGGATTGCTGCGCGGGTATCCGTATTTCAGGTCGCCTCTAACGGGGCAGCCTATGGCCGAGAGCTGACAGCGTATCTGGTGGTGACGGCCAGTGAGCAGGTCGATCTCCCAAAGATAATAACGGTCTGATACCGAGATGATCCTGTAGTTGAGCACGGCCTCCTTGGCATCGTTGGTGCCGGGGTGGGCGAGGTAGCTCTTGTTCTGCTTCTCGTTTTTGTATATCATGTTGCGGAGAGTGCCCTCGTCCTCGGCTGGACGCTTGGCTGTGATGGCCCAGTAGGTCTTGTGGACCTCGCCCTTGCGGAAGAGCTCGTTCATGCGGCTGAGGGCCTTGCTGGTGCGGGCAAAGATCACGATGCCTGAGGTTGGGCGGTCCAATCTGTGAGTAAGGCCTAAGAAAACCTCGCCGGGCTTCTGATATTTCTCCTTTATGTAAGCCTTCACGGTGTCCAGAAGCGTAACGTCGCCGGTTTTGTCGCCCTGCACTATCTCGTTCACGGTCTTGCTTACGATAATTATGTGATTGTCTTCGTATAAAACTTGCATTGCTGATATTATGTGTATGGAACACAGATTGCACGGATTGGGCGGATTTTCGCTGATTTTTTTTATATTAATTTTTTATCCGCGCTAATCCGCTTAATCTGCGTCATCTGTGTTCTATTTGAATATTACTGTTTTACGCCTTTCAGTGTCAGGCTTATTCTCTCGCGGTCCATGTCGATGGAGAGCACCTTCACCTTGATTGGCTGGTGGATTTTCAGGATTGTGGTTGGGTCGGCCACGCGGCGGTCGCTCATCTGCGATACGTGGATGAGGCCGTTGATGTGGATTCCGAGGTCTACAAACGCGCCAAAATTTGTAACGTTGGTTACGATGCCCTGAAGCTCCATGCCTTCCTTGAGGTCCTTGATGGTCTCTATGTTTTGCTCGAACTCAGGAGCCTGGAAAACTCCACGTGGGTCGCGGCCCGGCTTCTCGAGCTCGGCCATGATGTCGGTGAGGGTTGGGAGTCCGGTGTTGTCGTCGACGTATTTCTTTATGTCGATTTTTTTTCTGGAGTCAGCTGACTCTATCAATTCTGCCACGCTGCATCCGAGATCCTTGGCCATCTTGTTTACGATGTAGTATTTCTCGGGGTGGACGGCGGAGTTGTCCAATGGATTCTCGGCGCCATCTATGCGGAGGAAGCCCGCGCACTGCTCGAACGCCTTGTCGCCCATTCGTGGCACTTTCTTGAGCTCCTGACGGCTGCCGAATGGTCCGTTTTCCTTGCGGTAGTTCACGATGTTCTGCGCCAGTGTGGGGCCGAGGCCCGATACGTACATGAGCAGGTGCTTGCTGGCGGTGTTCACGTTTACGCCCACCTGGTTTACGCACGATACCACCACCTCGTCGAGGCTTTCCTTGAGTCTGGTCTGATTGACGTCGTGCTGATACTGACCCACTCCGATGGATTTGGGGTCTATCTTCACGAGTTCGGCCAGAGGGTCGAGCAGGCGTCGGCCTATGGAAACCGCGCCGCGTACTGTAACGTCGTACTGGGGAAACTCCTCGCGGGCCACCTCGGATGCCGAGTATATCGACGCGCCGCTCTCCGATACTATGTATACCTTTATGTCCTTGTTGAAGCGGATTTTCTTTACGAAACGCTCGGTCTCGCGGCTTGCGGTGCCGTTGCCGATTGCTATGCAGTCGCTCTTGTATTGCTCCACGAGGGTTGTTACTTTTTTCATGGCCTCAAACTGCTCCTTCATGCCCGAGTGTGGGTAGATGGCCTCGTTGTGGAGTAGGTTGCCCTGCTCGTCGAGGCATACGAGCTTGCATCCGGTGCGGAATCCGGGGTCGAGGGCCAGAATTCGCTTCTTGCCCAATGGGCTGGCGAGCAGGAGGTTGCGGAGGTTCTCGGTGAACACCTTGATGGCCTCCTCGTCGGCCTTGGCCTTGCTGAGGTTGGCGAATTCGGTCTCGATGCTTGGACGTAGCAGGCGCTTGTAGCTGTCGGCGGCAGCCTCAGCCACCTGCTTTGCGCCCTCGCCGTTGCCGCGTACAAACTGCCTCTCGAGTATGTTCATGGCCTTGTCCTCGGCAGGCTCTATGGTTATCTTCAGGAATCCCTCGTTCTCGCCGCGCATCAGGGCCATAAGTCTGTGACCTGCAATGCGTGAGAGCCTCTCCTCGTAGTCGAAATAGTCCTTGTATTTCTGGGCCTCGTCTTCCTTGCCCTTCACTAGCTTGGAGTAGATTACGGCGTCGCGGCTGAAGAGGTTTCGCATCCTGTTTCTGGCGTCGGTATCCTCGTTGATGCGCTCGGCAATGATGTCGCGCGCGCCCTGCAGAGCCTCCTTGGTATCAGCCACCTTGTCGCCAACGAACGCCTTGGCCAAAGCCTCAGCACTTGAGTTCTGAGACAGCAAGATCTTGTCGGCCAGCGGCTCCAGGCCCTTTTCCTTGGCCACTGATGCTCGGGTTTTCTTCTTCTGCTTGTATGGCAGGTAGAGGTCCTCGATGGTTGTCATGTCGAGGGCGTCGTCGAGTTTTTGACGGAGCTCGTCGGTCATCTTGCCCTGACCCTCGATGGATTCTATGATGGAGGCGCGGCGCTTGTCGAGCTCCTCGTATTTCTTTATCTCCTGCTGAATCTGTGCCACCTGCACCTCGTTGAGTGTGCCGGTCTGCTCCTTGCGGTAGCGGCTGATGAAGGGCACTGTGGCGCCCTGGCTGAAGAGGAACGCCGTGTTCCTTACCTGTATCTCTCTGATGCCGAGCTTGTCGGCGATGATTTTTGCGTAACGGTCGTTCATTGTTAAGTGATTGAAGTGATTGAAG
>JAZLKG010000005.1:0-6427 GCA_045597465.1 Bacteroidales bacterium | reverse complement strand
CACCTGAGCATTACCGGAACCGTCCACAGTCTGCGCGTCGGAATTGCACACCACCGCCAAAGTAAGGATCAGCACCAATAGCGAGAACCTAACCCAGTTGTAAATTCTAACAATTTTTTCTGCTTTTTCTTCTGTCATTTTGCATCATCAACCAGAGGGATGATTTGTCTCTGATTGACACCACAAAATTACGCTTGCGATATTACAGCGTTGTTACGGAGTTAAGACAAGAATATTAAGGAAAGGGGGAAAGTTTTCTTCGCCCTACAACAAGTAGAAGGATTTCAAGAAAACAAAGAATGAATTTGTTGCTTCTCAACTTTACTAAGTTCCGACAAAGAACCTTTGTAAGATCCCTTGATTTGTGCACTGTTCTTTTTGCCGAACAACAATTCCCAATCAGTCCATTTCCTGTTTGTAACCTTCATAGACAATGCATATTCAGCAAATTCAATGTACTGAAGATTGTTACCTTTCCATTCGTATTTCCCATCTTTATGGGATACTAGGCCGAACTTTTGCGCCTTATTCAATATCTTTTTTATAGTTTTATTAGACAGCAAATCCTTAATTGCATCCCCATTTTCTTTGTTCCTATCCAACAATCCCAACATTTCCATCTCTTCCTCCACCAATTCCAGTTCAAAGCGAATTGAATAATACAGAGAGACAAATTTGCAGGCCAATTCAAAATCCCGATCTTTAAGGCTAAGATTACATCTTCTTATAAAAAGATAAAGAACGTATTTAGGGGAGTCTTTATACTTACAGAACTTTCTGTAACTACCATTTTGAGTATATATCTGATCAGGTTCTTCCTCGTATTCCACTTTGTCAATTCTCAACAACCCGGTCATAGGTCGTATTATTCTTTTAACCTTAGGTTGAATATATGTGACTTGTGAATACTCTTTTAGTTTTTGACGCCTGATTTCAATTGCCTCCGCACTATCCTTCTCATATACAGAGATATCTTGTATATGATTTTCGATAAAGTAGAGAATATCTGAAGTATCTCCAGCAAAGAAATTGTAAATTTCATTCAGATAATCCCTATACCTGACATCCAATTTGGAGACAGGACAATCTTCGACTTCTACGATATCAGACACAATCTCCAATACACGATTAAGCAAATTACTCAAACCAGTTCTTCTCTGCTCAATATTGGGGTTTCCCATAATGTTAGAGAAAAACTCAGTTAATTTATTCAAATTTTCATTTTTCATAATCTCAAAATTAACACGGTCCATAAATAAAAACAGAACGCTCCAACACCTCCTCCAATGATTTACCATTGATTTTAATGCCATCCCAGAGGTCATTAGGATTGTCAAAGGAATACAGCAACTCACCTTCCTCGTGAGAGTCACATAAGCATCGGCGTCCAATATATTCCACATCAGGATACTCGGGATACATACGTTTCACCTCAATAGGAAAACCCTCCCGATGAATAGAATAGTAATTTCCATCATCAAGATAATACCATCCAATATTGAATCCCATCCTGACGACAATGGCTTTAAATATATCAGCACTATTGTTGCTATGGCAACTATCTTTCTCGTCCCTCTGCCAGGAAAGTTCATCCAAATAAAGATGACTACCCTCGCCCCAGAAATTTTTCAAGACTATCTCTTTAACCATTTCTTTTGCTTTTTATTAAATTCAACAATCTTGTTTGCCAATGCTAAATCCTCAGCCGTAAGAGGAAATGCATTGGCTGTATCGTGAGAAGTACGACCTACCTCATTTTTGTCACGGTCATACGGCCACAAATGAGAATGACTTCCATTCTTTCCTCCAAAAGGAATCAAGTTGCCACCCTTGTCGAACTTAAGGTCAACAGATCGCACCAATATGTTATTTTCATAATAACCAAATGATTTAATCTTAACAATCTCCTCCTTGCCAACCTTAACAGCACAAAGATAAACAGTATTTTTGGAATTCGAATTAACAGGAATCTTAATTTGCACACCATCCTTGAAAATAAGAATTTTGTGCTTATCCAATCTTTCCACAAACTCCTGATACATTCTTTTTCTCTGCAAAATGCCTCCATAGTGGGCTACAAATGATCCGTTACCTCCCATTTCTAAGTCGCTTTAAATTATTGTTTTCGAAATACTGACTGATTTCCTGATACTCACCATCGATTCTGTCGCCATATCTGATTATCAGTTTGGGTTCAAGAGCTTTCACTACTCTATGATACCCATTTTCCCATAATCTTACAGATTCGGGATTACCAATAATGCCAGTACAATTGATCGCGATAATTGAGTTCTTGGGCAATCCTATAAGGCAATAATCAAAACTCTTTTCGCCCGACCAGGAAACGTTGGGAACTACAACTACACCCTGGTCTTGATAATACCGCTCCAAAAAACGATTGCGATACACATTGTACATTTTGGCAATTTCAGGCATCCCAATTAATGTAGAAAAATCCGCAGGAGTTACAGCACCTGCATTCATAAATAACTCAATGTATTTTTCAGGGGTACGCCATACAGATTCAAACGAATAATCTGAAATGTATGTATGAATCCAAGTACGATGAGTGACATCGAATGAATTCCTTTCCGAGAACGATAGATGAGTAAGTAAGGAATCATTCAATACAACAGGTCTTACAATCGGGAAATCGAAATAACCCGAAGAAGTCATTTTGTTGAAATCGGACAAATGAAAGTCCAAATCCATTTTATGACGCTGATAACGAGTCATCGTAACTTCATTACCAGAATAGAACAAAGAACAATTTTTCATTGTTTTCATTTTTATATTACAAGGCTGTCTCGCCCGCCCATTTCGGCACATCATTACAAGAACGACCTTGCAAAAATGCAATGCAAAACAACAGAAAAAAAGTTATGCTAATCTTTATAGTAAATTTAGAATAAAGTTTCATCCTTGCAATACACTAATCGTCAAGTGTTTACAATTTCAAAATTTTCTGTTTTTATATAATAAGTTTCGAGTATAAATAAAAAAAAACGCCTGACAAAAGCCAGGCGTAGCTATATGATGACCGAAATGCTCAACCGATATTATTAAATATCATCTTCTATTGTTTTGTCTTTTTCTTTATCTTTAATTGCTTCATTAACTGAATCAGTATAATAAATAACAACAGATTTGCCGATTATAGTAAGAAAAATTTCTCCATTCTCAAACACCCATTTGGTTGCGAAAGTAGCTTTCTTCATTTTTATTGCGCTGAGTTCATAGCCATCACCTTCATAATAAGGACTTTCGAATCTATGAATATCAAGACTTGGTTTGCCATATTTTTTTATATATGACTCTTTCATATTTTCATAGTCCGATTTCAAGGAACGCCAAGTATCTTTGTCGCTTCGAGAGACGGCAATAGAATATGGCAAACCATTAGGTGTTGTTATTATCAGGATCATACAATCATCATCACCTGCAAAGGAACCATCAAAAACTCTTTCCTCAGAACTCTTTACAAAACCTACACCAATCAATTTTTTCGAGAGTTCCTCAACTGTTCCATCAATTTCAACTCCTTTAAACTTCATATGCTCTTGAGAAAATGAGTTGAGTGACAGCAACAATGCCATAACAGCAAATATTATTTTTCTCATATCTTTCATTATTTAGTTAGAAACCTTTTGATACATCAGCGCGAGGCTTAGAAATTCTATCTAACAATAGTTTATAACCATTGTTCAACCATTCTGTCAACTTATCAACAGATTTTTTCTCCTTCTTTTTGGTTATGTCTTTTTCACATTCCAAGTATCTAGAGTTGGTAATCTCTACTCTCAACTTGATAATTCCATCATTCAATATTCGTTGAAGATCATCTTCACTGATAACGAAAATGAAATCTTCTGAATAATAATCGACATACTTCTTAAGAGTAGAATCCCATTTGGTATGATCAAATTTTAGAGTTTGCTCATTAGCAATTACTAGATTGATAACTTCGTCCTTGGAAGTTTTTATCAAAACCTTTCCATCCTTAGGAAATGTATACTGACCGGCAGTAGATCTTATACCCATATTGAGGAAAATAGTTTTATCTAAAGCGATAAAACCAAAACTATACATAATTGGTTCTCCCCAAAAACTGTCGTTTAGCCACCCCCTCTGACAAGCAACCATTCTTCCATCCTCGGTATCCTTGTCTAGCCAAATAGTTTGCCCTGAAACATTTACGGATAGTGTTGTTAGAAGGCAAAATAACAAAAAGATATTTTTCATTAATCCTCCGTATTTCCCAAATTACGCCCAAATCCAGGTTTATAGTCCTATATAAAAGCGTAGGCGTCAACAATGCTCGTTTACTTATTGAGGTCGTAGGAAACCTTTGAACATAAACTTGCAGAGTGACGCCCACAAATATGAAAACACACCAAAGAATGTACGTTTGGGGGCATAGGCCCCCACGTACATAAGGTGATGACAAATCATACCTATAACGTACATCTGTTTCGTTTGGCGTTCATATCGAAATTTCCTACGTTCCAATAAACCAAAACAAAACGTTGTATCGCTTTTCCAATATTTTATGCAAAGATACGAAATATTTTCAAAAAAGTTTCACTATATCACAAAAAAGATTAAAGTTTTTAATAAATCATTTATTGACAGATATTTAACTAACTCAGTATTTATACAAAATGAGGAAGTTGCGGAAAAGTAAAAGAAAGAAGACAATGAAAGAAAAAAAATGATTGGTACTAGTAATGTTGAACCTACAACTTACAGTTCTTTTGTAAATTACAATCTTACAGAAACAAACACAGAATCAATTCAATAAGACCTTACTAAAGATTTTGGACTCAGTGAGTCCAAAATCTTTAGTATCTCGGACACATACCGATTTTTATAGCAAAAACACAAAAAAAACGTCCAAAAAGTGGTGATTTTTGAGCGGTTAATAACTAAAAAGTATTCAACATTATCCTAATTCCGCAATCTCTTCAGCGGAAAGACCAGTTAATTCTGCAACATCCTCAATAGGATAATTCCTGGCCATCATCTTTCTTGCAGTCTCAATGGCTTTTTTGCGCTCGCCTTTCGCCTCAGACTCTGCCAATGCAGAGCGCTCGGTGGAGATATCGAGCCAATACATAAACTCGGCCTCGGTCATACCATCAGTGTAATTAAGATACTTTGCCATAGTTCGTACATTTTATTGGTTGAGGCAAAGATAAAAAGGAAGTTGGAATTTTGCAATAGAAAAAAAATCAGCAACCGAGGAGAAGTAACTCCAAGGTTGCTGAAAATACCCAAGCATCAGAGGTGCTCCCCTAATCTCCCTGAGCCTTGAAGTTATTTCCTCAAATAGTTCAATCGCTGTTGATAGGCGCGAAGATAGATTCTTTGGCATTTTTTCGAGAGCATCGATTGACTTACAAGTAATTCTTTATGGTCAAGTCTCATATTTTCAATCGTTTATGGGAGTAAAAGTAAGATAGCCAATGGTGTCGGTCTGAGCGGTGGCAAGCAACAATCCGAAATAATCATCAGGCTCAATATGCAGAATCTTGCATTGCGCTTTCTTGTTTGCGCCCTCGCTCAATAGATTGAAAAAACAAGGGAAAAGCACATCACAAGTATATACCTTGTCGGAAAGGGGCAAGGTAATCGACACAGGCAAAGCATCCTTCATTGCAAGATAATCGTTACAATATTCAAATGTGTATTCGGTGGCTGATACTTCCTTCAAAACACCAGCCCTCTGTTTGTTGATATTCACAAAAGCCTGTCTCATAATCATTTGGTTTCAAACATATTCAAGATAGGTTGCTTGATAGATACAGAAATCTCCATACCAAGACAATCCATCAGCAAATCAAACATCTGCACGGTAGGGTTCATTTTGCCCTGCTCAATCAGTTTCACAGAATTAATGCTGACACCTGCCACATCAGCGAGTTCCTCCTGAGTGACGCCAACACGCCTGCGAGCCTCCTTCAATATTTTTCCGCAATCAATAGCCATTATATTGTTCTTTTGCCCGCAAAGATAGATAGTTTTTCCTAAAATACAAAGCAAAAGAACAATATATTGGTTGTTTTTGAATATCAGCCCCCTAATCTCCCTGAGCCTTGAAATTATATATCGGCTTGATGATTTTAAGAATCGTGGCGGTTGGGTCTATGTTGGCGACGATATCGTCCATTGTCTTGTAAACCATTGGAGATTCGTCGATTGTGTCGGGAGAAATGGATGACGACCAAATTCCTGACATCTCGGCGTAGAACTCCTCCATAGAGAGTTTCTTGCGGGCCTGAGTCCACGACATAATTCTGCCCGCTCCGTGTGGCGCCGAATAGTTCCAGTCGGGATTTCCCTTGCCTTCGCAGACAAGGCTTCCGTCACGCATATTAATGGGAATCAGCAACTTCTCACCGTTTTGGGCGCTAACGGCACCCTTGCG
>JAZLKG010000004.1:0-13642 GCA_045597465.1 Bacteroidales bacterium | reverse complement strand
TTGGACAAACGGATATCCATATCTTGTTTCGAGGATTTGCGAATTTATCCAAGCTAACAATCTTTCCTGGACCGAGGAAGGAGTGAATATTGCGGTAAGGGATATTTTGAAGGATAGAAAGGACGTACTTTTTAGCGATATCACTAAGAAACTCAACGATTCTCCCAAACTACGTGGCAAACTTGAGACAATATTATATAAAGGTACACGATTAAATTATAATCCCGACGAGGAGAATCTTCAATTAGGTTTTATGTTCGATTTTCTTGCTGAAGGCGAGAAAGGTGGAGTTGTGGTCTCTAACAGAATGTTCGAGACACGAATCTACAACTACCTGATAGAGCGCGACAACGAATCAGATATCTATTCTCGAGGTGCCCAGGACAGCAATGGCTTTATTGTAAATGGCGAACTCGACCTCAAGAAAATCCTCGAGAAATTCTCGTACCACTACAACAAGATTTTCAACCACGACGACGAGCAGTTTATTGAGAGTCAGGGACGAAAAATGTTCCTTCTCTACCTGCGTCCGATTATCAACGGAATAGGCAACTATTACATTGAGGCTCAGACCCGTGACAACACCCGAACTGATATCGTGATCGACTATCAGGGCCGTCAGTTCGTCATAGAGCTCAAGATCTGGCACGGCGAGGAATACAACCGCAAGGGCGAGATCCAGCTCTCAGAATACCTCGACCATTTCGGCCTCTCAGAGGGCTATATGCTGAGCTTCTGTTTCAACAAGAACAAAGAGACTGGTTTGCAGAAAAAAGAGTTTGGTGACAAGGTGCTGTGGGAGGTGGTGGTGTAGAAAAATGTCATCTATAATAACACCTTAGGATTAAAAAAATCAAAACTAATGTAAAGATTATATGATTCTGATTCATTTTTTTGACAACAAAATAGTTGTAATTAATTCTATAATAGATAATTGTGGATTATAAGGGTTTAACTTAATCAAAATTATCAGAGTTAAAACCTCAACCTCTGAAAAATTTATAGGTTGAGGAAATTGTTAGTATGTTTGCAAAAAAATTAAAGAATATGGAAGAAATTAAACTGAAATCGTATGATTTTAATAATTTAAGATCAAAAACAATCATTGATTTTACAGATGATCCCGATATACTTGAAGATATAACGGGAGATGATATGAATGAAGATGGAGTGCAGGATTTATATATATCAATACGTTCTGACAAAATGAAGGCTATTGATATTTGCAGACTTGCAGAAAAAACCGGCAATGAACATTTTATTCAATCTGTAAAAGATCAATTTGCAGGATTATTAAGTTCTGACTTTATCCAATCTGTAAAATTTTGATTGGACATTTCCTCGTTGTTTATATTTTTCGGTTTAACTTAATCGAAATTATCAGAGTTAAAACCGTATTACGTTGTCATCCTGGCGTAGCGAAGAATCTTAACAATGCGCCCAAGGCGCTATAAGGGATTGTTTTGCTGTGGACGAAATCATTTGCACCTTAGGCACCAAAAGAGAGATTCTTCGCTACGCTCAGAATGACCCGAGATAGGCGCTAAAAAAGAAAAAGAAGTATATAGAGAAGGCGGCGCGCTGCGCCGTCTTCTCTATATACTTCCCTCATACTCCACTATCTATCAAAGCATTACGTAGTCATTCTGAGCAAAGCGAAGAATCTTAATAATGCGCCCAAGGGGCAATAAGTAAGTGTTTCGCAGGAGACGGATTTATTTCGCCTAATGGGAAAAACTTAATCAAAAATACAAAACAACCTTTCAATAATCTGCGGGTCTATGTGCCCGCTCTACCAATTATAATAATGCCACCGTAGGGGACGACCAGTGTGTCGTCCCGATATAATTACGGTTTGTCCAACATTTCCAAAACAAATTTTCGGGACGACACACTGGTCGTCCCCTACCAACGCCACGTTTATATAAAAAACTGCGGGCACACAGGCCCGAAAATCAACCACACCTCTCTCTCCCCTAACCCTTTTTTCGCGGAAGTCGAAAAAAAGATTATCAGCCCGATAACGTGATTATGAAAAATAGAGAAAGAAAATATTTAAATATTATTTGGTAACCCTAAAAACATTATATAATTTTGCATTGTGGGAGATACTATAACCACTGAAACCAATTCGCGTAAATTGGAAAACGGAGGTCAGAATAATCTGACCTTCGGCATTTTTCGGAGTTTATTATTATGAATAATCATTACACAAAAATAGAAATAATCGGCTCAGAAGATATTCTGAACAAAATAAAAATTGCCATTGAAGATCCAGATACAATCAAAAAGTATGAGGAGCGATATGATTATGTGGTTGATGATGATTACGTTTATGCGGAATACGCTCTAATGGAACTTCACGCGAATATAAAAAAATTTTGGAAATGGAATATTAAGGCTTGGTGGCGACACCCAAAACTAATTTCAAGAAAGAAATTAATTTTTGAACAACTAAGTCAAAATCTTGAAGAAAAAGGCTGGAGAGGCGCAGAGATGCTGCAAAAACAATTTCCGTCGGAAATAACGGCGATAAATTTCTTTGAGGAATATTAAAAATCGGATGGCTATTAAACCATCCCCCCGGCATTCCTTGATGCAATCGCGGCGCCATCGGATATGCACAAAGCATTTAAGCATTGCAAATTTACAAACTATTTTCTTTCCAACAAAAATTACAAAAACTATTTTCACAAAAACAACCTCGCCTCCTCTCCCTTAACCCCTTTTTCGTGAAAACCGAAAAAAAAAGATTATCAGCCCTGATAACGTGATTATGATAAATAGAGGAAATCAGCAAAAAAAATCCATCAAAAATCACCACCCAATCGAAAAAATTCCTATATTAGCACCACTTAACTATAAACCATTTTGCTATGCAGGACTTTAATAAATTTATTACTGAATACCTGAGGACTATCTCCAAGGGTATGATGTGGCAAAACGACAAGAGATTTACTTACAACGACTTAATATCATTCTGGATTGGTCTTGCCGATAAGGAATTAGGGAAATACGGCTTCAGACTCCAGGTGAGCACTTCGGATTCGGTGCGCAAGGACAATACCGAATACGAGGGCACCGAATACACCAGCGAGATTAATGGAAAGGTTTCCATCTTCGTAAATAAGGACGAAATGGCCAATTGTTTCGGCGACAACTTTGTTTCCGAGAGGTTCGACAAGGTATCGAATGCCATGGCCAAAACCATCAACCTTCAGATTGTGACTGCCAAGTACGACAAGATTTTACACCTATACACCGAACGATTGAAGGAGATGGCCTCGCTCAGACAGGCCACTCTCCTATTCGGCCACGAGACCTACGATATTATGGCAAGCCTCAGGCAGATCTGCGACAGTCTGCCCCACGCAATGCAGTATCCCGACTACGCTATGGCCCGTATCACCTACGGCGAGAAACAGTTCAAAACCAGGGACTTCGAGCCCTGCGGTATCGGCCTCATAAAGAAATTCAAATGCCCCAACGAGCTTGAATGCGCCATCGAGGTTTATTACAAGGCCTCTATCAAGGAGGTGGAATCAGGCAACGACCCATTCCTGAACGAGGAGCGCGATTTGCTTGACAATCTGGCGGTTATGATAAACGGCGCCACCACGTCCAACTCTATGCGCGACCTGATGAAATTCAACAGCAAGCGTATGCAGGAACTCGACTGCATCAACAGGACAACCGCAATCATCAAGGAGGGACGCGAGATTGAATACACCCTCAACGCCATCTGCGAGATTATCCCAGCCGCCATGCAGTATCCGAGATATGCCTGCGCGCGCATCAGATTCGACGGCAAGGAATATATCACCAAGAATTTCCTCTTCACGCATCGCTCTATCAGTGAGCAGTTTGTAAGTATCGACAACAACAAGGGCTCCATCGAGGTTTTCTACACAAAGCAATGCCCGATGGAGTTCAGCGGTCCGTTCCTGGAGGAGGAATGTGAGTTGCTGACCAATATTGCGCGTTTGGTGGCTGGTTACATTAACGACACAATCGGCCGCGACATTCTCCACAAGACCGCCGCCCTGGCCAAGTTCGAGAAAAAGGAGGACAATTTCCGCCTGCACCTCACACAGAACCACAAGCCTCTGCAAAATTACTTCAACCAGCAGATGCTCGATAAGTATATCTACCTTGATATGATGAAGTTCAAGGTGAAGCACGTTTTGTTTGTGGCTACCCTCTATGATGCTTTTTGTTTGGAAAACGAGGACTCGTTTTTCGGGAAATTTATGGGTGACGTCCACCAGTTCTCGCTCTACACAATGCCGAGAATCACGGGTGTGAGCACCTACGAGGAGGCTGTGGAGGCTATGGAGAGCGCCAATATCGATATGGTGATCATTATGCCGATGAACGCCAAGAGGAGCGTTCAGCTCAGCGAGGACCTCAAGAAAATCAACAGCGCCGTGCCAGTTTACCTCCTTATTAATAAGAAGGAGGAGGTGAAGAAATACGAGGAGATAGCCGCAACCACAAGCTCAATCAACAAGATTTACACCTGGAACGGCGACTCGAATATCTTCTTCACAATCGTTAAGACCTTGGAAGACAGCATAAATGTGGAGAACGATACCGAGGTGGGCCTCGTAAAGGTGATAATGCTCATAGAGGATTCGGCACAGTATTATTCAAGGTATCTGGAGCTTCTCTACAGCACCGTTTTCGGTCAGGTGGCGCAGCTGATACCAGAGGTGGAGAAAAACGAGCTCGACAAAATCGTGAAAATGCGTTCAAGGCCTAAGATCCTGCACGCCAGAAACTACGACGAGGCCATCTCAATCTATAATAAATATAAGAACAACCTGATGTGCGTTATCTCCGACGTGGAGTTCGACTGGGGCGGACAAATGGACCACCACGCTGGCATTAAGCTCGTTAAGCACATTAGAAGCGAGAACTACACCGTGCCTGTAATCTTCCAGAGCACCGAGGAACTCAAGGACCTCGACCCTCAGATCTACAATCAGGAGAAGGTTTTCTTTGTGAGCAAAAATTCAAACTCACTTCTCGACGAGCTTAAGCGATACCTCGTTAAGTACTTAGGATTCGGCGAGTTCATATTCAAGAACCTTGCAGGCGAGATCTTGGGATATGCCAAGTCGCTGCGCGAGTTCGAGATGATGCTCAAGGAGATGCCTGCCGAATCTATCTACCGCCACGCCATCAAGAACCAGTTCTCTATCTGGCTGATGAGCCGCGGCGAGATTCAGCTGGCCAAGACTTTCAAGGAGTTGGAATGCTCATCGGTGGAGGAAGCCGAGCGGATGCGTCCTCAGATTATAAAGGTAATCAACGACTATCGCGCCGACAAGAAACGCGGAAAAATACTCTCGTTCGAGGAGACCTCAACCATCGACGAGAAGAATATCATCACCCTGGCTCCGGGATCGCTCGGAGGCAAGGGCCGTGGCGTGGCTTTTATCGATACGGTGATTTACAATCTGGAGAACTCTCCCCTATCGGAGCGCATAAATATCTGGTCGCCAGTTACTTTCGTGGTAGGCACCGAGGAGTTCACCAAGTTTATAGCTAATAACGATTTATTCAGCAAGACCATCGACAAGAATATTCCTTACGATGACCTGAAGCTGATGTTCTGGAACGGTCACCTGAGCGACACTCTGCGCGAGAGAATCAAGATCATCATCAATCAGACCGACAATCCACTCGCCATCCGCTCGTCGAGCACCTCGGAGGACTCTGTAAGTCAGCCGTTTGCGGGTGTGTTCAGCACTTTCATAATCCCGAACGAGAAGGACCGCAAGGAATACACCTTGGAGCTCGTTTGTCACGCCATAAAGCTGATATACGCCTCGATGTACAGCGACACCGCGCGCAGCTATTACGAGACTGTCCACCACAATATCGAGGAGGAGAAAATGGCTATTGTGATTCAGGAGGTAGTGGGAAGCCGTTTCGGAAACTACTTCTACCCTCACATAAGCGGTGTGGCCCAGAGCTACAATTTCTACCCCGTGGCCAATATGAAGCCCGAGGAGGGTTACGCCGTCGCCGGTCTCGGTCTCGGATGCTACGTTGTGGGCGGATACCCCTGCTACAGGTTCTCGCCCAAATATCCCGAGGTGTCGATGTACACCAAGGCTGACCTGCTCAAGAGCACTCAGACCAAGTTCTACGCCCTCGACCTCAGCCTCAAGGACGTTGACCTGTTGCAGCACGGCGAACTTGCGGCGCTCAAGTTCCTCAGCATTTACGATGCCGAGAAGCACGGATCGCTGAAACACCTCGCGTCGGTCTACAACCCTGACAATGACACAATTACCGCAGGCCTCGACAATTACGGCCCACGCATTGTGAACTTCGCCAACATCCTGCAATACGACTATTTCCCATTGGCTGAGACTATCGAGCTGATACTCAACGCCGTAAAGGACGCGTTCGGATCGGCGGTGGAGATTGAGTACGCCGTAAACCTCAACAAGGCCAAGAACGGCAAGCCAACATTCTACCTCTTGCAGATTAAACCAATGGTTGGATCGTTTGAGCAGAAAGAGTTTGACCTCAGCGAGATAAAGGGCGAGGACAAAACCCTCCTCTACACCAACCAGAGCCTCGGAAACGGTACCATCGACGATATCACCGACGTGATTTTCATCAAGGAGGACAAGTTCGACAAGCTTGAGACAATAGAAATGGAGCGTCAGATCTGCTACCTGAACACTTTGCTCGGCGAGCAGAACAGGAAATACGTTCTCATCGGTCCAGGCCGCTGGGGCACCTCCGACAGGTTCTTAGGCGTTCCCGTTGCGTGGTCGGAGATCAGCAACGCCGCCGTAATCATCGAGACCAGCCTCGAGGGCTACCCTCTCGACTTCAGCCACGGAAGCCACTTCTTCCACAATATCACGAGTATGAATATCGGCTACTTCGCCATCAAGAAGGAGAACAGCAAGGCATTTATGAAGCGCGAAATCCTTGAAAGACAGGAAGTCATCAACGAGACCACCTACTTCAAGCACGTCCGCTTCCAGGAGCCTCTCCACGTGATAATGAACGGAAGCAAGAACGAAAGTGCAATAATGATGTAAATAATGGAACACAGATTACGCGGATTGAGCGGATTAGCGCAGATAAAAGTATCAGCTATACGGCCAAAAAAAATCAGCGAAAATCCGCCCCATCCGCGTAATCCGCGTTCCATAAAATCAAAAATCGAAAATCAAAAATAAATTATGGAAGATAACGGAAAATACAAAATCCTCTTTGTGTGCCTTGGGAATATCTGCCGCAGTCCGGCGGCGGAGGGCGTTATGAAGAAAATGTCGGAGGATGCGGGGCTCAGTCTCGAGATAGCCTCGTGCGGACTCATCAGCTACCATCAGGGCGAGACTCCCGACGACAGGATGCTGGAGACTGCCGAGCGTCGCGGATATCCTCTCAACCACAGGGCAAGGAAGATTCTCGGCAAGGACTTCAGCTACTATGACATGATAATAGGAATGGACCGCAACAATATCGTGGAGCTCAAGGAGCTCTGCCCCAAGGAGCATCAGCACAAGATCCACATTATGTCGGAGTATTTCCAGAATGTGAAGGGTTACACCACAGTCCCCGACCCCTACTACGGCGATATGAGGGATTTCGACAATGTGATAACATTGCTGGAGGACGCCTGCGGGGGATTGATTGAGAAAATACGCTCTTAAACATTGGAACAGACGTAGGACGCACGGCGCCGCACCTGTAGAGACACGCGGCCGTGCGGCTCAATACACAGAGACACACGCTGTATGTAGCCGCAGGCGATGCCAGCGGTTACCAATGTAGTGGCCGCAAGGGCCACTGCTTCTTGGGTGTGCGGCTCAATACACAAAAAAAACACCATAACTGATGGTAGTTATGGTGTTTTTTGTTGCAAGAATAAAAGAATTACTTCATAATCTTTTCCTCACATTCCTTAATGTAGTTGGCAATCTGCTCGGCCTCGGCCTTGGAGGCTGGCTTCACCTTCTTGAAACAATCTATGGCGTTTGAGTAATACTTGAGGTTCAGGTTGCAAATTCCCAGAAGCCTAAGGGCTTTGCTGTTTTTGGGGTCCTGGTTGATGGCATCCTCGAGGATATCCTTGGCGTCAAGATATTCGCCTGACACCAACAGCTGGTTGGCCTCCGATATCATCTGCGAAACCTTGGCTTCATCTATCCTGATCTGCTGAGAAGAATGACTTGGCAACGCACTCTTCTGATTGTTGCCCCGTGTAACTATCTTGTCGGACTCATCGTCCAGATTGCGCAACACCGGAGTATTGTCATCCACTTTGGAATTTCCTGCGCCAATCTTAAGAGACCTGTTTACAGGAGCATCGCTGGCATCAGCAACTTCCGACTTAATGTCTTCTGTAGCATCGCGCCACGATTCATCAACGTCGAGATAGGCCTCGGAATCGTTGTGGAGGCTGTACTTGCCGCTGTCTATCTTTATGAAGCCCCAAATACCGATACCGACTATGGATGCGGCGGCGGCATATTTGGCCACAAGCTTTATGATGCGGCCGGCAGGCTTTTCGGCCTTGGTCATGGACACACGCTCGTCTATGAGAGCGCCAATCTCTCTTTCGGCTCTGTCGACAGCCTCAGCATCAGCCTGCTTGAAAGCCTCATATATCTCCCTGCAATCGCGGCAGTGGCTGATATGATCCATCATTTGCTGCTGACGGTCTATGGGAACATTTCCGTGAGCCAGCTGCTCCAGCAGCTCCACGGAAATGCAGTTATTGTTGGTTATGTTAAAAGTTGTCATCATATTTGGATTTATATATTGACATTAATAAAATAAAACAAAAAAGCCAATAGCAAAGTCTCGTTTTTCAAAATAATGTTTTTGAGATTTCGTTTTCCATTCTGGATATGCGACTTTATCTGATTGAATGTATAACCTGTAATCTCCGAGATCTGGTCGTAAGTTTTGCCCTTCATATAAAAAAGCTCCACACATTCGGCCTGCTCGCGGGGCAGATTCGACATTGCCATATCCAGCTGACGGAATTTCTGCTCTTGAACTTCTTTATCAGATAGAGTAAAAACTTCATTAAATTCCATAAATTCTTCGGAATTTTTTTCACAAAATTCGCTAAAATTAACATTGTTGGATTTTTGGCGTAGTGTAAGGTAGCATTGATTGCGCAAAACTGATATCAGCCAGCTCCTGAAATTATCGATTTCATATTTTTTCAAGTACACCAGGAGGTTCTCAAAGACAGCCATCACAGCCTCCTTGGCCCTTACAGAATCTTTTAGGATGCGGTCACAAATAACATAGGCCATCCTGGAATACCTTTTGAATAGTATCCCCACACATTCCGTATCGGTTGTTTTCTTGTAAAGCTCTACAAGTTGTATATCTGATAAATCCTTGCTCATAAAAAAAATTCTTGACTGCCCGTTAGCCGGAAATCGGTCTCACAAAAGTTCTGTTTACTTTCACAATGCCTGTAACACTTCTAAGGGACTCGATAATCTCATCAAGCTCTTGAGTGTTTTTCACCGTCACCTGAATCGTTCCGGTAAAAATGCCATCATTCTCGCCCATCAGCATCTGCTTCACATTCACATTCTTGGCCTCAAAAACCACAGCCACGTCCTTGATAAGTCCAATGCGGTCGGTTCCCTGAATGTTTACTGATGCCAGCATCTTGTCCAGTTCCACGTCCCATAGAACCTTGGCTGTCTGCTTGCCGTTGATGGCCATCAGCTGATGCGCCTTCACACAGTCGCGGCGGTGGATATAGAGTATGCCCTCCTCGTCGAGATGGCACACCGAATCGTCTCCGGCGATGGGACAGCAGCATGGCGACAATACATAGGCCATGTCCTTGGTGATGGTGAGCGGTTTCTTGTAGTTGATCTCCACCACCTGCTGTGACTTGTGTTTTGCAGGGGCCACCTCGTCGCTCTGTCGCTGTGTGGCACCATCCAGTATCAGTTTTATGTTTCTGATATTCTTCAAGAGATCGTCTATCTTGATATCGTTGGATGCTATCATCCGGTAGAATTCCTCGTTGTTGGGAAGCTTGTAGTACGACAGCAGCCTGCCTATCAGCAGCAGGTTGGGTATTATCCTGTTGTCGCGCAGCAGTTTGTTGAAATCCTGCTTTCCCTTTATCACGTCAGACCTGTCGGTCTTGGCATTGCGCTTGAAATATTTTTCGAGACACGACTTTGCCCTCTCGCTCTTCACGAAATTCAGCCAGTCCTGACTCGGCTTTACACTTGGCGAGGTAAGCACGGTGACCTGCTCGGTGGTTTTCAGCACATGGTTTATCGGCACAATCTTCTGGTCGATATGCGCTCCCAGGCAGTGGTTGCCCAGGCGTGTGTGTATGGCGTATGCGAAATCGAGTACAGTGGCTCCTGTAGGCAGCTCCACAATGGAGCCCTTGGGCGTGAAAACAAAAATCGTGGACAGCAGCGACAGGCTCCTGAACCTGTTGAGCAGCGCCACGGCATCCTGCTCCTTGTCGAAATCCTTGAGATTGTTCTTCAGCTTGTCGAGTCCGGTGCGGGCGGGGCTGCTGGTTGAATATCCGCGGTGAGCCACCTGGTCGTTGTCGGAGGTTATCACCTGCACCTCTATCCAGTGGCCCTTGAACATTACCTGGAACACCAAGGCCTTGAAACCGTTTCTCTTGGGATTGATGACGAAATCTCGCTTGGAATCGCTCCTCTCGGGGAAATTGCTGATAATGGTGGCGTAAATGTTGTAATGCGCTGTCACGATATCCTGCTCGTCGGCTCCGGCCGGGGGATCGAAAATCACCCTCACAGTCTCGGTGCCGGCTATCTGGTCCACGCTGTTGCCGGTCTCGCGCATGGTGGTCCATATCTGGAAATACGATTTGTTGACCACCGCCAGGCGTGTGGTTATCCCTGTCCTGAGAAGCACCCTGAGGAGGTTGAGCTTGAAGCTGGCCAGTATGTCGGTCCTGCCGCTCAGCAGTTCGGTGACTTCTTTCACCACCTGCTGATACTGCTGGGGATGCGTATACATGAAGGACGTGTCCTCCAGCTCGTTTTTGATATCATAAAGGCCCAGCTGCTCGGCAATGGGCACATATACGTAAAGGTTCTCGCCGGCTTTTATCTGGCGTGTGCCGTCTGGCATCTCGTCCATGGTGCGCATGTTGTGGAGACGGTCGGCTATCTTTATGAACGACACTCTCGAATCCTGCGGAATCGACAGGAGCATCTTCTTGAAAGTCTCGCTCTGCGCATTGTGCTTGGCGTCGTATACATTCGTTATCTTGGTAAGGCCCTCCACAATGTTTGCGATGCTCTCGCCAAAACGGTCCTTGATATCATCGCGCGTGTAATCGCAGTCCTCCACCACGTCGTGAAGAAGGGCAGCCACTACAGAGCTTACTCCAAGACCAATCTCATTGGCCACTATCAATGCAACAGACACAGGATGAGTGATATAGGGAACCCCATCGCCGCATTTGCGGAAAACTCCGTAATGCGCCGAATAGGCAAAATCATAGGCCGCGCGCACCTGTGCGGCTATATCACAAGGCTTGAAACTGTCCGGCAAGGCATCGAAAAAGCTGCTGTACAGCTCCTCCCTGTAGGGGTCCACAACCGGTGGCTGATTTACTGTTGCATCCATAATAAGTCAAGTATTAGTATAGTCCAAAAATACTGAAACTTACCGTTACTGCAAAATCTGATTTGTTAATTTTATGTAAAAAAACAATCAAAGATTTATCACGCACCTGAAACCCACATTGCTGTACATTTCCATAGGAGACAAACCCTCGCGGAAAGTCTTGGGTACTATGTCTTTAGGCGAATCGTAGGCGCATCCGCGCACAGATTTCAGCTCGTCAATGTTCACATTGTCGCGGCGGGCCCGTGTCTTCTCGCTGTCATTGGCGTTGCGGTGCAATGACGCGTCGTACCAGTTGAGGCACCATTCTGCCACGTTGCCATGCAGGTTCATAATGTTGTACTCGTTGGCGGCGCCGCAGCTCACGGGCATCACACCGCTCGAATGGTTGCAGTCTATCGTGTTTTTGCCCCATGCAGCCTCGAACTGATACTCGGTGGGCAGTGTCTTGCCAATCCAATGGGCGTATCCGTAGGCTCCAAAATACGACACACAGGTGATGGGGTATTCCTCGTAGCCTTTTTCGGGCACATACCATCCGCCCACTTCCTTCACATGACAGTCGGGGTTGGATATGTCAACGCACACCTGGCCCATGTACATATTGCAGCAGGCGTTCATGTAGACCACGTACTGGGCCACCGAGACTTCACAGTTGTCCATCATATAGGCTCCAAGTTTCACAGAGTGCTGAGGCCCCTCGCAGAACGGACCGTGATTGCGGCCCACCACGTAGCTGCCGGCCTTCACCAGGCTCATCTGGGCAAACTTGTCGATACTGAAGAGATAGCAGCTGTCGTATCCGTTGCGGCATTCCTCGTCGAGGCGGTTGCGCATCACCACGTTTCCGTAATATGTGCATGCCTTGGCAAAATGACGGCGCTTGCGGTAATACAATGCCGAATCGCGGTTTGCCTTGCATTCCTCTGCGAGACTGTACAGCGAGTCGGCACTCTGTATCAGGTGCCTGGCGCTGATGCCTACCTTGGCCCTGCGGCTGTAGGTGGATGCGTTGGCATACTGGCAACTGTTGAAGGAGTTCTGCGCCTTGCGCATGTTGTCCTCGTAGTTGAATAAATCGTCTTCGGTTTCATAAGTCAATTTAGTAGCAGAGGCATTCGGCGACAATGTTGAAAGCACAAATGCCACAATAGTAGTAAGCAGTATTTTAGGCCTCATGTCAAGTAAATGTTAAATATTTTTCATTTCGACAAATTTATATCAATTTTTCTTAACATACAAATAAAATGTAAAGTTTTTTCATACTTTTTTTATTTGCTGCTCACAAAAATATTCTGTACATTTGTATCTGTAAAAAAAACGGAAAACTAATGAGAATAGACATAATAACGGTTTTGCCCGAACTTCTGGAGAGCCCTCTCTCCCACTCCATCGTTAAAAGGGCCATAGACAAGGGTCTGGTGGAGGTGAATATCGTTAACCTACGCGATTTCACCACCGACAAGCGCCGCACCGTGGATGACTATCAGTACGGCGGCGATGCCGGAATGGTGATGATGGTGGAGCCTATCGACAAGGCCATATCGTTCCTGAAGTCTCAGCGCCACTATGACGAGATTATCTACACCTCGCCCGACGGAGAGGTGCTGAATCAGAAAACCGCCAACAAACTTTCCACTTGCGAGAATATCATCATACTCTGCGGACACTACAAGGGCGTGGACCACAGGGTGAGGGAACACCTTATCACCAAGGAGATATCCATTGGCGACTATGTGCTTACCGGAGGCGAGCTGGCCGCCGCAGTAATAGCCGACAGCGTTGTACGGCTGGTGCCCGGCGCCATGACCGACGACTCGTCGGCCCTCACTGACTCATTCCAGGACAATCTGCTGGCCCCGCCGATATACACCCGCCCCGCCGACTACAAGGGCTGGAAGGTTCCTGAGATACTGCTCTCCGGCAACGAGGCCGCTATAGACAAATGGCAGATGGAGCAGGCCATCGAGAGAACCAGGCTCCTCCGACCCGGCTTGCT
>JAZLKG010000003.1:0-3046 GCA_045597465.1 Bacteroidales bacterium | reverse complement strand
GGGATATTCTCCTGAAGAATATTCCGGTGCTATTGAGTAGTTGAGTATCTCGGTCTCAAGCTGCGACAAAGCCAAGCCCTTTGTGCTCTTAACCGCTATCTTCTCCCGCATAGCCTTTATGTCGTCGTGGCAATAGAAAACCACATAATAACCAAGGTTTCCTGTTTGAGGAAGTCCACTTGGAGTATTGGTCTCTATCTCGCTGTCCAAAAGCCTGTCGTGGGTTGCAAAATTTGGATTGAACACCGACATAGCATCCTTGGGTGGAAACGAATGAACCCTTTCTATATCCAAGTCTTGTTCCTTATAATTAGCATAAAACTTGCTGTAAATCGAGTTTCTGTACCATTTGGTATTGTCCAGGTCGGCATTCAGGCAAACAAGGTTGTCTTTTACATTCAATCGCTGGCTCTCTATGCCATCAAAATAATCATCAGAGGTAATATTGATGTTTACATTTTTCAGCACAGGATCCATTCCGTGAACCACTGCCACACCCTCAAGACCAAGAGCCTCCACTTTCTGAGTAAATGTAGCAAACTTGCTTGTGCGTATCGCCATAGAGTATATCTCCTTTACCTCCAGCTGGTTGAGTGTTCCCTCGGCAACTGTGTTCCTTATAGAATCCGCGCCATTTACTATGTAATCGTTTGTGATATTCTCGTTGAGTACCACTTGTCTTTTGGGCACATTGAGAATACTTATCTTGTAAATAGTATTGGGCTGGAAACTTATGCTGCCAAGGTCAAAATCAATCTCAAGCTTTGTGTTTTCCACTTTTGAGTTTTTTGTAAACGAAAACTCCGCATATTGCTTTTCTCCTTTGAGTGTTGATACGCAAAGTTTTTGCGCGTATCCTTCAGGAACATCTTTGTCCTCAAAAAGATACGCATAATTATCTTTCAGACAAATATATCCTGTTTTACATTCGTCTTTGTGGTAATTATACTGTCGGTTTTGGGGATATGCATAAGCAATAGCCTGGTCGGTAAAGAACTTAGGACGCTCGCCAGAAGTAAAAGTTATAGATTTCTCTTCTATATAATCGCTTTGGTCATCGTCTTTCACGGCAACCCAATCATTGCCATTTTTCTGTTCAAATACCACTTTTGCCAATACCTTATAAGACGTCTTGCTCTCAAAGGCATCTTCGGGGTCAAAGGTACAAACTAATTTTTCTTCGTCAAAATTTTTTTTGCCTTTTATTGAATTACCGTTTTGGTCATAGACCTCAAATTTTTCCAATCTCACACGATAGGAGTTGTTTTTGTTTGAAGCAGAATCCAAAATATCAAAATTCTCGTTGGCTGGTATCGAGAGTATCACTTGAGGCGAGGCAAAAACGCTTACATTATTCTCGCCGCCTGCTGGAGTAAGCTGACGGATAATGTCCTCTGCCAAAAGTTCCTGACCTTTTGCTACCTTGCACTGCTCGCCCACTTCAAAGTCGATTGAGCACCTGCCCTTAAACAATCCGCCAAGCACAGAATAACGGGCATTAACAACTCCTGAAAAATAGAATGGATTAGGACCCATACCCACAAGACAGGCACCTGCACCGAGGTTTGCGAAATCGAATTTCCGTTGCTTGCCAAAAAGTTTAACACGTATTCCCAATGCTGCCTCGATATATGCCCAAGCCTGTGCTGAAGCATACCAGCCATTGATACCTATCTCTCCTGTACGACCCTCGCAATATGCATTTTTGCCATAACTGGTCAGCAAAAACTCGCTACCAGCACCAAGTTCGAATTTTGCATAGAATGGCCAAGGATTCACATCAAATTTGGTATTGAAGCCAAGACCAAACGCCAGACCTTTGCCATTGGAAAGCGAGTCTGCGCCGTGGCGGGCTGTAAACCTTGTCCTTTGCGCGTCAGTCAATCCGCTAAGAACATTCTCGGGTGGCATTGGAAGTCCGGGTATCTGGGTTCCCACCATAAAATAGCTGCTAAGTTTTAGCAAGTCAAGCACTTCCACACCGCATCTTGAGGAAGGTGTTCCCATATGCAGATACCAGTCCCTGTCGCCAAAACGGGCCGACGCATCCACCAGTTTTTTATTGTCGCCAATTCCATACATTACACCAGCATCCAGGAATGCTTTCAGATTGGCATTGAAGATCTTGGAGGTGTTGTCGTATTTCATAAGTATCGAGGCTGTGAGTGGACTCTGAGATTTCACATCCTTATCAACTATATCATTGGGAGAATCATCGGATTTTGTTTTGGCAAGACCTCCGTCCTTTTCCACTTGATCAAGATTTTTATTAAGCAACGCCGATAATTCGCCAAGTTTTCCTGGCAATGTCATAAATGCCGCATCTCCCTTCATCTGAAGATAATTCAAACCCCAGTTCTTATTGAACTGAAGCTCAAGCGTGGTATTGGCAGTACATATATTGTCGGCTCCAATGTTGAATTTTGCCGCTGCCATAAACCCGAAACCTACATTGAAATCTGGCTTGTAGCATATTCCCGAGAGCGCCTTGCCAAATGTGGAATTGTCGCTTGTCTGGTTCATGGATTTATAAACACCGCCGCCAAGTCCTATTACATTTATGCAGGGCGGAATCATAAAGAGCCCTTTGCTGCTGCTTGCAAATACATCCACAAAGAAATATTTTTGCTTGTTGATATTTCCAAAAAGAGCCACAGCGTCCACAGAGAATTTGTCAACCAGAGTCAATCCCACATTCCCTCTAAAACCATTGCCATATATAGTATCGTTTTTCACAATTTCCACTTCGCCTTTCACACTGAAATTATCAGAATTGTATTCCACGGCAAGGCGTGAGATGTCGAGACTTTTAAGAGTGAATTTCTCGAAATCAGGATTTAGGTTAAATTTGCCAAAGCCTTTTATTTTCTCGTTGAAACTAACGTCAGCTCCCAAATTTAGAGCATCATTCACAAAATTGATTTCTCGCAAAGCCAGATTGAATCCTCCAATTTTGGGCAATTCCAAATCTGTAAAATTCCATTTGCCAGGATTGAAATATGGTTTTTCCCTGCTAATCATCAAGCCCTCAAACTCAACATCAGGG
>JAZLKG010000002.1:0-9428 GCA_045597465.1 Bacteroidales bacterium | reverse complement strand
GGAATCGAGGTCTCGGAACTGTTTGGATAATTACGAAAGGTTAGTTAAAAGACGTCGCTTCGCTCAAAATTTTTTTAAAATTATTTTAAAATTTGGTATCGCCCGAAATCACGGGCAAAAATTTAACAAAAATCTCTTTGTCCCTAACGGGACGGCGGTATAATCAGCAGGGGTCCCGGAGGGACCGAAAAATGTTTGAATGATTTTTGCCCGGGATTTCGGGCGATCCTCAATACAATTTTGAAAAAGATTTTTGATAGATTTTGAGCGAAGCGACGTTTCTAAGAATTCGTCGAACTCAGGTTAATTATGATTGCATTCGTAATTCGGATTTCGTAATTATTTAATAGTCATTGAAATTGATGAGTTTTCTGTCGCTTCTTGGGTGGTGGCTCATTATGGCGTCGCGGAGGTACTGGCTGTCGAGGTGGGTGTAGATCTCGGTGGTCTGTATAGATTCGTGACCCAGCATTTCCTGAACGGCGCGCAGGTCGGCACCGCCTTCCACAAGGTGAGTCGCAAACGAGTGGCGGAACGTGTGAGGACTTACAACTTTCTGAATATCAGCCAACTCGCAAAGCCTCTTTACTATCGTGAAAATCATCACACGGGTAAGCTTCCGGCCACGGCGGTTCAGGAAAAGATAATCCTTGTTCTCGCTGTTTATGGCCAGATGACAGCGCATTTTCTCAATGTAGAAGTTTATATATTTTAGAGCTGACTCTGAGATTGGCACAAGCCTCGTCTTGTCGCCCTTTCCTGTCACCTTTATGAAACCTTGGTCGGGAAAAATGTCTGATACTTTGAGGTTTATGAGTTCTGATACACGCAGACCGCAACTATAGAGAGTCTCGATGATGGCGCGGTTTCGCTCGCCCTCGTCGCTCGATAGGTCAATCGCTCCCTCTATCTGGTCAATCTCCTCAACGCTGAGAACAGTTGGCAGAGTCATTTCGAGTTTAGGCGTAGAGAGCAGATACGCAGGACTTTCGGCCACGATATTCTCGGTTAGCAGGTAAATGTAGAAATTCTTGACAGCGCTCAGAATCCTTGCCTGAGTCCTTGGCGAGAGTCCCATTTTTGCCGTCCACTCCAGGAATCCCGAAAGCTCGTCCATAGTGATAGTCTCAAGGTTTCGCCCTCCGAGAAACTCCTCCACATAATAGCACAGCTTCTCGATATCGTTGCGGTAAGCCTCGATACTGTTGTTGGCCATCGACCTCTCCAAAGTGAGATATTCCAGAAAATCACCTAAATATTTTTCGTTTACTACATTCATTTTCCATTGATTTTTCAGTCGCTAAATTAATAATTATTTCTAATTTTGCAAAAGGAAAAATGGAACACAGATGACACAGATTGAGCGGATTTTCACAGATTAATTAAAAAAAAAATCTGCGCAGATCCGCCCCATCTGTGTCATCTGTGTTCTGATAAATCGAAAATCGAAAATCGAAAATCAAAAATCAAAAATGAAATTGGTTTTATTAATCTTTCTTGGTAGCGGTTGCGGAGGCGCGCTCAGATATTTGATTTCAAAATATCTGAAATTCAGTATAATGGGATCGTTCCCATTGGCAACATTCACCGTAAACGTCCTTGGCTGTTTCCTTATCGGTTTGTTTACGGGATTGTTCAATAACTCCAGCATCAGCAACGAGGTAAAGACCTTGCTGACAGTAGGTTTCTGCGGAGGCTTCACCACATTCAGCACCTTCACCAACGAGAACTTCCTCCTCGGCAAAGGCGGCGATATGATGATGAGTGTAATTTATATAGTGTGCAGTCTGCTTGTAGGATTGCTGGCGCTTTGGGCGGGATATAAGGTTGTGGGATTGAGGTAAAATCACCCAAACAAAAAAAGGCAAGCTCTCGCTTGCCTTTCTCGTAGCCGAACTGGGAATCGAACCCAGATCTAAGGTTTAGGAAACCCGTATTCTATCCATTGAACTATTCAGCCGTCGTTATTTCGGACACAAAAGTAAAAACAAAATTCCAACTATCCAAATTCTTTAGGCAAAAAATTTTTCATATTTGTAATTTTATTCTTACCTTTGTAGCAAACAAAATCAAAAAAACACAATGAAAGTAGAATTAAACAAAGTAGTTTCAGTAAACTATATACTTAGAACTGAGGAGAATGGCCCAATCGTGGAGCAGACTCCGGACGACAAGCCTCTTGAGTTTCTCTTCGGCAGAGGTATGCTTCTTCCTAAATTCGAGGACGCCATCAACGGTTTCGAGATTGGCCAGGAGGTATCGTTCCACCTTTCTCCAGAGGACGGATACGGCGTTTACGACGATAGATACGTAGCCAACATTCCTATCGAGGTATTTATGCAGGACGGCAAGCTCAACGAGATGATATGCCACGTAGGCGCCCACATTCCTATGCAGGACAACCGCGGCAACCATATGATTGGCAAGGTACTCTCTATCGGCGAGAAGAGCGTGAAGATGGACTTCAACCACGATATGGCCGGCAAGGACCTTTACTTCGAGGTAGAGGTAAAAGCTATCCGCGAGGCATCAGAAGAGGAAATAGAGCACGGACACGTTCATAAGGACGGACACTGCTGCCACGGTTGCCACGGTGAGGGCGGATGCCACAAGGAGGACGGCGAGGGCTGCTGCCACGGCGACCACGACCACGACGGCGAGGGCTGCTGTCACGGCGACCACGACCACGAGGGTGGTTGCTGCCACAAGCATTAAACTGCCGTAGAGACGGACCGCGGTCCGTCTCCACAAACAGATCCGTCTCCACAAACAGAATAAAATAACACAAAAAAAGCCGCAGCTGACAAAATCAACTGCGGCTTTTATATTATCTATGCAGCATCAGCTACTTACTTTACGTCCTTTACAAGGCGTACAGCCATACGGAAAGAGTATGGACGGCAGCCACGGGCTCCCCACACGCTGGCTACCTTGTAGCTGCTGAAATATGTGGTATCCTTGCTTGGAGTGTTCCAGTATGCGGCATCCTCATTTAAATCGTAGCTGTCGTGGCCGCAATATGGCATAAATACGGCACCTGCCTCCTGAAGCTTGTTGAACTGCTCCACTGTATACTTGTTTACAGTCTTGAGTTCGTCCTCAAGCTCCTTTTTGGGATTGATAATGGAGTTTCTTGCATTTTTCACGCTGCCTGATACATTCACACCCAAATCAGCAAAACTCTTGAATGTAACACCATCAGGACAAGTGAATTTGTCAGGCATAATGATTACACCTGCGTTGTCGCCCACATAGGCATAGCACGACTTGCTGGCAGCATCAGGACGCTCGAAAAGAATGTAAGCCCACTCCTCGCCGGAAAGGGTGCGCCACATATCTGGCTTGCCCTCGTTGCCGCCGTTCTCGATAACGTTGGTACCGAAATCCACAAACTCGCAAGGATACTCACACCTGCGGGTATTGGGTTCCTTGGCACCGATAAAGGTGAAACGATCTATCACGCCACCGGCAAAATCCTTATAACCAACGTTTTTGTTGGCATCGCCGGCCACAAACTCGTACTGATTGTCGGCGAAAAACCACTTCTGCTCGGGGAGCTGACAGCGGAGGTTGCCCTGCGAGAACAACACCTTCTTGGTTTCTGATACTGAGAACTCGCCGTTGAGCGTGCCCACTTCCTTGCTGCACGACTGGATTCCAATCATTGCAACGCCCATCGCAAAGAGGGCGATTTTCTTTAATGAAAAATTCATAGTATTAAATATTAATGGTAAATTATTGTATTTCAAACATTTCGAAATCGTCGGTAACTTCTTTCAGCATCCTTTCCAGATCCACGGGGCTGGTGTGGGTGATGAAAATCTGGCCAAACGTATCATCGCTGAGCACCATCTTTACAATGGCGTTCACGCGGGTGGGGTCCAGCTTGTCGAAAATATCATCCAGCAACAGTATCGGCCTCTTCCCCACCCTGCCGAGAAACGAATACTGAGCCAGCTTCAGGGCCGTGAGGAAAGTTTTCTGCTGCCCCTGCGACCCGCTGTTTTTCAGCGACATACCTGACACTTCGAATATCAGGTCGTCCTTGTGGACACCCATCGAGGTGTGCTGCAAAACCATATCCCTCCGCAGCGAATCCTTCAGGAGCTGCTCCATCGTAAACTCGTCGAGCTGAGATTCGTACCTCAGCATCGGCAGCTCGCCGCCGTTTGTGGATATCAGCCCGTAATACTTCCGGAACTCACCGATAAAATCCTTCACAAAGGCTTTCCTGTTGTCGTACAGGATTTTGCCATTGCTTATAAGGTGCTGGTCCCACATTTCCAGCATTATGGGATCCACCACGCCGTTGCTGCTTTTAAGAATCTTGTTGCGCTGAAGCAGAGCGCGTCCGTAATTCTGCAAGGCCACCAGATGACTGTTGTTGAACTGCGAGATGGCGCTGTCGAGAAACTTCCTGCGCTCGGCGCTTCCGTCCAGTATCAGCCTGATATCCTGGGGACTAATAATCACCAGCGGCAGCAGGCCGATATGGTCGCTGATGCGCTCGTATTCCTTGTCGTTGCGCTTCATCTGCTTGCCCTTCTTGCGGCTGAAATTCAGGAGGATAGTCTCGTCGATGCCGTTCACGTCGTAGACGCCCCTCAGCGAGAAAAACTCCTCGTCGTTTCTAATATTCTGAGTATCAGTGCTGTTGATAAAACTCTTGCTGAACGACAGATAATACAGAGCATCCAGGACATTGGTTTTGCCAACGCCGTTGTTGCCCACCAGGCAGTTTATCTTCTTGCTGAAAACAAACTCCCGCAACTCGTGGTTCTTGAAATTTACGATATTTAATTTCCTGATATTCAAGTGTTGAAGTGTTGAAGTGATTGAAGTGATAGAAGTGCTCAACATTTCAACACTTCAACACTTCAATCATTTGCTTAAAATTCCAGATTCAAATCCTTTTTCAGCACGTCGAGGTTCTCGTTTTGCTGGGCCAGATACTTGTATTTGTCGCTGTCGGTGTACACGAAAACGGAGTTTCCGGATTCTGCCACCTTGGTCACCACCTCGATTTTTCCGTTGTGGAGCTGCTGACGCACATAGTTTACAAAACCGGCCTTCACCTCGTTGATGGCGTCGTTCTGCATCGAGTTCTGGAGGCTCATTTCCAGCACGTAGTTGTCCTTGATCTCGGGCACGCTCTGCGAGAAAATGGCGTGGAGCCTTGGCTTCTTGGTCCTGTAGATCTCGGCGAGCTTTGCCCAGAGAGTGGCCACCTGCTCACGTGTAAAATCCTGACACTCATTCACTACCGCAATGGCTGTGGCGGCGCCGGACTGTTTCTGACGCTCTTCCTCCTGCTTGGCAAGGTCGTTTTTGCGCTGAAGATATGCCTGAATCGAAACCGAATTTGCGGCCACCTTTTTCGCAGGGTCAGCTACATTATTTGCCGGGGCTTGCGAAACGGATACGGGAGCTGACTCTGGGACTGATGCCGGCTGCTGAACTGGCTGAGGCTGCTGAACTGGCTGGCTTGCAGGTTGTTGCTGAGGCTGTGCCGGAGCGGAGGCCTGAGGCTGCTGATTCTGTGGCTGAGTCTGCGGAATTGCCACCTGAGGCTGTGCCGGAGCCTGCGCCGTAATCTTGCCGCCAATGTTGCAGAGTTGCATCAGCATCAGCTCCACGAGCAGACGCTTGGATTTGCTCTCGCGGTAGTCGAGGTCGCATTTGTTGGTGATATTCAGGGCCGTATAGAGGAACGGCAGCGTAACCTCCTTGGCCTGCTTCTTGTAGCGGTCGCGGATATCGGCGCCCACCTCCAGGAGCTGAATGGTGCTTTCGTCGCGGCATACCATAATGTCCCTGATATGCTGGCTGAGGCCGCTCACAAAATGGTGGGCATCGAATCCCTTGTTGAGAATCTCGTTGAAGGCCAGCAGCGAGCTGTTTACATTGCCCTCGCGGAAATAGTCTATAAGCTTGAAATAGTATTCGTAGTCGAGTACGTTGAGGTTGTTGATAACGTCCTGATAGGTGAATTTCTTGCCCGAGAAGCTCACAATCTGGTCGAAAAACGAGAGGGCGTCACGCATTCCGCCGTCGGCCTTCTGGGCTATCACGTTAAGTCCGTTGGCATCAGCCTCTATGCCCTCCTTCTGTGCAAGGTTCTGAAGATGAGCCACAATGTCCTCCACCTTCATACGGTTGAAGTCGAAAATCTGACAGCGTGACAGAATCGTGGGCAGAATCTTGTGCTTCTCGGTGGTGGCCAGGATAAACTTGGCGTGGGCAGGCGGCTCCTCCAATGTCTTCAGGAAGGCGTTGAAGGCGGCTGTGGATAGCATATGAACCTCGTCCACAATGTATACGGAGTATTTTCCGATTTGCGGAGGTATGCGCACTTTATCTATCAGCTGACGGATATCATCTACGGAGTTGTTGGAAGCGGCGTCGAGCTCGTGAATGTTGTACGAGCGGTTCTCGTTGAACGCGCGGCAACTCTCACACTCGTTGCAGGCCTCCATATCCTCGCTGAGATTCAGGCAGTTGATGGTTTTGGCGAAGATACGCGAACACGTAGTTTTGCCCACACCGCGCGGACCGCAGAAAAGATACGCCTGAGCCAGCTGCTGGTTTTTGATGGCGTTCTTCAATGTGGCCGTAATGCTGCCCTGACCCACAACCGTATCGAACGACGCGGGACGATATTTTCTTGCTGATACGATAAAGTTTTCCATAAAACACTAACTACTATCTACTAACTACTAACTACTAGTATTCAATTTTTCTAATCTCTACCCAAGTGAGGTTTTCCCACTGATAGTCGGCGGCGCCCATCTCTTTCTCGCCCTCCTTAATTTTTACGAGACGCTTTGTCCAGTTGCCCTTCTCGTCGCGCTCAAGAACCTTGTAAGAGTGCTCGGCTCTGCCTTCCATACCCTCCTCAAACTGAGCGTCGGAGGCTGCCTTTGCGCGCTCGTTGTTGGAATCGAGCTCGTATTCCCAATCGCGGCTGCCGAGGTTCACCATCTTCTCCTTTACTACGAAACCATCGGCGTTGCAGGTATACTGGTCAACGAAATCGCAACCGAAATCACCACAATACCAGGTCAACTTGTCGAGCTGGTCCTTGTCGTTGCGGATTATTTTCTCGTATCCGGAATGGCTGGAGAGCTTGCCGTCGGCACCAAACTCAATGGTGGTCTCCTCCTCGGGGGTTGTACCTGTAGGATTGCCGTTTTCGTCGGAGTAATAACCGAAAATCTGGCATTTCTTCACATTGCCCTTAAGCTCAAAGATTTTGCCATCCACCATTGTGTATGGGTCCTCGGCCTTTTTGGTATCGGTTTTTACCTCAGTGGCTGATGCATCAGTCTTAGAGTCAGCTGACTCTGAATTTGTCTTGGCGCCGCCGCAGGCCATAAGGGCACAGCAGATAACGGCTGGAATAAAGAGTTTTTTCATAAGTTAATCAAAATATGTTATATTACGGGTGATCTCGGAAGATTGCTTCTCTGTACTGCCAGAGTTGTGTTTGGTCTCCTTGTCGAGTTTGGCCTTTGTCCAGTTGCCGTGGCTGTCGCGCTCCTGAATGGTATAGTTGTATGTTGTATTGTGTCCCATACCCTCGCCGAAATAATAAGTGTATTCCTCTGATACTGAAACTATCTCACAATCATCGTTGTAGATGAATTTCACCTCGTATTCCGACTCTTCGGTGGTATGCTTGTAGACGTGGAGCAAACCCTTGCCGTTGTAGGTAAGGGAAGTGCCAAAGCCCTCCTCGTCGAGGTCGATATTTATGATATTGTCGTTGGCGTCGCGTACAAACTGATTTTCAAAGTCATTGCGGCCCAAATCAAGAATCTCCCCGTCGTCGGCTGTTACGTGACCATCGCTGCCGAAGGCAATTCCTCTGGTATAACCATCTGATTTATAGTCATATTCAACCTTGCTCACCTTGCCGCGGAGAGCGTAGATTTTGTAGTCGCCTTTTTCGAAATCGGCAAAAGTAGTTTTGGCTGATGCCGGGGCCTCAGAAACGGAAGCATCAGTCTTAGAGTCAGCTGACTCTGAATTTGTCTTGGCGCCGCCACAGGCCATCAAGGCACAGCAGAGAACGGCATAAAAAATCACTCTTTTCATAAGTTAATTAAATAAAATTAGCAAAGCAAAAGTAAAAATAAATTTCGGAAAACAAAAAAAAATATCTAACTTTGCGTAAAAGGATTACGGATAAAACTTATGACGAAGGAAGAGAAAAATATCATCCGCAAAAAACTGGTGCGTCAGCTTATAGACGAAAACTGTCTTTGGTCGTACGACACCAGCAAAATCACCGACCTCCCCGACGAGCTGCTTGTGGAGAAGGTGCTGGTGTACCTCGACCTCAAGGAAATCAAAGATTTATTCAACATACTCTCCTACAGAAAGATAAAGAGCATTTGGAAAGAACGCCTTGTGCCTCAGGGCGAATATTACTATATGCTGAACAGGTTTTTCGCCTGGTATTATTTCGGTGCCAAGAAACCTGATGCTTACCTCAAGAATTTGGAAACCAGACATTTCAAGAAATTATGGAAGGATTAGCGCCTCAGACTTCGGATATTTTTGAGAAAGTAACACAACTGGAATGTATCAGGGAATATGTTTTGGTTGGCGGTACAGCCTTGTCGTTGCAGTTGCAGACAAGGAACAGCGAGGATCTCGATTTTATGAAATGGAGGACTTCCAAAAACCAGAAAATGGAGGTTGACTGGCCAACGATAAAAAAACAGCTCGCCAGCATCGGAGAAGTGGAACACGTAGAAATAATGGATTTCGACCACGTGGAATTCAAGGTTTCTAAAGTAAAATTCTCGTTCTATGCAACAGAACGTTATGCTCCAGAAATGCAAGTAATTACGCTAAGAAACAATCTAAGACTTGCTGATCCCGAAGCCATCGGGGCAATGAAAATGGAAGTTCTGATGCGCAGAAGCAACTTTCGAGATTATTACGACATATATTCGATTCTCAAAAGCGGAGGAAACCTCAAAAATATGATTGACAACGCATTGAAACATTCTGGACACAAGCTCAAAACCAAAAACCTAATTGCGATGCTGTCAACTTCTGCAAGGTTTCGGATGGACGAAAACTTCACCCAAATGCAACCCAAATACAATGTATCGCCATTAGATATCGAGAATTATATCAAGGAATTGCTGAAAGAAATTATGTAATTAACGTGAATTCGACGAAATAATTTTTTTGTATGGTCGCTTCGCTCGAAATCTTTCAAAAATCGTTTTAAAATCATTTCCTTTTACTTAGCCCGAAATCTCGGGCAAAAATTATACAAAAATCTTTTTGTCCCTAACGGGACGGGGCTCGTAGAGACCGAAAAATTTTTGAAAGATTTTCGCCCAAAATTTCGGGCATAACAATCAAAGGATTTTGAAAAAGATTTTTGTTGGATTTCGAGCGAAGCGACC
>JAZLKG010000001.1:0-12374 GCA_045597465.1 Bacteroidales bacterium | reverse complement strand
TTTTGATTTTTGATTTTTGATTTTCGATTATAGGCAATCTTAAATTATCGTGAGTTCAATGATTTTTTTTTGCCCTCTAAGAGTTTAAGAGATATAAGAGTTTTTTTTATTTTAAAAAGACGGGGTTTCCTTCGAAAACTCCTTTCAAAGTTTAAGAGCCCTGCAACAGAGATGCTCTTAAACTCTTGGAGTAATTTTTTGTAAAAAAATTACGTCTCTTAAATAATGAGTAACGCTCTTAACTCTCTTACTCTCTTAGAGAATATTGTTTCATCTAACTGACGTTAAATTAAAAATCGAAAATCAAAAATGCCGTTAGTATTCAAAGTTTTTGCCCATGTCGAAGGCTGTGCCGTCCTTTACTCCGGTCATTTTCATCTGTCCGGTCACCACGTGGCCGTAGCGGTCGGTGAGGCGTATGGTGAGGTCTTTGTTGTATTGGTCGAACGGGCACTGGAGTTCCCAGAATGCGTTGTAGGTGAAGGGCTTCATGGCGTGGAATGTTTTGCCGTCGGCTGATACTTCCACCTTGCTTACGCCGTATCTGCCGTTGAAGACGAAGAGTCCGAGAAACCAGTTGTTGGAGCCGTTCTTTATCTTTACGACCACGTTTTTGTTGGTGTAATATGGTGTCTCGCGCCATTTCACGTTCACTTTGCCGAGTGCCTTGTTGCCGGTCAGGTATTCGAAAGCCTCAGGGGTGTTGTCGAACCATGAGTTGTCGCCGTCGGGGCAGATGTCCTTGCCGATTACGCGGATGGTCTTATTGCCGTACTGGATCTCGTATGCCGAGCCGAGAATGTAGTTTGGGAAGAAATGCACGCCGGGCGCCACATTGTAGTATCCCTTCTCCATCTCAGGCAGCGGCCATGGGTAGCTGTCGTTGTTGGATGGCTGGCCGTAGAATGTGATGTATCCGTCTTTCCAGGCGGTTACGGTTCCCGTAGTGTTAGGGTCAGCTGACCCTATATTATTGCCAGCTGACTCTGTGTTGTTGCCTTGCTCTTCAGGCGTATCTCCATAATCGTCGGTGCAAGCCTGCATGCAGGCCGCAAGCATCAGCGATATTGCGAGGAGTATTGGTTTGTTCATTTTGGTTTGTTGGATTAGATTTGTTTTCTGTTTCTGCGGAGTTTCCCCTGCTGACCAGTAATTTTATATTCGTAGTTTTTTAAGCCACCATCTCCTGTGAAAATTTCTACTTCGAATCCTGCTGATGCGTAATGTTTGGCAACTTCCACTATGGCGGTATCTCCAATTGATTGTTCTTCTTTTTCCACTCCGACAATCCATTGCGCGGCTAATTCTTTAAGCTTGTTTTTCTCCCACAATTGGTTTTGCTGGTCGAATGCAAGCCATGGTGCCTTACCTTCTGCCACTTTCTCTATTATGCTTTTTAATTCGTTGGCAGAGTTCATTCTGCGACCTCCTGAGTGGGCTATGTGGTTTCCAGTCTCAATTACAGAAGTCATTGGCAAAACCAGTTTTGAACCGTTCTTGATTTCGTTTTTGATATAAGAATCTACGTACTCGAAATCGAATTCGTTCTTTTTTCCGGAAGTCTCCTTGCCTGGTACTTTTAGCCAAACGTTGAGGATTGATGTGTCTATGATGATTACTTTTGCCATCTTTATATCCTCCCTTCTATCATTGAATCTCCTATGCTTCCTCTGGAAATTATCTGGAATAAATTCTCGTTTTGGTCGAGGGTGTTTATCTCACTGCTTCCAGTATCAGGATTTCTCTTGATATAATTTATGCAAGGTATCAGCTCCGATCCCAAAGCGTCGATCAATGCAGGATTATGGGTTGTGAAAAGGATGTCGATATTGCGTTCTGCACCAATTTCCTTCAATGCCTTTACAAGATCTTTTACTCTTGAAGGATGAAGTCCGTTGTCGATTTCCTCCACCATCAGCAAAGAACCTTCGGGGCGGGTTAGCAATGCGGTGATAATTGCGATGAATCTTAATGTTCCGTCAGACATGCCACTGGCATCCAGGATGTTTTCTGTGTCGTTGGTCCATCGTTCCTTGCAGTATATCATTGCGTCCTTGCCAAGACGTCCTACCTTTTCGCTCCAAACTTCCACGATATCCTTTTCGGGGAGAAGTTGAGCTAGTTTGGTGATTCGTTCCTGAATAGTCTTTCCTTGTTCCTCATCAAGCGCGGCTAAAATTCCGGCTATGTTTGATGCATCTTCTTTCAAATCTTTTCCCAATGGCGAATAGTCGCGCATTGTTTGAGGATTGGGGTTGAGAAGGAAGATATTCTGGAGTTTTATTACGTTGTTTACGTTATGTGATCCTCCAATTCCAATATTTGTATCAATAACGACACTATATACACAATCTGTATCAGTCTCATCATCATGAATTTTTAATTCAATTGATGCTTGCTCTTGTCCTTTTCTTACAATGTATTCTTCCTTGCCTCTTGTTTCGTCTATAGCGCCAAAAATAGTATAACCATTAGCCAACAGCGACACAAACTTCAACGCATCGAAAATGTTTGATTTTCCGCTTGCATTGCAGCCTATGATTGCCGTGAGAGGCTCTATATATAATACAGTATCCTCAAAACTTTTCCAGTTTTTCAGTCTTACTTCTTCTATCATATTTGGAATTGATATATTATTTCCGCAAAGATAGGAAATTATTTTGGAAGTTGTGAATGTTTTTTTAGAAAAAAACTCGTTTGAAAAAGTCGCATGGATTTGTGAAAACTCGTTTGAAAAAATCCTCCGAATTGCCAAAAAGTCGTTTGAAAAAGTCGCAGTAAAAGTGTTAATTTGTTGGTTTGTAGATTGTTGCTATTTTTTGTTGTTTTTTCTTTCGTGTATCCCACACGGATACACTTTTTTTAGGTTTTTATCTTTGTTTTCTCTTATCTTTGCATTGTAATCAAAAAACACGGATCGTTATGGAAAATAAGTTTGATTTGGGAATGCTCATCAGGGATGAGATTGCGAGGCAGAAGATTCCGGTGACGAGGTTTGCGGATATGATTTTTTGTCAGAGGGCAAATGTATATAAGCAGATCAAGAACAGGAATATCGGGCTTGAGGCGTTGACGAATATTTGCAAGGCTCTCAAGAGGAATTTCTTTGCCGACTTGGCTGATAATTTCCAATCGGTTTTTCCTGATTCGATTAATCCCTATGCGATGGATGGTGAGACTTTGCTCTCGGCCTGCGCTGAGCCTACCGTGGAGGATATTTTCGGACTTTTTTTGGAGACCGTGCCCAATATCCTGAAAAAACTTGGCAAGAAGGAGGATATATATTTCCCCGAAGGCATTTCCGACGAGGATTATATTCCTGATTTTATGCTCGATGATTATCCGATAACATTTACAATCGGGAATAGTTTGAGCGAGCGGTTAGGAAAAAATATCTACGCTGATATCGAGACTTTGCGAAGCGCCGACGGATTGGAAGTGGAGTTGGTGCATATTAAAATATCAGGAAGCAAGGTTGTCAACGTGCCTATAAGTGACGATATGTCGCAATGGAGCAGGCTGATGCGTTTCGCCTTTGAATGTGCGGAGAAAAATTTTTGCAGGATTGTGAAAATTTTTTCGTAGATTTGCAGACTACTTAACCCGTAATTTTTAATTATGAACAAGCAACAACTCGCCTCCAAGATCTGGCAGACTGCGAACAAGATGCGCTCCAAGATTGAGGCCAACGACTATAAGGATTATATACTCGGTTTTATATTCTACAAATACCTCTCCGACAAGGAGGTGAATTACCTTCTCTCGCACGATTGGGAGGAGGAGGATATATACACCGAACTCAACGATGACGAGGAGGATGCCATAGCCGACCTTCAGAAAAACCTGGGATATTATATTCCCGGCAAGTGTCTCTACAACTCCTGGCTGAAGGAGCGGAAGACTAACCAATTCAAGGTGGGTCACGTGATTGACGCGCTCAATAATTTCGAGTACAATGTTGTGAAGGACAGCAAGATCCGTAATATATACCACAACATTTTCGATACCCTGTCCAAAAACCTTACTAAACTTGGTGGCACGCCTGCCGAGCAGTCCAAGTCTGTAAAGGATATCATCGAACTCATCAACGATATCCCTACCGACGGCAAACAGGGCTACGACGTGTTGGGATATATATACGAGTACCTGATATCCAACTTTGCCGCCAATGCTGGTAAGAAGGCCGGAGAGTTCTACACGCCTCACGAGGTGGCCGTATTGATGGCCGAGATTGTGGCCGAGCATTGCAAGGGCAAGCAGAATATCAAGGTTTACGACCCTACCTCGGGTTCGGGTTCGTTGCTCTTCTCTGTGGGTAGCACCATTTCCAAATATATGGACTACGATTCCATTATGTATTACGCCCAGGAACTCAAGGAGAATACATACAACCTTACACGTATGAACCTTGTGATGCGTGATATCAAGCCAAACAATATTGTGGTGCGCAATGGCGACACTCTGGAACACGACTGGCCTTTGTTTACCAACGAGCAAGACCCCGACGAGGGCTACGAACTTCTGAAAGTGGACGCAGTGGTTTCCAATCCTCCATATTCACAGCCTTGGGAGCCTGACCACAAGGCCAGCGATCCACGTTTTGCCTACGGTGTGGCGCCCAAGGCAAAGGCCGACTATGCTTTTCTTCTCCACTGTCTCTACCACTTGGAGGCCGACGGCATTATGACTATCGTATTGCCTCACGGTGTTCTTTTCCGTGGAGGCGAGGAGGAGCGTATCCGCAAAAACCTTGTGGATAACAATCATATAGATACCATTATCGGTCTGCCTCCCAACATTTTCTTTGGCACTGGCATTCCCACTCTTGTAATGGTATTGAAGAAAGACCGCAGGAAAGACAAGATTTCCAACATTCTCTTTATAGACGCCTCTAAGGGATTCGAGAAAGACGGCAAGAACAACAAACTGCGTGCCTGCGATATCCGCAGGATAGCAGACGTGATACGTGAGCGCAGGAGCGTGGAGAAATTCTCGCGCGTGGTAGAGTTGGAGGAGATTGTATCTAACGGCTACAACCTAAATATCCCACGATATGTGGATTCTTCCGAGGAGGCCGAGGAGTTTGATATCTATGCCACAATGTTTGGCGGTGTGCCTAATAGCGAGATATACAAGACTTTCAGGAAATATTTCGAGGCTTTCCCTACTCTGGGCGACGCTATTTTCCAGCGTGGAGAGTTTACGTCGATGCTTCGCGACAATCTCTCTGATATTATCGAAAACAACGATGATATCAGAAAGGAGGGATTAGCCCTTCGCGCCAAATTCCAAGACAACAATCTTGACGAGAGGCTTATCGACAATTGCGAGACTGTGAATTTCAACCAATTGGAGCAGGATTTGTATGCCGATTTGTTCAGCAAATTGAAGGGTAACGAACTAATCGACCCATATTCAGTATATCAGAAATATTACGACCAAAGCCGTATTGTGGCCGACGATATAGAGATGATTCAGCAGGACGAACTCGGTTTCGGCAATGTGCGTGTAGTGGACCCTCTTATGGTAATTAAGAAAAAGGGCGACAAGGAAGTGGAGGTTCAGGACGGCTGGAAAGGCCGTATTATTCCTTTCGACCTTATTCAGAAATACGACGAGAAACTCAAAGAAATCATCAAGCATATTAATGGTTGTAATGATGATATTCAATCCAATCAGTCGGAATACGAGGATGCCATAAATTCGATTTCTGATGATGACAAAGAGCCGATCTTGAATGACGACGGCGAGATAGATACAAAGAAAATACTGGCATTGACCAAGCAAATCAGCAAGAAGAAGAAGGATGACAAAACTGATTTTGATTGGAATGTGGAAATTGCCGGTACTTGTCTTGAAAGTAATAAGGTACTTACAAAAGTGAGGAAGGAATGGGAGCAGAAACTCGAAAGCGACACTATCAAGGCTATCGAAAACCTTTCGGACTCTGATGCCAAAAAACTTCTCCACACCAAATGGTGTCATCCGTATTTTGAGGCGGTAACGGGCGAGATAGATGATATCAAGACCGATATCATCACCAAGGCCAGCGCCCTTGCCGGCAAGTATGCCGACTCTTTTGCGCATATCGATAGTGAGATCTCTGATGCCGAGAGAGAACTCGCCGAGATGCTCGGCGACCTTACAGGCTCAGAAGCCGACCTTCTCGGTATTCAGGAATTCCAGAAACTTCTTAATCGTTAAGCATTATGAATAAACCAAAGATTAGATTCAAGGACTTCAATGAGGAGTGGGAAGAAAAAGTATTTGAGCAAACTTTTAGACATTTGCAGAGCAATACAATTTCGAGAGACGGATTAAATTATAATAGTGGCTCTTTTAAGGATATCCATTATGGTGATGTTTTGATAAAATTCGGTGAGATTGTAGATGTTTCTCAAAATAATGTACCATTTATTAACGATGGATTAATTAGTGAAAGATATAATAATTCGTTTTTAATGGATGGTGATATTATTATTGCTGATACTGCCGAAGATGAAACCGCAGGAAAGTGTTCCGAGATAACAAATATTAATAATATGAAAGTCTTATCTGGATTACATACAATACCAGTTAGACCATTATTCATTTTTTCTGTTGGTTATTTGGGCTATTATATGAATTCTTTTTCATATCATAAGCAATTATTACCATTAATGCAGGGAACAAAAGTTGTCAGTATTTCAAAGTCAAATATTGATTTAACTTTAATCAAGTATCCTCCCACCCTTCCCGAGCAAACCCGTATCGGTAAATTGTTCTCTACAATGGATAATTTGATTAACAATTATTCCAGGAAGATAGAACTTTTGAAGAATATCAAAAAGGCTTATCTCAAAAAAATGTTCCCAGACGGCAATAATAAACTGCCGGAGATTAGGTTCAAGGGGTTTGTGGACCAATGGGAGGAAAAGAGATTGGGAGAGATAGTATTTATAAATCCTTATGAAGATGAATTAAAACTGAAATTTTTTATTTATTTAGACTTAGAGTCCGTAAAAAATGGAGTTATAGTAAAAAAGAATGTAATTGATATCTGTAATGCACCGTCAAGGGCTCAAAGATTTTTTAGAAAAGGTGATATTTTATATCAAACAGTACGTCCATATCAGAAAAACAATTTAATTATTGATTTTGAATGTAGTAATTATATTGCTTCTACTGGTTATGCTGTACTGCGTCCTCATAATGAAATAAATACAAATTTTGTTTACTATTTAATTCAGACTGATTTATTTGTAAGCAATGTACTTGAAAATTCAGAGGGGTCAAATTATCCTGCAATTAATTCAACAAAATTAGCAACTATGCCAGTTTTAAAGAATTCTTTGCAAGAGCAAACAACTATTAGTCAGTATTTTATCAATATTGACAAGTCAATCGAGAAATACACTCTAAAATTGGAGAAACTAAGGAACTTGAAAAAAGGATTGTTGAACAAAATGTTTGTATAATTATGACATTCAACGACGAGCAGAAATTTGAGGACGAGGTAGTAAGCCTCCTCCAAAAACACGGCTGGAAAGACGGCATATTGGAATATCCCACCGAGGAGAGATTGCTCCGCAACTTCGGAGAAATCCTCTATCAGAATAATTGTGTCCCCGAGAAACTGGGAAACTATCCTCTCACCGATACCGAGGTGATGCAGATTATCGATCAGGTGAACAATCTGAAAACTCCGCTCGCTATCAACGGACTTATCGCAGGCAAGCAGGTGAATATCCTGAGGGACAATCCCGACGACGAGGCTCATCTCGGCAAGACCGTTAGCCTCAACCTTTTCGATAAGGACCAGATAGGCGCCGGCAGTAGCCGTTATCAGATTGCCCGTCAGCCCAAGTTCGACCGCTGGAACAAACTGGCCAAGACCCGCCGTGGCGACCTCACCTTGCTCATCAACGGTATGCCCCTCATTCATCTGGAACTCAAGAAATCGGGCGTGCCTATCTCAAACGCCACCTCGCAGATAGAGAAATACACCAAGGAGGGAATTTTCCGCCGTGGCATTATGGCATTCGTGCAGGTATTTGTGGCTATGAACCCCGAGGAGAGTGTATATTTCGCCAATCCGGGATACGACGGCCGTTTCAATCCCAATTATTATTTCCATTGGGCCAAGGCCGACAACGAGCCTGTGCTCGATTACAAGAATTTCATAAAGGGCATTCTCTATATTCCTATGGCTCACAAACTCATAGGATATTTCACCGTGGCCGATAAGACCGACAACGTGCTCAAGGTGATGCGCTCGTATCAGATATACGCCAGCGAGCAGATATACAATGTGGTATCCAAGCACGACTGGAGCGTGGTGGAACAGCACGGCGGTTTCATCTGGCACACCACAGGCTCGGGCAAGACACTCACCTCGTTCAAGTCGGCATTCCGCATAGCCGAGACCGACTTTGCCGACAAGGTAGTTTTCCTGTTCGACCGCGTGGAGTTGGGCTCTCAGTCGCTTATGGAATATCAGGGATTCGCCACAGCCGACACCTCGATATCAAGCACCGAGAACACCGACGAACTGGTGGCCGAACTCAAAAGCGATTTCTCGAAACTTATAGTAACCTCGGTACAGAAAATGGCCCTCATAGACAAGTCCGACAAGCCGGGCAAGAAACTCCGCCGTACAAAGGACATAGAGGCCATACAGCAAAACAGGATTGTCTTCATAGTGGACGAGTGCCACCGAAGCACATTCGGCGATATGATCAACGACATTAAGCGAATGTTTCCCAAGGCGCTGTTTTTCGGTTTCACCGGCACACCTATCAAGTTTGAGAACTCGGTGAAAAACTGCACCACCAAGGACGTATTCGGCGACGAACTCCACCGCTACACCCTTGCCCACGGCCTCAACGACAAAAACGTGCTTGCATTCGATACCACCAAGGTGCTTGTATTCCAGGACAAGGACGTGCGTCAGAAAATCGCCCTCCACAAATGCAACTGCCAGACCGTAAAGCAGGCAATGGCCGACGAGCAGGCCAAGAAAATTTACAATCACTGGATGAAGGAAGTGCCAATGGGCAACGACCTTGTGCAGGGCTCTCCCGTTTTCGGCGTGGAGCACGAATGGCCCGATACTCAGTACAACGACAAATTCAAGAGCGAGGTGGTTGCCCACATAATCGACAACTTCGATTATGTGAGCAACGGCAGGAAATTCCACGCCATACTCGCCACCTCGTCTATTCCCGACGCTATAAGATATTGGCAACTTTTTCAGGAGGCTGATACCGACCTCAAGGTAGCCACACTCTACGACAGCAGTGATACTGGGGCCGACGGATTCAGCAAGGAGGCCAGCACCATAGAGATGCTGGAATACTACAACACCACATTCGGCAAGAGTTTCACGATGAGCAATTTCGACCTCTACAAGACCGATATTCAGCACCGTATGGCCCACAAGCAGGAATACTCGGGCATTGATGGGAAACCTGAACAGATTCTTGATATCCTTATAGTGGTTGACCAGATGCTTACGGGCTACGACAGCAAGTGGATAAACACGCTCTATCTCGACAAGGTGCTCAAATACCAGCACATAATACAGGCTTTCTCGCGCACCAACCGACTCTTTGGCCCCGACAAGCCCTTTGGCTCTATCTTCTATTACAGATATCCCAACACAATGGAGAACTATATAAAGCGGGCCATAGAGATATATTCGGGCGACGACAAGTTTATGCTCTTTGTAGATAAACTGGCCGACAATATCAAGGGTATGAACGCCCGTTACCACGAGATAGAGGACTTGTTTGTGGAGAACGGTCTCTACAATTTTATGACCCTGCCCGACGACAAGCACGCCTGTCAGCAGTTCAGCAGACTTTTCCGCGAACTCAACCAGTATCTTGAATGTGCCAAGGTTCAGGGTTTCTATTGGGAAAAACTTGAATACTCGATTCTCGAAAATCCCAATGCGCCCAAGGAGAAACTGGATTTCGACAAGGAGACATATCTCATCCTTGTACAGCGATACAAGGAACTCTCGTCGATGGGCGGAGGCTCGGGCAACGGCGGTAATGTCTATTACGACATTGCAACCTACATTACCGAGATACCCACCGACGCCATAAACGCCGACTATATGAATTCCAAATTTGAGAAATTCAGCCAGTTGGAAGGATCGTCGGCCAACGATGAGGCAAAGAAAAACGCCTTGGAGGAATTGTACAAGACTTTCGCCACCCTCAGCAAGGAGCAACAGCACTTTGCCGATATGTTCATCACCGACTTCAAGAACGGCAAAATCACGCTTACGCCTGGCAAGTTGATAATGGACTACATTGTGGATTATCAGCAGAAGAATTTCAGTCAGGTGGTGGAGAACTTCGCGGAAGGCTTTGGCCTGAACCCCGACGATATCCACACGATACTCAAAGACCGCATTACAGAGGACAACATAAACGATTTCGGCCGACTCGACAACCTGAAGGCCAAAATCGACAAGGAGAAGGCCAAAGCCTATCTCGAACTACTCGAGAAGAAGGAAATAAAACTCCGTCAGGTAATGGCGCTTGCTGACAAGTATCTGAGGAAGTTTTTGATAGAGGGAGAGGTGTAAGAAGATGAAATAAGAAAAGGTGTCTTAAGTTCTTGTATTGACTTTGGACACCTTTGCTTTTTTTTCTATATTTGTAAATCAAATTTTAAAACTCAAATTATTATGATAGTACCATCAATGTCAAACTACGATATTGCTTCGGAAATTGCAAGCGATTACGAAAAGGTAGGAATCCGACTCAACAGTCTTAAGGGAAAAGCCATCAAGAAATTCAAAAAAAGAAGGCAAGAGGCAAAACTTCTTTCTTGAGGAATATATCCATCAAGCAACAAGAAATAAATACGTTGTCGGATGGATTGTTACTCATAATAATTTTGACAATCCTGAAAAGGTTTGTTTTGGAGTATTGGAAGATAACAGGGATAAATACGTGCTTTCATTATCCCATGCTCCAGTTAAGCCCAAAGGAATGGATCATTTGGTAAATACCAAGGGATTGTCGATTTATATACCTCATTTTTGGCAACGTTATCGTGAAAGAGAATATCAAGGATCTGATTATACTTTTTATGAGTTAGTAGCCTTGTTTTTTGAAATTAATCGGAGGAATAACACCAAGTTTTTTATCAAACTTAATGAAGAAATATTGCGCTTCTTCAAAAATTATGGTGAACATTCTGATTATGCAATGGTTTGTGATCAGGGCCTTTGTCTCATGGATTCAGGTTGGGAAGGCGATATATCCACAGTTGCCCAATCCGGAAATAAAGTTGTTGGAGTAACTGTCTTCAAGACTTATCTTTCGTACCGGATGTTGCAACCTAATCAGCAAAAAGCATTGAAGGAGGAAATCAAAAAGCAATTGGAAAAATCAAATAAAGATATTGCGGACCACAATGCCTATGTGGATATGATGAATGGAAATAAATAAAAAATTTTGCAATCTCAGTCATAAAACATACCTTTGCCCATCACAAAATCCTATAATACCAAATGCCCAACCCCACCTACTATACCACCCTTCTCAAACGCCTGGGGGACAGTGTTCCGCCTGGGGTGGAGAAGTTTTGCATGGGACAGATAGCCATGGAGGATAATCCGCGCAAGGCCCTTGAGTATTTCGAGGAGGCGGCCTTGCTGGGATTCGCTCTGGCGCGTACATTCTACGCCTACGTGGTGCTGTGGGTGCTCAGGGACGATAGCCTCTACCACAAAGCCTGCGAGATTATGGATGGCGCTGAAAATCAGAATTATGTCAACGACTTCTGCATGGCGCTGCGGCTCGATGGCGGAATAGGCGCTGAGCCCGATCTCAGGCGTGCGTATCAGCTCTATGCAAACCTGCGACCCTACAATGGTGACTATCAGTGGCCGCTTCAGGACCTCATCGACAGCCTTGTGATACGCCTGGCCGACGGGGGAGCGGTGGATTTCATGGGACAGGCGCTCAGGTTCTTTTCCAGCGGAGAGATCACGCCCACGCAGTATTTCCAATACCTGTGCCAACTGGTGGATAGTGCTGACGGTCAGGGATATGCCTACTCGCTTGCCGTATGCTACCGCGATGGAGTAGGAGTAATGCCCGACCCCTCAAAGGCCCGGCATTACTTTGATATCTACGATAATTGGCAGATTAGCCAAATCCGCTAATCCGTGCTCTCGCCCTTGTGGAACGCAATCAGACCCCAGTCTAAAATTGCATTTTCCGCATTTTGGCTTAAGTTCTAATTGAAAGTGCAATTAGTTGATGAAAAAATAATCGAGGCAACATTACTGTCACCTCGATAAAATTAACTAATTTTGCATTGCTATGTACAAACAGTTAACTTCGGAGCAAAGATACACAATTGAAAGA